>JAYVSL010000083.1:0-28144 GCA_043775355.1 Planctomycetota bacterium
CCAACGTATAAAGCGGACCACCGCCAACGGCCGGTTGTTGACCAGTGACAATGGCGAACGAATTCGCTTGCGCGAATGTAGCAATCCGTGAACGGGTAAATTTTTCCGCGCGATACGCGATCGCTGCGGCGCTCAGCGTCTGCACAAGCCCAGGTCGGTCCCATTGGCCAGCGGTCAGGAACGCAGATGGATTCACCGCACCAAGGAGATCAGTCGCCGTCATGCGGCAGGATTGTTTCTCTCCGCTGGCAACGTCCAGAGCTTAGAAATCAGCGGCAAGTTGCAGACCGACGCGGGCCTCACGCGGGACGGTATTGCCGTCATAGGTGGTGGTTTTCAGCGACATCGCCCCGGCAAGGTCGATTCGCATGAGCCAGAGATCAATTCCAACACCGCCGTGGACCAGGCCTCCGATGTCGCTCTCAGCAATATTGTATGAGTATCCAGCGCGTAGAGCGAGGAAATGAATAGGATTAAGTTCGACCCCAACGCGCAGCATCTGCGAGTCGTAATTCGATAACACGGTTGAATTGGAAGTAAGATCTACATCCACCGCGAGCGTAAACCATTCTACCGGGATAAATGCCGCACCAAGAGTAGCCGAAGGATCAATTTTATAGTCTTGGTATTTGATCAAACCGACTGTCGGACCATCAAACGATGGGCTGTTTAAATTGCGGGTCGTCAATCCCAGATTGAGCATTGGTAAGCGGAACATGACCGCCAAGTCGATGCCCCAAGTGACGGTTTGTTGGTAATTCTCATCCGCTCGTTGGATCGCACCGGCGACATCATCACCGAAGACCAACACATCGGTACCGTATACCCGGCCGATCATGGCTTTTAAGTTACCACCAACGGAAAGATTTTCGTTGAAGGCCCAGCCAAAGGACAGTGGAATTTCGAGCATACTGACGCCGTACATGCGTGCAGCGCTGGTGTTCGTATTCAGTGCTCCGCCGCTGCCATTGGCCGCGGCGACTAAGGAATCAACCAACAATTGCGTCTGTTCAGGAGTGACTCCGGCCTGTGCTGCTAATTGGTCAATGGTAGTGATATTCGCATTGCTCAGAGTCGTGCTGGTGGCGAGTTGGTTTAATTGTGCTGCGGTCAGTACCGAACCGGAGCCAGGAGGGGTGATACCGTTTAATTGCGTATTGAGATCACCAAATCCTCCAAGTCCAAGATTGACCAGATCGAGGTTTTGCAGTCGTCCAGAAATTTGTGTGAAATTTCTCACGCCCAGCCCAAAATGGCCAATCCGCACAGATAGCCCAGCATTGGCATCGGCGGTGATCGCATTGTCGGAATCACTGAGATTGCCCAATGCATTGAGCATATCTATCAGGGCCAATGCATCCGCCTGACTGCCGGCTAACCCTGCGGCGCTCAGACGGTCAAGCGTTCCATTGTCATAGTATTTCTTCAGCACGTTAATGTGGTCCGCGAAGTCTTTATGAATTTGTGCACCGAACGTCGCATCGATCCCAACGCCCCAACTTTTTTCCCACAGCTTATTGTTGTCGACACTGTCGGGTCCTTTGTCCGTCTGCTCTGCAACGGGCGGTTGATAGGCGAAGAAACCAAAAGCCGCAGGATTGTAGTACTGGGCCGGAACATCATCGACCGCAGCCACACCAGTGCCGCCCATGCCCAAGGCCCGTGGGCCCACCACAAATGATTCTTGAGCAAAGCTCAAACCAGCACAGCTGGCAATCAGCGCAAGAGCGGGAGATAAACGCATGAGAGGCTCCTAAAAGTTTTCCAGCATACCGCGCAAAAGATGTGTGCGTCAAGTCGTCAGCAGGCAATTGAGGACATCATACGACGGCGACGGTCTTTCTTGTTCAGCGAAAAGGCCAGATGGCGAGGCAGAGGAAGTCTGCGCTGCAGCGCGTTTTGAGTAAGCATTGAGAGGCCAGAACGATGACCTACGAAAAGCGTGTCGCAGGGTGTCAAATGTCGTACCATCGGCCGACGTGACGCGGTGATAACCGTTCGGGAGAAGCCGACTTGTGTCGAGCGCATGAGTGATAGGGTGCCGCACGTTCGTTAGCTGGGTCGAGGACTGGTGCACGTGCGCTGTTCTCTAGCGCCAAACCGTTCACATGTCTTGCTGTGTAGTCATCTTAAAAGAGGAAAAAACCATGCGATACGCAGCTAAAAATTCCGCAATTTACCGCATTTATTCGGCATTACTTATCAGCGCGTTGGCGTTTTGGTTGAGCGGCCAGGGCTTATCGGCGGCTGATCAGGGACAGCAACCTCAGTCAGTGCAACCTCAGCAATCGTTGCTTGGCCAGGCTGCGCCCTTGGTTGGTACGCCATCTGGTTCGATTTTCCTTAAGGGAACCTACATTGAACTGGGCATGCACACGCTGGGATCGTTTGGCGCTGAGGATCCGGCGTATTTCGCTGACGGGTTTCATCCACTGCAAAACATCAGGTCGACGTTCGGTACCTTGGGTTTTATCTACAATCCTCTTGGCTGGGCTTCACCGACCGACCGACCGACTGATTCGGGTGACTTCTTCGTGCCTGGTACTCCAGAAGAAGTTTGGGGCGTTTCGTGGAATTATGGTGCGTCCAATGAAAATACCGTTCGTTACATGAACGCGGGCTTGGCGAATCCACCGCTCAATTCATTTATTTCACATTTGGTTGATACGTCAAAAACTTTTGCAAATGAGAATAATTTCCCCAAAGACATTTCGAGCGACGGCAGTGACCTTCGTTCGCTATGGCAAGGCAGTGTTACCCATTCCGCCGTGGTCAATCAGACCACGGTAAGCGAATCGTTACGCGTCACGCAGACGGTACATTTTAATGTGAATGACAAATTCTTTGTCATCAACGTGGTCCTGACGAACACCGGGACGACGACTATTTTTGGCTTAAAATATCTGCGCAGCGTGGATCCGGATCAGGAAGCAGGAATCCCGGTAAATGGGACGAGTGGCGCCACCAATAATTATGTTTCGTTTCAGCCTCCGCGTGGCACCCAACCGGCATTTCCGTCGGACAATACCAACAAAGCATTAGTGGTGGCGAAGGGACCAACTAAGGGCGTCACGTTGGGGCTGGGTGCCATCGACAGTCGGGCGCGGGTGGCGTATTCGACCGATTCTAATGCTTATACGATACGTGATCCGCTCGGTGTTCTGCAATTAGGAACAAATATCGATGGCGTTGTTATGGCCGACACCGCTCGCGCGAATGCTCCGCTATTCGTCGATGGCGCGATTTCTTTGGCGTTTGATCTGGGTGATGTGCCCGCTGGCCAATCACAGGTGATTAATTACGTGTATTTAGTGAATGAAAGTGATTTGAATGTGGCCCTTGGATCATTAAAGAGCGTGAGCATTGTGTCGCCAACGGGTACGGTTTCTGGCAACAACGTTTTATTGCAAGCATTGGTAAGTGATAAATCGGCAGTGACCAAAGTTGATTTCTTCGCTGGCGGCACGCTGCTGACACCGGATACGACCGCCACGGGCGCGGGCACTTACGAGACCACTTTCAATACGACATCGCTGCCGAATGGTTCGCTCAGCATTGAAGCAAGGGCGACGTATGCCGATTCTTCAATAAGCAGCACAACAGCAACGGTGACGGTAGCGAATAGCGTCGTAGGCCCGACCGTTTCGTTCAGCGCTTTGACTCCTGTTAGTGGAGCAACGGTCAGCGGTGGCGCGGTTTCGGTTGGTGTGGATGTCGATGTCGAAGTGCCTCCAGCACAGGTGATTTTTTATCGCGACGCAGGTGATGTTTCGACCGCGTTGGCCACGCGCACGCAAGCGCCGTTTGCGACATCTTTCAGCGTCACCGATTTAGCAAACAACACGAGCGTCATCATCAGAGCGGTGGCGTCGAACGCTGGCAATACCGCCAGCACGACCATTACGCGCACGTTTGTGAGTTCATCCGGTTCTGTGCCGGTAGTAACGCCAGTAACCGCGCCTGTTATCCCATTGTCACGGGGCGATGCGGTTATTTATACAGCGGTGAGTCCAAGCACCGCCGAGGGCAAAGTCAGTTTGTTGGCCGCGCTCAGCGGCAATAATCCACTGATTACGCGTGCGTTTAGTTGGGATTCGACTATTAAGTCCTACGTCGAATTACCAGCTCAGCCGGTTGGCGGCATTCAGACGACGACCGGAATATTTATTGCGACGCGTGTGCCACTTTCTTTTACGCTGAACGGAACTGCGTCAGTGGCGCCAGCGAATGTATCGGTGTTGCACGATGGCTGGACGTTTGCGGGAATTCCTCCGGTGGAAGTTACGACGGCCACTTACGCGACCACCTTTATGTGGCCAGGATCTGCCGTCGTTTCGCCAGCTGTTGGACTGACCATTACCTACCCAAGTTCTGGGGCAGTGACCTTGGCTCAAGCGATGGGTAATCCATTAGGAGATCCCTCAACTTCGCGTCCCTGGTTTTGGAATGGCAGCGACTATGTTCAGGTTGACACCTTGGAAGCTGGCAAGGGATATTGGTTCAAAAATAATTTGGTCAGTGAAGATATTACGATAAGCGTGCCGTCTTCGGCAACATCGCCGACGCTGCGTGCGGTGGCCAAAAATAGCGCGAGTTCTTCGACTTTCCGCGATCAGGGAACGCCTCCGCCACCACCAAGCAGCGCGACCAAAACAGCGAGTTCATCGTCCGGCGGATGTGGCGTCGGCTCTGGGTTAGCTTCCTTCGCGTTCTTCCTGTTGCTGTTCGGCGTTCGCTTTTTTGTCGCTCGGCGATGACGTCACCAGCGGACAACCGCAAGCCGCGTCCATCAGACGTGGAGGACCTCAATGCCACGGTTCCAGTCAAAGGCTGGAACGATGCGGCGACGATTCCTGCGTCACGCCCTAACGCTGGATCGGCAGTGAATCTTGATCAAACCGTGGTTGCGGATTTGAATCGCCAGCAACCAGAAGCTGACACCGTTCCCACGCGAGCCGTTTCGAATCGCGGGAATGAGGAAACGTTGTTGGCGGATTCCGTTCCTGGTGCCGCAACTGGCGGTTCATCGACCGATCCTGCGGTTTTGTCGCGAACGCAATTGACGAATGAAGGCTCAGGTTCGGGCACGCCGCTGCATTCGACGTCGCTCAGTAACAGCGGAGCGCTGTCTCGTTCGCTATCTCGTTCGCTTTCTCGTACAAACAGTCGCACCGGACGTACGCGGGTGAATGTGAGTTTGCCGGCGGATACCCAGCAGCTCGACCAGAAGCTGCAAATGTCACGCTTATCGGTATTGTCTGACATGGTGACGGCGCGTATCGGTAAGGGCGACTTACCGCCTGGAATCGTTAAACTGATTGATCAACAGGGAACGGAAGGTCGCTACGCGATTGACCGTCCGTTGGCGTCCGGCGGCATGGGCGCGGTACTACAAATCAACGACCATGATTTCCGTCGCCCAGCGGCGATGAAAATAATTTTGAGTCGCCACGCAAATAGTGCCGAGGTCACCGAGCGATTCTTGGCCGAAGCGCAGGTAACGGCTCAACTTGAACATCCGAATATTGTGCCGATTCATGATCTTGGGGTGATGGAAGACGGCACGCTCTATTTCACCATGAAACTGATCGAGGGCATGTCGCTCGGTCGCGTGATGAAATTATTGCAGCAGCAGGCTGGCACGCTGAAAGACAAAGAAGGCAATGTCATTGCGCCGCCAGATGCCGAAAGCGCGGCGGCCGCAGCGAAATGGACGCTCGAAGAAAAACTGCAAACGTTCTTGAAGGTTCTCGATGGTATTGGCTTCGCGCACAGCCGTGGCGTGGTGCATCGCGACATCAAACCAGACAACATCATGCTTGGCCCATTTGGCGAAGTGTTGGTGGTGGACTGGGGAATCGCGAAATTACTTGGCTCAGCAGATCCACAGAATGAAATGGTACGCCGTGTTGCTTCCTTGCGTGATCAAGAAAGTGCGTCCGCGACCATGGATGGCTCCGCCATGGGTACGCTTTATTACATGCCGCCTGAACAGGCGATGGGCTTTATTGCCGAGGTCGACGCGCGCTCTGATATTTATGCGCTGGGCGCGACGCTTTATGAACTACTCGCTTTACGCCGATCTTTAGACAGCGGTAACATGGCTGACATGATCAGCAAAATTTCGCTGGGCGCATGGAGTCGACTTGATGCAGTCGCGCCCGATTTGAACAGAGACCTGGTGGCGATAGTTCATCGCGCGATGGCCAAAGAGCGTGCTGATCGTTACCAGAGTTGCAGCGATTTTTCCGCTGATATCCGTCGTTATCTTGCCGGCCAAGCGGTGCTCGCACGACGACGGAATCTGATCGAACGAATTGGTTCGTGGTACGCTGCGCATCGTCGACAGGTGCAGGTGGCAGCGGCGGGTGTTGCACTGGTTGTTACTGCGGTGACGGCAACGGTGATGGTGCAGAGTCAAGAGAAGCGCGCACAGGCCATGACCTTGTTGGCGCAGGCCAAGCAGGATTACGAAGCCGGACGTGCGGCGATGGATATGGTCAGGCTGGATGCGGCTCGCGTGGCCTTGGCTACCGCATTGACGTACGACAGCAATAATCGCGAGATCGCTGATTTGAATTTTTTAGTGAAGGTTTCTCTCGCGGAAGCGAAGCGCCTGGAACAAGAACGCAATCAGCGTGAGGCGGCGTTTCAAAAGGCGCAGGTATTGGTGATGGAAGCGAAACAACTGTGGGGGCGCGAGCAATTAGACCAAGCGGCGAAGACCTTGGATGCAGCGCATAAATTGGTGCCGAGTGATGAAACGATTAATCAATTGATCACCAAAGTAGCGACTGAGCGACGTAAAGAACTCGATGTGGTGGCAGCCAAGAAGGCGAAAAAAGATCGCGCGGAAGGCGACGCCATTCTGGCCAAGGCGGATGCATTAGACCGCGACGATACGCAGGTCGATGTCCTGCTGCGCCAAGCCGAAAATCTTTTCGCTGAGGCCGAATCCGTCGTTCCGGTTGACGGAACTCAGGCACAAGTCCAACGCGTAGCCACGTTGCGCCTGGCGGCAGAGCGAGCACGAAAATCGAAAGATGATTTGAGAAAGGGCGAGGCAGCGGCGGTGACCGCGCGCACAGCGTTTGCAGCCAAACAGTTTGCTCAGGCGAAAGATGCGATTGCTCAGGCGTTAGGATTCATCCCGAATCGCGCTGATTTGGTGGCATTACGGGATCGCATTTTAAGTGATGAAAAACTGTCGTTAGCAGAGTCTGCCGCCCTGGCACGGCTGGCCGATTTCCGTAGCAAGGCAAGCGCAGCGATGGCGGACGTCAAAGCGCATCTCGCTCAATTGCAGGAAGCGCATCGCAATCGTGCATCCGCCGCCGCCGAGGTGGAATCGTTAACAGAAAAGTTGGCGGATCAGCCCAGCTCCAAGAAGACCGCATTGTGGCAGGCTCATCGTGTTGCACAGAACGCGGAAAGTGTCGCATCAGAACAATGGTCGCTCACCGAAGCGGCAGGTCAAAGCGTGTTGTCATTTCTTGCGGAGGATCCAAGCAATCCGCTGATCGCTCAAGCCAAAGGTATATTGGCGGAGCTCTATCAAGCGCGTTTAGCTGATGCTCGCCGTCGCCGCGATGTCGCCAATGTGGTTGCCTTTGCCAATTTGCTGACGCGTTACGATGACGGTCGCTTTGCTAATTTATTAAAAGATTTTGGACGTCTGACGTTGACCGGGCCAACAGGAATCAAGCTGCGCATTACTGAGATCGATGCCGGTCCCGATACGCGTTTGGTGCCCGTTGGAAAAGCGACTGAGCTGACTTTGCCAGCGGAGCCGTTGTCGTTGAAAGGCGGCCGTTACGAACTGCGCAGCGGTGACCGCAGCGGTGACCGCAGCGGTGAAATAGTAATCACGCTGGTGGTCGACGCGACTTCTCCGGTATCGCTGACGTGGCCAAGTTCGTTGCCGACCATCAAAAGCATGGTGCTGCGCTATGTTCCTCCATTGGCTGGTCGTCCAGCATTTATGTTGGGTGAGCGCGAAATCACCGCGCGTGAATACCATCGCTTTCTGCATGACGCGACGGTTTGGCCACGGGTAGTTGCCAGTTGGAAAGCATTTCATGAATCACGCCAGATTGATTACACCCTGATGCGATTGTTTCCACGCCAAGGTCTCTCCTCCAGTTGGCAATCAGAGGCAACGGATGAGGATAATATTTCCGGTGTCGTTCTCACCCGCTTGGACATGCCACAGAGCATCGCGGACTTGCCGATCTTTGGCATTAGTCGCGACGACGCAGAAGAATATTGTGCGTGGTTAGCGAAACAGACCTCTTTGAAAATTCGCTTACCGAGCGAGCTCGAATGGCAATCTGCGGCTACGGGTGGCGATGTTCGTCGCGTATATCCATGGGGCGAAGTCTTCGATGGCAGTTTTACTGCGGGTTTGATGACGCCAGACGGTAAAAAGCGCGATGCCGGAATTGCGGTAGGCACCACGCCGATGGATATCGGCCCGTTCGGTCATCTCGATCTTGGCGGTAATGTCAGCGAATGGGTAGCAGATCGCACGAATCCCAAAACCACGCATGGCGCAGAAGTGGTCGGTGGATCGTGGTCCTGTGATCGTCCGCAAGAATTCCGCACCACCTCAGTCACCAGCGCCCAACCATTTTATACCAATCCATCCATCGGCTTTCGCATCCTGGTAGAACTCCCGTGAAACGACACACCGCTCTCTCTTTTCCTCTTCCACTCCTCTTAGCTTTGTGCGGTGCCGTTGCTGCTGAAGATCAGCCAGTGCCGCCACCGCCACCAGCGGTCGATCCGACGGTGCCTGCGCCGCCAGTGCCGCCATCGGCAGATTCGACGGTTGTTCCTGCGACGACGCCAGCGACAGGAACTCCATCAGCATCTACTGATTCATCGAGCACTAAGCCCAAGGGCAACGCAGCGGCAGCTGCGGCAGGTCGCGCGACGGCGGAAGAACGCAAAGCGTTCTCACTGCGATTCGAACTGGATGGCGGTTATGATAGCAACGTTTTGCGCGAAGACGTGAACACGACCACGGCCACCGATACGGCAGGTTTTGCTCTTGGTGGTGAATTACATGGAACGTGGCGCGCTATTCGCGAGCCGAAGTCGCAGCTCAATATTATTGGCGAGCTGCGTTACAACGCTTACCCCGACGAAAGTCAGGCAAATCTTGCACGCGCAAGTCTTGCCGCTTTTGGTTTATTGCGTTTTGGCGTGATTGACCCCGGTGCTGTGGTCGCGGTGAATCGCCAATGGATTGATGATAAAGGCGCGGCGACGATTGTGCGCGGAACGCTGCTGGCGACTCGGGTAAGTACCGAGCGTTATCATTTTGATTCAGTATCGCTCGATGCGTACGTCGTCGATTATGACGATAACGATGACGCGAGCGGAATGCTTGCTGACGTGCTGTGGCGTCACTGGTGGATGCCAGAAGCGGGCAACCCTCGTCGGCGGGTGGAAACCACGCTGATGGGTGGGCTCTATGATGCGAAAACTGCCGTTGAGTCATATCGCACGGTAAAACCAAGCGTGGCGTTGCTCTATCGCTTGGGCGAACGCGATTCTCAATGCGGCATTTGGGATGCGCATGCACAGACTTCATTAGAATGGCGTTGGTATGATGAAGGCCAGTCGACGGAGTCCGCTGAGCATCAAACCGTTTGGCAGGTTGGTATTGCCGCAGAACGATGGTTTGGTAGCTGGATGTCAGCAGGACCATTTCTTACCTATTCTATCCGTGAATCGACTCGTAACGACCGTGACTTTGACCGTGTTCAAGTCGGCGTCCGCTTGACCGCTGATTGGTAACCAGGAACCACCCCATGCGACATCTCCATCACGCTCTTTTCCCGTTCATTGCTTTATGTCTGACGATGTGGACCGGCGTCGGTGCCGCCGAAGTGGCGGCACCGACGGTGCCATCATTGCCAAGCGCCACCTGGAGCCTTGGTGACGGATTCGTCGCTGAAGTGCCCGCGCACCCCGGCAGCGACATCACTGTTGGGCAGCTGGTGACATCGAGTGCTGAAAAGCCGGCAAAAATCGATTTTGCAGCGCCCATGACCGGCACGCTGACATTAAGCCCTGGGGCGGCATTGACTTTCGTGGTCGAAACCGTTGCCGAAAGCAAAGAATTGGTCATCGATTTATCTGCTGGCGCCGTGCAAATTGATTTGCGGAACAAAGGATCTTTCACTGCCGTACGGGTTCGTGGTGCGGCCTTGGATGTGCGCGTCACCGGTACGTTGTTCGTGGTTGAGCGCATTCAACGCGACGAGGATTATATCGCTCTCATTCAGGGAAAAGTGAAGGTAAGTCTGCGCAAAGAAGTTGCCGATGCTTTGGGTTCGTCCGGCCAGGCCTTTGAATTGGAAAATCGCCAAGGAGTTGGCGCGACGATGGGTAAAGGATTGGGCGTCATGGTATCGTTGACCAATCGACCACAGATCGCTTCCGCAAAAAGGAAGAATATCAAAGAACAAAGTACCGGGCCGCAAGAAGGCGACGGTGGATGGGATAAAGACTTGGCGCTCGATTTCCTCAACGATCTGCTAGATCAGCTCGGCTTTAATGACGCCCTGATGAATGAATTAACCGATGCTTTAGGCGAGGCCTTGTTTGAAGACTTACATACAGGTCCGGGCGATCAGGTTATCAATCGCGTGTTCTTAAATCACACCAGTGGATTGCTAGGCGCGCCACCACCGCCGCCACCATTTGGCCAATAATTAGCCCTCAAAGGGCGTGGCTGGTCCTATGTCGGCGCTTCATTTCGTGTCTCGCCTTAACTGGTGTCGGAATTCGGCGGAAGACTTCAGTTCCAACTAGACTCATCGTTAAGCGCACCGATAAGCAGCAAAGAGGTGATCAATGCGGATATCGGTGAAAATAAGCCTGATTGCGGTGGGTCTATTAGCGACGTTCGGGTGTCTAAGTCCGCTAGCATTGTCCGCAGATGCCAAGCCAATGAATATCGTTTTATTGTATGCCGATGATTGGCGCTTTGACACGTTAAGTTGTGCCGGTGATGCCGTGGTGAAGACGCCGAATCTTGATCGCTTAGCGCAGGAGGGCGTTCGCTTTACCCACGCCTGCGTCACCACGGCTATCTGCGGAGTCAGTCGGGCAAGCATGTTGACGGGTCAGTGGATGTCACGGCATGGCAACCAAGCAATGGATGCATTTAAAACGCCATGGGCGGAAACGCTCCCAGGTTTACTGCGCGATAACGGTTATTTTGTTGGGCATGTCGGTAAGTGGCATAACGGAAAATTCCCAGCCGATAAATACGATTTTGGAATTGCTTATTCGGGAACGCATTGGATCAAACAGAAAGATGGCACCCAGATTCACGTGACGGCTAAAAATGAGAAAGACGCCTTTGCGTTTCTTCAGCAGCGACCGACCGACAAACCGTTTTGCTTGACGGTAGCTTTTTTTGCGACGCACGCCGAAGACGGGAATCCCAAACAATTTCTGCCGCAGCCCGAAAGCATGACGCTCTATGAAGGCGTAACCGTTCCCGTTCCTAAAACCGCTACGGACGAAGCCTTTCATAAGCTTCCACCATTCATCGCCAATGAGAAAAATGAAAGTCGCGTTCGCTGGCATTGGCGTTTTGATACGCCAGAGAAATTTCAGGAGATGATGAAAAATTATTATCGCTTGGCGAGCGAGGTGGATGCTACCTGTGGTCGTTTGCTCGAAGAGTTAACAAAACAAGGCGTGCTTGATAATACATTGGTCATTTTTACTGGAGATAACGGCTATTTCCATGCGGAACATGGTCTTGCCGATAAATGGTACCCGCACGAAGAAAGCATTCGTGTCCCGTTGATCATTCGTGATCCTCGTATGCCCACGTCGGTGATGGGGACAACGAATGACGATTTCGCGCTGAATGTTGATCTGGCTCCAACTATACTCGCCGCTACTCGCATCACGGCTCCTGGGACGATGCAGGGTCGCGATTTGTCCTCGCTTTATCTAACGTCTGGTGCGCATTCTTGGCGTAAAGAATTCTTTTATGAGCACGCGCAACATAGAAGTAAGGACTTTATTCCGGCGTCGGAAGCATTGGTGCGCAAAGACTGGAAATATTTTTACTGGCCAGACTTTGGACTCGAACAAATTTTTCAGGTGTCAGTCGATCCCTTTGAGGAAAATGATCTCGCCGCCGACCCTGCCCAGTCCGAGCGGCTGGCAGACATGCGCAAACGCATGGCAGAGTTGAAAGCGCAGGCGAAATAGCCGCCAAGTTGCTGGTTCCATGAGCGAACGACGCAGGCTCGACGGTGGAACGATTTGCGTGTCAATCGATTGGTCTAAAACGCGTTCCACGATGGCGCGTACCATTACATCCTGGGGAAAACACATGTTGAGGTATTCAGTGTCCAAAATTCTGCTGCTTATGGCGTGCACAGCCGTATTTCACGTCGCTATTAGTGGTGAAGCTGATCTAGGAAAACCGGCTCAGTTATCTAGCCAATCAGCGACCGCGTTGATCAAACAATCGCGTGAAGCGTACACGATTTTTCAACGCAAAGATCTGAGCACAGCGCTCGCCTCAAAAGGCGTGTCAGCGATTTCGGAATTGGGCGAGGCGTTGGGCCACCAGCACTGGCATGTGCGGCACTGCGCATTGATGACGTTGCAGATGTTGGCCAAGACGGACGGTAACCGGTCCGCCATCGTGCCGTTGGTACCGAAGATCGCGGACCTGGTCGTGAAAGATCCCGCGATCGGTGTGCGATGGATGGCTTCGGACTGTCTCGGGACCATGGGCGAGCAAGGCAAGGGTGGTCAAACGCAATTAGCTCACGCTGCCGTGAAAGATAAAGAAGACTGGGTGCGCATTGCCGCAGCAACGGCGCTGAACTCCATAAATGCAGATGTTCCTGTGATGCTGACGGTGTATGAATCCATGATTCGTTCGACCGATAAGATGTCTCGCGCAGAGGGCATCAATAAAGCAAGTCGTCTGCATGAAAAGAAGATCGATATTTCATCCGTGATCCCAGCGCTGAAGGATGTCTTCCGCAAGCCGATCTACGATGCGAATTTTAGCGAAGAGACCCGTGTTCCGGCGATCGAATTGTTGAACCGGCTTAAAGTGGACACCACGGAATTGGTGCCATTCATCATCAAGGATTTATCTACGATTTGGACGATTCAGGAAAATGGATATCACCCGTACCAGAAAATGACGCTCAGCATCATGGGTAAATTGGCAGAACATGGCGCAGCGGCCATTCCAACCTTAGAGGCCGTGGTTGCCGATCCGGAAAAATTTGGCTGCAAACGCAGTCACCCTGACTATTCAAAATTCATATCGGTTTCAAAAGAATCGCTCAGCGAGATTCGTGCTGCTTTAGCAAAAAAAGGAGGCCAGAAATGAGCCTAATCACGCGTACTTTTATGGTTCCCGTACTTGCGTGGACGTGCATGTCGTTCCCCGCGCAAGCAACGGCAGCAACCACCGATGAAAGACTCAATAAATACCTTGAGGTCACCTCGCAACACGCCAAGGGTGAATGGCAGACCAATCTTGGTCCGACGGGTGCGATGGGATGGATTTACCTCAATCGATTTTATATCGAGTCCGTTGAAGCTGGCTCACCAGCCGACGGTTTGCTGAAGAAAGGCGATTACATTCTGGGCGTTAACGGAAGTACCTTTCCGGTGGTTGATCCGCGAGTGATGTTTGGCAAAGAGATCAATAAAGCCGAAGCGGCTGACGGCACGCTGGTATTCCAGGTTGGTTATCGCGGAGTCGAACGAAAAGTGACGGTGAAAATTAAGCCCATTGGTGGGCGGTCGCCAACGTGGCCATTCGATTGTAAAAAATCACTCATCATCCGCGATCAGGCGCTGCGTTGGCTGCGTGAGCGGCAACCGACGAATGGGATTATCGGCGGTTCAGTTTATTCCTCGATCAATGGACTATTCTTGCTGTCTTCGCCTGCGCCCGAAGATCAAGATGCGGCTCGTCGTTGTGCTTATGGATTGATCGATCAAGACCACGGCGACAGTGGAGGGCTAAGCGCGTGGCCGTATGGCTATGGGGCGCTCTTTCTTTCCGAATATTACTTGGCAACCGGGGACGTAGCCGTGCTTCCGCGGCTACAATTTTATGCAAAGGAAATTGGAGCTGGGATAGCGAATAGTGGTAGTTGGACTCACGGAATGTCCCCCGGTGGTGTTCCAGGTGGATATGGTGAACTCAATATCATGGGTGTCGTTTGCTTCCTTTCGCTAGTATTAATGGATGAATGCGGAGTCGCCGTTGATCCTAAGCCGCTCGCCAGCGCAACTCATTTCTTTGGACGCTTTGCTGGCCTGGGCACTATTCCCTATGGCAATAATCCGCCGTGGGATCGTTCGCCATCGAGTGCCAATAAAGATGCCGTGGCAGCGATAGCCTTTCGTTTGCTTGGTGATGCGGAAAAATCACGAGCGTTTGCCGATGACACGGAACTGTCATATCAATTAACTGAAGACGCGCACACCGGTGCATTTTTCAGTGCAACGTGGGGACCACTCGGAGCTATTCTTACGAAGAATCAAACCGGGCTGCGTCGCCTGCTTGATGAACAAAGCTGGTACTTTGATTTAGAACGTCGTTGGGATGGCGGGATAAAGTATTTGCCGAATCCTGAAAATCTCACAGGTATCACAGGATTTAGTGGACAACCGACTGAGGTTACCGGTGGCCTTTGTTTGACCTATTCGTTGCCATTGAAAAGCCTGTGCATTCTTGGCGGAGATTTGGGGCCATTTAGTAAAAAGGCCGGGGCCGATCTGAAACCAGCGCTGGCTCTCTATCGAGAAAAAAAATGGGACGCCTTTGATTCGCTGACCAAATCATGGTCGAAGGAAGCAATCGGCAGCACACCGCTGGGGAAACAGTTACTCTCTAAACGCGCAGCGCTCCAAAGCCAAATGGATTGGACGCTGGCGACCGTTGATAAAACAAAGAGCCAGACGGGCTTGACACGCGCAGAGAGCGACCGCTCGAAAGCCATGCTCAAGGCAATCGAACGACTTGCGGGCAATGACATTGAGAAAGTAAAATCACTGCGTGCGGGGTTGGATGCCGTAAAGGAATTACCGCTCGCCGCGATCGTCACCGGTGTCGCTCGCGATTCGGAGCATCGGGAACGCCGAACGTGGAAGGCTTTGCTTCCGCTGGCGAATGATATCAAAAAAGAAGACCCGCCTAAAACGTGGCGCGTTCACGCATGGACGGGGGACATCAGCCCTTACTTAGACAATCTTGAACCCGCAGGCGAAGCCATGAAAGGTTGGTACATGCCGGAATTTAGTGCGACGAAATGGAGTGAGAAAAAAGCGCCATTCCGTGCGCATGACAGTCATCCGGATGCGCCCTTCGCTGGCTTCGAAGTGAGCCTTGTTAGCCACAACACCTGCATGTTTCAGCCGCGACCGCTTTATAATACCTACGCGCGTCTTGATTTCACTGTTGCTGATGCGGCAACCATTAGCGCGGCTCGCATCGTCCAGCAGAACTGTCATCAATACCTGCGCTCAGAGGTGTACCTCAACGGCTATCGAGTTGCGGCGATCTTGCGTCCCAACACCTGTGAGCTCAGCCCCGAAGCGGTGAAGTTGATCAAGCAAGGCAAGAATACGTTAGCGCTGTACTTGGCATCGTGCCGTGGTCATCACACGGAGTTCGACTTTGGGATCGAGGTCGTGCGCAAATAATCATCCGCAGGGAATCATTCCCACGCGGATGATTCCCTGGTCAGCGTCATCACGGCGTTGACCTGGTTGTTGAAGCGCTCATTTTGCCACCCTGTTTATCGCCTCTCGCCTCTCGCCACCAGATAGACAGTCAGACCAACGAACTACGAGATTACCCGATGCTTAAATTCATAATGCTCCTCCTCGCTGTTACTTCTTCGATGGTCATGGCGGCGGAAGGGACGAATGCTGGCATCAAGGATTATGGGCAGAAGCCCTACGTCCGCGTTTCCAAGGACTTGCCTCATGCGGAAAACGCACCGTGGAAACTCGTGTGCACGATGCCGTATAATTGCCACTTCCAGCCATGGCTTGAGATCGAATCGGAAGAAGGGAAAATCATTACCCTGGAATCCACCAATCCCCTGGTGCTCTTTTTGACCAAGAAGGAAAGTTACACCACGCGTGCTGGGGTTCAGGATTACGAAGCCAAACACTGGGTGAGCGGCGAAGGTGCGATTTACGGCATTCCCGCCGGTGTCACCGTGCGAGCGGTGCGATATCGCGAGACAGGTTACGATACGGAATTCGTCGGCTCCTTTGAATGCAATGATAACGATTACAATATCCTGTGGAAGAAAGCGGTTCGCACCGCGTACATTTGCATGCGTGATCATTTTTATGATTGCCCTGATCGCGAACGGGTTGGGTTCTGGGGTGATGGAACGCCAGAATTGAATCAGTGTTTTTATGCTTTCGATGCGAAATCTCATCGCCTGTGCCGCGAGCTCGTTCGCCGTAAACTGCAACCAAAATTCTATCCAGGTCAGCATCTGGAGTTTCTGGGTGACTACGGATTATGGTTTTACTATTTGCATACCGGCGATCTGGATTCGATGAAAGCGATCTATCCTCAGACCAAAGACTTTCTCTTTAACGTCTATAAATTTGGCAATAAGCGCACGTGGTTTGACTGGGGCAAAGAAGTCAAAGATACTGCAGTCATTGAAACGTGTTTTTATTACAACTGCCTAGGCACGCTGAAGAAAATAGCATTGGTCACGGGTAACGACGCTGACGTTGCGCTGATTGACGAAAAGCGCGAAGCCATCAAGAGCACGTTTGATGCTCAATATTGGAAGGGTAATTTTTACATGTCGACCCAGGTCACCGAGCCTGATGACCGCGCTAACGCCATGGCAGTGAATGCAGGTCTTGCTGATCCTGCGAAATGGCAGGCGATTTTCGATAATGTTTTGACCAAGAAGACTTACTCAAGTTGCTTCTTCGATCGTTGGGTTTTCGAAGCGTTGTGCACCATGGGCAAACAAGAATATGCCTTAATGCGGATGCAGGAACGCTACCGCACCATGATTCCGTGCACGTTCACCACCTTGTTCGAACACTATGATCGTTGGTGGGCCTCGCGCATCGACGCCTTCGACGATGCGTCATCGCTGAACCACGGCTGGAATCCACCAGCGCTGATCTTGTCTCAAAACATTATCGGTGTTGCCCCGGTGGAGCCGGGATGGAGCACCTATCACGTGATGCCGAAAGAGGCATTTTTGACGGCCATCAAAGTGGTAGTTCCTTCCATTAAAGGCAATGTCACGGTCGAGATGAAAAAGTCGGCAACTGAATACGCCCTGTCAGTCGTCTCGCCAGCGAACACCACGGCGATGGTTGGCATTCCGAAGGTTTCGTTCACCACGCTGAATGAGATCAAGGCCAATGGCACGGTTATCTGGAATAAGACGTTCGTGAGCGGCGTTGCTGGTTTGACGTGGGTTGGCGAAGATGCGGACTACGTGAAATTTTCCGTGGTGCCCGGAACCTGGAATTTTGTCGGCCTTGGCGTATTGCCGATGACCACGCCTAAGTCACCCGCCACCGTTGCGCCGGTGCTGGTCGCTTTAGAGAAAAAAACCTGGACGGCTTCGGCCTCGGTGCCTGATGGCACGTATATTTTTAGCGGTGAAAAACTGATCGTTGATGTGGCGGCGGCAAATGCGCTTGATGGCGATCATTGGACCGGCTGGCGCGACATGACCAAAGTGCAGTATCCTGGCCAATGGTTTCAGGTCGACATGCAGAAAGAGCAGACGTTCAGTAAAATTATTCTCGATTCCACCTGGGCGCAGTGGGATTCACCCGCTGGGTATTCCGTGTTGGTATCTCAAGACGGAAAAACTTGGAGCGATCCAGTTGCCAACGGCGCTGGCCAACTTGGCATAACGACGATCACCTTCCCCGTCCAACATGCTCGGTTTATCAAGCTCGTACAAACCGGCACGAGCGCCAAATACCATTGGTCGATCTTTGAGTTCAATGTCTACGCGGATAAATAATTAGACGCATTGGACTCTTTCTTTTGCCAGCAAAACGTAGCGTTTGTTGTCTGGGGAGATGCGTAATGAAATCTATCCCGTTGGCTAAACGGCTGATGTAGGTAGGGGGTTTATTCCGACTAACTGAGACCGCCTTTGGGGCAGGTATGTAGCAGTGTTGACGCTCTCGATCTTGCTCGATTTGGTGCGTTGGTCTATATTCGGCAACTATGTCCATCACCATAAACTCCGCATTAAATTCGCAAATTACATCTTTGTCCGCACGTTCATTCGGCGGCGGCGCTTCTTCCTCGGCAAGTTCGGTAACGCCGTCGAAAGTTGAGGGGCGCTCTGGCAGTGATTCGTTTGAATTCTCTGGTCAGGTGCCAAGTGAGGAAGATCCGGCGAACGACGTTGCGGCTACTTCGCCATCAACGGATTCTTCAAAGCCAGAACAGAAAGAGACAAAGACACCGAAGCCTGCTGCTGGTAAAAAATTATCAGAGGCAGATCAGCAAGTGATTGATCAACTGCAGTCCCGTGATCGCGAAGTGCGAGCCCATGAAGCTGCGCATCAGGCTGCTGGCGGCGGTGCCGTTGGTGGCGCTTCGTACAGCTATCAACAGGGACCGGATGGAAAGCAGTACGCGATTGGCGGTGAAGTTCCGGTCGATCTTTCGAGTGGCGGTGGAAGTCCAGAAGCAACCATAGCTAAAATGGCACGCGTTCGTGCTGCGGCGACGGCACCAGCAGAACCTTCGGGTCAAGATCTCGCGGTTGCTGCTGCGGCTTCATCCATTGAAGCGGCGGCACGACAAGAATTGCGGACCAAATCCGATGATGGAAAAAAAGCCGACGACGAATCGAAAGTGGTCGGCGAGTCTGACGGTACGACGAAGCAGGGTGACAGCGCGACGTCAGCCGCTGATGAAAAGTCGTCAGCATTGTTGGGCGAAAACAAGGCTTCAGCAACCGATCCAACGCGTTCCCAAAAGGATTCTGCTACTCAGGTAAATGTCGGTAGTGCATCAGTATCGTCGGCCAACGAACGCGTCGTGGCAGATCGTGCCGTTCAGCGAGCTTTGGGAGCATACCGCGCCGCTGTTGCTGGGCCGACAGCGAGCGGAATTGACCAGCACGCGTAAGCGAGCCGATGTTGTCCATTCGATCAGCAGAGCGCGGCGGTGCTGCTCATACTCTCGGCACCGGCGGGGCTAGGCGTGGCAAAATGGGGGGATGCATTGGCGCGAGCCATGCTCACGCTTCGCATCTGTCACCCTTTACCGCGGAGTGCTCCATGGTCCGTTTTCTTTCTACTCTCTCACTCGTCGGTTGTTTGGCGGTTGCGACCGTCATCCCAGCGGCAGATGCCGCCAAGGTGCCGACCAAAGCCGAAGTTGAGGCTTTGCTAACCAAGGCGCAGAATTGGTTGCTGGCTCAGCAACAACCGGACGGCGCATTTTTGCCGGGTAAACAATTTGTCATTGGCGTCACCGCCATGAGCGTTGAAGCGCTAGCCAAACCGCCGCTCGCCATGACCAAAGATGATCCCCGCTTAGCTAAGGCGATTGCGCTGTTGCGGGCAAATTATCATTCAACGGACGGCGGCACCTATGCGCTGGAAGAAGGCATGGGCAGTTACGGAACCTCATTTACGTTGATGGCTCTCGCGGCAGCGAAAGTCGAGGACCAGGAGTGGATCGCTGGCGGTCAGAAATTTCTTTTTGGCGGTCAAAATAGCACTGCCGATAGTATCGCAGAGGGCGGTATTGGTTATGGCTCCAAAGGCGCGGGACACGAAGACTTGTCGAACACCGCTTCGGCGGTTGCCGCATTAAAAGCGAGTGGCGTACCGGCGAACGACCCGCATTTGAAGAAGGCACTCGCATTCATGGAGCGCTGTCAAAATCTTTCGTCGCACAATAAATTACCGTGGGTCAGCAATGATGGTGGCGCGGTTTATAGCCCGGAAGAAAGTAAAGCCGAAGGTAGCTGGAATCCGAAAGAAGGCGGCGCCAGCGAACCTGCTGCGAAAGACGTCAAGCTCACCAGCTATGGCTCCATGACCTACGCGCTGATTAGCAGTTATTTAGCGTTAGATTTACGAGCGGATGATCCGCGTGTCGCAGCAGCGCTGAATTGGGTGAAATCAAATTATAATTTCGACGCCAATCCCGGCATGCTTACCGGCAAAGAACAAGAAGGTCTGCTCTACTACTACGCGGCGATGGCCAAGACTTTCCATATGATGAATATGACCGAAATTGAATTGAAGGACGGTAAGAAAGCTGATTGGCGTGCCGATTTATTTGCCGCCATTAGCAAGCGCGCCGTGGTGGTGAAACTTGATGATGGACATGAAGGCATTATGTGGATGAACAACGCGAAACGATGGGGCGAAGGTTTACCACAGTTATCGACGATCTATTTGATCAAGGCTCTCAAGGGCATTCACGCGAGTTTATAAGCGGACTCTGACTCACGTGCCACAACGGTGGCGCGTGAGTTTCTTTGACTTCATTCCTCTGCGGTTTTCCCCAGCTCTGGCTCTGTATACGATTCGGTTTCACAGGCTTGCGAATTGATACGCACGCCGCGTTCCCCAGCTTGATAAAATGCACACGTCATCCCGACCGCTGGATCAATGACGGTCATCAGGGTGGAACATTCAGGACAGTGGTAGCAACCACCGCGACGTGGCGCGGCAATAGTGACGCGACATTGGCAGCTCCAGCAGCGCAAGAGCGTTGGATCGCGAAGCAGCGTGGGATCTGCAGTCGTAGGTTTTCTTTCAGGTGCCAAGCGCTGAATTACGGCGGTTTGGCGAGGTGTTGAAAGAGGACCAATTTTTCGTGTTTTCTTTTTCGGCGCATCAAGCGTGGCGATCTTTACGCGGCGTCGCAATGATTCGACCGTAGTCGTCGGCGGTGAGGGGAATCGCTCGGAGATTCTTCTGACAACGAGCGAGCTCAGTCGACTGGCACGTTGAAGCGGCGGCTTCGCAAGTTGGCCAATAAGTCTGAGCGTTGACTCTGCGGTTGTGCGACAACGTTGAATAAGAGGCTGTTGTTTAATGCGCTCGCCGAAGTGCTGAAGACGAAAGCGAACCACATGAGCGGTATTAGCAGCAGAATGTCTGCACCAGCGCCGCAGCCGATAAGCAGACCCGTTGTCGTACCATGAGAGCAGTTGTGCGATCAAACGGTCGCTCAAGCTTTCTGGTGAACTCGGCAGAGCGAACCTGACTCGACTTGATGAAGACGTCATCCTGCTGATTTCCTCAAACAATTTGTGCTGATTTCCCGGAAGGATAAGCGTTCTCTGGGAAGTGAATTCAAAAGCAATGTTCGGTATGGTAACACTTCATCGAATTCAGCTTCGATGGTTAATCCTTACGTCAGGCAACGTCAGACCGTGAAGGCTGGCGCCGTCACGAGTGCATTTTAGTCTGCAGCAGGAGCATACCATGATTCAGCACAACGTCTTTTTTCAGTGGAAGCCAAGCATGACGTCGGCGCTTGAGCAGGCGGCGTTTGCTCAGTTCCGTGCGATGAAAGCGCTCATTCCTGGCGTCGTCAGTGTCTCGGTTGGACGGCAAAACAGTCCTGAAGGTCTTGGCAAAAAGTACCACGTCGGTTTGTCCGTGGTGTTCACGGACAAAGCCGCACGCGATGCTTACCTGCCGCATCCGGCGCATGTTGCAGCGGTGGTGCCGATTCGTCCGCATATTGAAGACGTGTGCGTGCTCGACTACGAATTTTGAGCGAGCTCTCTCTCCGTCGCAGGTGGTTCGCCGTGGATTAAGAATGGCCTAATGCCAGGCAAAACTTGCGGTAGTTGACGGCGGTCCACACTGCGCGCCCATGTCACCGGCTGAAATTTTTGCTGCGTCCGCGTTGATTCGTGCGGGCCAACTGGTCGGCATGCCGACCGAAACGGTTTATGGATTGGCAGCCAATGCACTGGATGCGGAAGCCGTACTGCGAATTTTTAGCGCGAAAGGACGACCAACGTTTGATCCGTTGATCGTTCACGTCGCTGATTCGGCTCAGGCCTGGACGGTTGCTCAGCCATCAGCGCGGGCGCGGTTATTGGCGGAGCATTTGTGGCCTGGACCGCTGACGTTGGTGTTGCCTCGATTAGCGATCGTGCCGGATGTGGTGACCAGCGGGCTCGAAACGGTGGGCGTGCGTTGCCCAGATCATCCGTTGGCCTTGGCGCTGATTCGTGCGGCGGGCGTACCGTTAGCAGCACCTAGTGCGAATTCATTTGGCCGTATTTCCCCAACGACGGCGGCGCATGTACGTGAGCAGCTTGGTGACGCGGTGACGTTGGTGCTGGATGGCGGGCCGTGTCGGGTCGGCATCGAAAGCACGGTGTTATTGCCAGATCCTTTTCCGGTGATTTTGCGCCCAGGCGGCGTCACCCGTGAACGCTTAGAAGAAATCCTCGGTGAACCCGTTGCCGTTGCCGACCGCGCAGGCCGAGCCGCGTCATTGCCGCAGCAAGCGCCGGGAATGTTGCCGAGTCACTATGCACCAGTGAAGCCGCTGCGGCTGCGTACTGCTGGCTCGCCGTGGCCGTTGGACCCAACGATTGGCATTCTTTCATTTACCGGGCGCGATCTGTCGTCGTCGGCAAAACAACGAGAGATATTGAGTGCGAGCGGCGATCTTACCGAAGCCGCAGCGGGATTATTTGCTGCGCTGCGCCGTTTAGATGCAAGCACCGTGACTTCGCTGATGGCAGAATTGGTGCCTGATTATGGGTTAGGCCTGGGCATCAATGATCGACTACGGCGGGCAGCGGGATTGGGGTAAGTCTGTGTTGAGACGATGGTGAAAAAACTACCGCAAAGTTATTCGGTTTATTTAAACTCGAAAGCGAGCGACCAAGGCTGACAAAGTACGCGCGGCATCTTTAAGACCGGCAGCGACTCCATTTGCCTGAGTTGCTGCAGCACTGGCGACGGTGGCGGCCTCGTTTACCCCGGTGATGGCCTGACTGATTTCAGCGACGCCTTGGTTGACTTCGTTCACGGAACGACCGATTTCCTTGGTGGTGGCGGTTTGTTCTTCAACGGCGCTGGCAACGGTTGCTTGGATTTTTGAAATATGACGAACGACATTGGCGACATCGGTGATCGCGATATTGGCGGTACCGGATTTACTTTGGACTGCTTGAACTAACGCATCGATTTGCACCGTGGCTTCAGCACTTTGGCGAGCCAGATTCTTTACTTCGCTAGCAACCACAGCAAAGCCGCGACCAGCTTCACCAGCGCGGGCCGCTTCGATGGTGGCATTCAGGGCGAGTAAGTTGGTTTGCTCGGCGATGGCGCGAATAATTTGTAAGGCATCGCTGATCTGATCGGTCGATTTTTTCAGCGACTCCATTTCGTTGCGTGCCCCGGTGGCTTGTTGGTTAGCACGGTTGGCGACTTCGGCGACTTCACTGACATGGCGACTAATTTCGCTGATGGCGGCGGTCATTTCTTCCGATGCGGCGGCTACCGTTGCCACGCTGGCCGATACTTCTTGTGCGGCAGAAGCCGCTGAACTCGCTTTGGCAGTATTTTCTTCTGCGGTGGTGGCGACTTGGGTAGACACCACCTCGACTTCTTTGGCGCGCTCGTCGACGGTTTGCGATTGAACGGCAACTTCGCCAATCGTTTGACGCAGCGCTATTGCCGTACAGTTTAGCGCACGCGTCATGTCACCTATTTCATCTTTGCGTGTCGTGGTCAGAGCGATGGTGAAATCATTGCTGGCGATGCGCTCCAGCGCTTGTGCAACCGCTTGGACTGGTTTGGCGATTGCGCCGGCAAGAAGCGATGCGGAAATTAAGGCAAGGATCACCATGATGGCAGAAACGGCGAGAGCGATTTTGACGGCTTGGGTGACCTCACGGTCGACGACAGCAGATTGATCGAGCGCCAGTTTTTCGGCACCTTCATGCAACATGTCGAGCAGTGGTTCGACGGCATGCGCAGTATCACTTAAGTTGGTTTCAGCGTCCAAAATAATGGTGTCTTGTGCTGCCAATGCCGTGAAGCCAGCTTGGTAGGCAGCCAAAAGCGGATTTAAAATTTGAAGCTGAGCCGGTTCCAGCGTGGTGGCAGCCTGCTTAAGATTTTCACACTCTTCCAAAGTCTTCGTTCGGTATTTTTCTCCGTCAGTTCGTAGACGCAGCTGGTAGTCTTTTTCTGCTCGACGAATTTGCAGCAAGCGCACCATCAGGTCATCGCGTTTGGCTTCGGTTAGATTTTTCTCTAAGGCATGGGCGGCAGCGCGGAATTCTTTCTGTAACCCTTGTTCTTGATTCAATCCGCGAACGTGTTGGGCTTTAGCAACCGTGGCGAATGCAGTGGCATAGGTTGCTGACAAGCGGCGCATCTCTGCCACTAAATCGTTGACCGTGCGGTCTGCTTTTCCTTCCGCAGCATCGGCGGCATCGCCTTGATGTGGCAGTGTCTGTGCTCCCATTCCCAGGCTATCGGTGTTATCAAGCATGGCATTGAACGATTTGAGTGCCTTGTCATGTTTGCCGACGTAGCTGGCCTGGAGTCGGGCGAGAAAATCTTTTTCTGCGCGTCGTGCCTGCAGTAAGTTCATGTAGGCATCCATACTGATGGCTGCCAGGGCTTTTTCGTGGTCTATCAAATGATGAAACTTGGTGACGGTGCCACGCAAGGTGATGCCAAAAAAGACTAAAACGACAGCCAGGAATAGGACTAAGCTACCGATAGTCAGGATCAGACGAGCGCGCAATTTCATGGAATGACCTCGCTAAGTTTGGTTGTGATTGCAGTGGAGAGCGAAAAGTCGCTCATGTAATTTATTAATTTCCACCACCAAAAGAATACGGGCGCGATAGTTGACGTTGGTCATCCATGGCGCCCGTGCGCTTATTATGAATAGCGTCAATTACTTGCGGACGCTGACGCCGACGAAGAAACGAATGTCTTCACTGGCCTGCGTCAGGCCAAGATTGAAGCCAGCATCAAACTGAATGTTATCAGCAAAGCCGTAGGTAAGACCGGCGTCGAAATACGTTTCGCCGCCAGCATTTTTATCGGCACTGGCGGTATTGACGAATTCGAGGAAGCCGCCCAGCTTGTCCACAATGTCGTGGGACGCGGTGGCTGATTGCGTGAAAGAACCGACGTAGCCGTCATCCGCTGCATTTCGTACAATGTCGAATTGGAGCATGAAGCCCACGTCCCAACCACCATCAAGGGTGGTGGCGAAGGGAAGAATCACACCGCCGGTGACTTCACGGTTGGCATCAGGATCAGTATCAAGGCGTTTGGAGTGCGTTGGCAAAGTAATGTACGGCATCACAGCAGCGGCATTCGGTCCGCCATCGTTGCCCCACAGATTGAATTTGTAGCGAATATCCAGATCGCCTAAACCGACCTCGTCGAAGTTCGCGCCATTGCCGGATTCACGGACATTGCGGAACACTTCCAACACCACCTGTAAATCGGAACGATTATCGATACCGACCTTGGCATTGATCGATGAATTGATGGTCTTGGTCGTTACGCCGCCGGTTCTGTCTTTGCCAAAGCTGAGCGCTTCAACTTCAACTTGGTAGTGACCAGCATCGACGCTGTACGGACTTTCGGTGGTGTCAGGGCGATCAGTTGACAGGTCGCGCATCTGATCTTTTGGGGTGGGGTTAAAGAAATTATAGCAGCTCTTGTCTTTGACCGCATCAGCGGCAAACGCCGTTGATGACAGGACGAGTGGCAGGGCAAGAGTAGCAATCAAAGCAGGGACGAGACGCATGTGCGCGGTTTCCTGTGGGTTATTTCGAAATAGCTTTTGCGGTTTTGACGGATTGTTCGAGGCCTTCATCCATCTCTTCTTTCATGGCCTTCAAGTCGGCATCGGACTTGCTGGTCTGATAGGTGATGGCTGCGCGGAGAACCATCATCGGATGAATCATGGTATGCAAGGGGTCAGTGAAGTGTTCGTTGCTTTCATCGGTCAGGTCGATGGTGGGTTTGTGTTCTTTGAAGTAACCAAGGTCGTGCCATTGTTTTTCGATGACTTCATACGTCATGTCCTTCATTGGCCCGAACGCGGTTACCGCGCCGCTGGCATCGAGCGTGGCGATCTGGGCGATGACGGTATCGATCAGGCCTTTGCCGGCAGGAAACTTAGCTGCATACGCCTGAGCCATCGGTACGGCCTGTTGCTCAATCATCAGGACTATCGCTTTCGCTTTTTCAACATCGACGGTTTTCGCGTTGGCCATGTCGATCAAGGCCTTAGCGCCTTTGGCGTAGGCGGCTTCTTGTTCAGCAACCGACGCGGCGCTGAGCGAGGTGGCTAAGCACAGTGCGAGGATGGAAGTGAGGAGGCGTTTCATGAATGATTCCTTTGGTAAATGAGGGTTAGAAACGGAAGCGTCCGACCAGACCGTCGAGCTCGGTTGAGGTGGAGGCAAGATCTTTGGCGGTGGTCAGCACGGTGTTGGCATATTCACCATTGGTCTTTGCACCGCTGGCGACTTCACCAACGCCCGTGGCGATTTCAGCGCCGCCGGTAGCCGCGTGGGCAAGATGAGTCGCCAGTTCGCGAGTGGTGGCGGCTTGTTCTTCAACCGCGCCAGCAATCGACTGCTGGAAATCGTTGACCTTGGCGATGGTGGTGGCAACCGCCGTAATCGCGCCCGAAACAGAGCTGGAACCTTTGCGGATGGCATCGACTTGCGCGCGAATGTCGCCAGCAGCGGTCGCGGTTTTGGTGGCGAGAGTTTTCACTTCATTGGCGACTACGGCGAATCCGCGGCCGGCGTCGCCCGCTCGGGCGGCTTCGATGGTCGCATTGAGCGCCAGCAATTTCGTTTGTTCCGTGATGGCTTCGATGACGGCAACAATGCTGCCGATTTGTTGGCTGGCCTTGGTCAGTTCTTCCATGGTTTTTTCCGCACTGCGGGCTTGTTCCATGGCTTCACGTCCAATCACAGCGGCGTCACCGGTGGACTTGGCAATTTCATTGGCGCCGGCAGAAAACTCTTCAATGCCTGCGGAAACCGATTGAATGCTGGCGGAAACTTGTTGGGCGGTGGCGGACAGTTCCGTCGTCATCGCTGATGCATTCGCCGATGCGTCGTCCAGCTTGGTGCTGATGTCATTTAATTGTCCACTGCGAGTCGACAGCGCGCGCACACTGGTGCCAATCTTGGTCATCGCTTCGCGCAATTGATCCAGCGTGGCGTTGATGGCCTTGGCCATGGCTGAAACTTCGTCTTTGCCAGAATGTTCAACCCGAGCGGTCAAGTCGCCGCTTTCAATTGCCGTGCTGACAGCGGACATCCTTGCCACCGTTCGCGCTAATGGTCCAGTCATGCGGCGTGTCAGGACCACGCCCATTATTAAACAGATCAGTGAAATAGCACCGGCCAGTAGCAACGTGGTGGAAATGGAGGTTGTTGCGGTGGTGGTTAAGTCGTTTTGCCCGTGATCGAATCGGCCTTCGGTTCCTTTCACCAATCTTTTCAACGCATCCAGTTGATCTTGTGCTACGCGTTGAAAGAAATCCGCGTCAGAGCCAGTGCTGAGGTATTGGCGGACGATGTCGTAGGTCGCCATGTACTGCGTATTCAGCGCGGTGAGATTCGCTTTTTGATCGTCACTCACCGTCGCCTTGCTCAATGTCGCATAACTATCTTCGTAAATTTTCAGGCCAACAAATTTGAGATCAGCGGCTGAGTCAGTGGATACCGTCGCGATGACGCCGCGCATCAAGCTGCTATAGGCTTTGGCGTCGACGACATTCAAGTCCATGGTTTTGCGCGCCACTTTCGATAGGTCGTTCTTCGCGCCTACTAACTTGGTGTGCAGTTCCAGGCGGGTGTTGGCGAGCTCCGTAACTTTGGTCACGGCTGCTTTGATCCCGTCCTTTCCGGCAAGCAGCACATCGACTGATTTTTGCAACGGCTCGCCCTGGGTACCCTCAGCTAAAACCACAGTAGCCGATAACGGCGCAATAAATCGGGGATCTTGGATGGTGGTGATGACGTCGATAAATGCGGTCACGTGTTGGTCGAGGGCTTTCTTGGCCGTATCGACGTCGCTTGCGGACGTCGATTTGAATAAA
>JAYVSL010000084.1:0-10189 GCA_043775355.1 Planctomycetota bacterium
CGACGCAGCGCGCGCGTGCGATCCCGGACCTCGGCATTGGTGCCGACTACGCGCAGCGTCAGATGACCTTTTTCGCTGACCGTAATGCCGACTTGCGGATGCTGCTCAGTCAGCAAATTTCCGATTAATTCTTGCGCCGCCGATTCACCAATACCCGCAAGCCACACCTCGCCAATGACCGGGCGCACTAAACGCGGAAACCAGCGTTTAAGCGGACGATCAAGTCGCTCCAACATCGCCATCATTTCATGCGGCACGCCAGGAAGGCACGCCACGTGACAGCTTCCCACGCGGGCCGATAGACCAGGTGCCGTGCCGCGATCGTTCGACAACAGCTCAGCACCAAGCGGAGCCAATGCCTGACGACGATTAATCTCTGGTATTGGCCGTGATGGAAGATTCGTGCGATACCACCGACGAATGGTGAGCCACGCCGCAGGGCGTTCTGCCAATGTCACGCCCATGACTGCGGCTAATGCTTGACGCGTACGATCATCGTCGGTTGGCCCCAGGCCACCGGTGATGATGACCAACCCCGCGCCAGCACAGGCCGCACGCAAAGCGATCTCAATGTCCTTCTGCGCATCACCGGCAACCACCGTGCGATCAACATGAAAACCACGATCCGTCAGCCAACAAGCGATGAAGGAACTGTTGGTGTCGATAGTGCGACCGAGCAAAAGCTCGTCGCCGATAGCAAGGATTCTGGCGAGCATAATGGCATCATTGGCGCTGTTCCCCTGCGCGGAAGACCCTTCACGGATTTGCTGCTGCAACGCGCAGCGATGATGTGCTTGAGTTTTGTGGTCACTCGTCGGTAACCGCTGGTCCCAACGATCAGCCCCACACCGCGATGGCCACAGCGTGATGACGTTCACTGGCGCGGGCCAATAGATCTAACCATTCGCTAGCCATCGCGCGAAAATCGTTGAAGTCCTGAATCCAACCATCGCCGCTGTAATCGAGAAAGGCGCGATTGAGATCGTCCAAATAAATCGTCGCTGCCTGTTGCGCTAAACGTGTGACGCTTTCTGGCGATAAGTAGCAATCCACTGGCTCGCACGCCAATGCCCACGCAGCATCGCGATGCCGCGTACCGTCGGCAGAGCTCCAGAACAATACGCTAAAAACTTCGGCAAAAGCTGGCGCCCATGAACAGGAGTCTTGCGGTCGCACGGCGCCAAAGGCTTCAAGCAAATCGCCCTGCGCTTCCACTGAGCAAGCGATTAAATCTTCCGACTCAATGGTCATGCCCTCGTCTTCATCGAAAGAACGAAAGGCCTGCTCCAGCTTAGCAGGCTGGCCGATATAGACGCTGCACTCCATGTGCTTTAGCCCTTAATGACGTGAGATCGTGCTTGCGTTTGTGTGGTCAGCGCCGGAACTCCAATTGGGTATACCGTCAAACCATAGGGCGTCACACGATCTTCTTCGTATTGATTTCGCCCGTCGAAAATGGCTTTTCCTTTTAGTTGCTGACCCAGCCGACGGAAGTCAGGACGACGGAACGGACGCCATTCGGTAACCAATAATAAGACATCTGAACCTTCCGTCGCATCATAAGCGTCATCAACATAAGTCAGACGAGGCAACGAACCGAGTGCCCTCTGCGCCTCATGAGTGGCTTTCGGATCATACGCTCGTACCTGAGCTCCAGCGGCAACCAAGGAGCGAATCAATTCCAAAGACGGGGCATCGCGCACGTCGTCGGTATTCGGTTTGAATGCCAAGCCCCAGATCGCCACGGTGAGCGATGACAACGAGCGATTATTCAAAACACACCACGCCGTGAGCTTATGCAACATCACCGCTTTTTGCCGTTGATTCACCGCATCGACGGCCGCCAAGAGGTCCGCTTTATAGCCAGCCACATCAGCGGTATGGACCAACGCGCGAACATCTTTGGGGAAGCACGAACCGCCGTACCCAACGCCAGGGTGAAGAAACTGTAAGCCAATACGTTGATCCGCACCAACGCCTAAGCGTACCTGGCGTACGTCGGCGCCGACACGCTCACAAATATTAGCAATTTCATTAATGAAACTAATTTTGGTCGCCAGCATGGCATTAGCGGCATACTTGGTCATCTCTGCCGAACGAATATCCATGGTATAAAAACGCAGACCATTACGAATGAACGGCTGGTACAGGTCGTAAAGCAAGCCACGAGCGCGATCGCTATCGACGCCAACGACCACGCGATCGGGTTTCATAAAATCGTCGACCGCCGATCCTTCCTTAAGAAATTCGGGGTTACTCGCCACGTCGAAAGAATGTTTTGCACCACGTCGAGTCAGCTCTTCTTGCACCCAGGTACGAACACGATCCGCAGTGCCTACCGGAACTGTACTTTTATCAACGACTAAACAGTAACCAGACAGATGACGTCCAATATCGCGCGCAGCGGATTCGACATAACGCAGATCGGCTTCACCATTATCCGACATAGGCGTGCCCACGCAAATGAACGCAAGCTCAGCATCAACCAAGGCGTCTTTCGCCGTGATGGTAAACGATAACCGATGACCGTGAACATTTTCCAAGACCAAATCTTCAAGTCCGGGTTCATAGATGGGAATCTCGCCCGCACGTAAGCGTTCAACCTTACGAGCATCCACATCAACGCAGGTGACGATATTACCCATCTCTGCAAAACAGGTACCAGTGACTAGACCGACATAGCCGGTACCGAAAATTGTGACGCGCATGCTGATTCCTTGTGAATGGTGACGCGCGGGATGATGTGGCAGTACCCAAGGTGGTTCAAGCTGCGGCCTGCAGCAGTTCTGTCCGGCCTTGCCCATCCCGTATGGCAGGCTACACCGACACCATCTGACGATGAAGCTGCGTGCTAAGTGCTGCTTTACCGACATAATGCCGAAAAAAGGTCAACTGAACACAACGCGCTCCCTATTCGATTGAATATTTACACACGGAGAACAGCCATGTCACCTATTCGCCCTATCTTTCGTACTCTCCCCGCCGCCGTGCTCTTACTCAGCGCGAGCGCGTTCACCCAGCTTTCCGCTGCTGACAGTGCGGCGACTGACTATTGGGTGCGCGTGATGCCAGCGGCTTGGTTCGCCAGCTTCAAAGGTGAAACCGCCTACACCACCAATGGCGCTAACAGCGCAACGCAAGATCTGAGCACCCTGGACTTGGCCAACCAAGAAACCGGCTTTGGCCTCGAAGTCAGCGCCAAGCTCCCCTTCTTAGTCTGTCTTCATGCCGGTGGCTACATGATGGGGACCGACGGCTCATTCACCTCTGCAGGACTGAGTTACGGCGGACAAACATTCGTCAACGGAACGGCGATGACCAGTTCGATCGATGTTTCAGATCTCTATGTTGAAGCGGATCTTCGTCCTATCGATCTTGATGTGGCCGGCTTTGCCATTGGCGTCGGTTATCACAGCATGAATGCGAAAGTCAGTCTCAGTGGTGGCGGCGCTGAAGGTAAGCTTGATGAAGATCTTCAATTCCCTGTGCTTGCCCTGCGCGGACATGTGAATTTGCCAATTCTTCAATCGCTGGGCGCCGAAGCCAAAATTCATTGGATGGACATCAGTTATTCTGGCACGCGTGTCGCCTATCTTGATGCCACGGCTCAGATCACCTGGCGTCCATGGGATCACCTGGGCTTCATTGGTGGCTACCGTTATGTCGGAGCCGATATTCGCTTTAAAGAACCTACCGGTACCAACGCCAGTGCTGACGTCGACGTCACGCTCAGTGGACCATTCCTCGGACTCATTGCTAAATTTTGATAACGCATGATTTCTCTAACGGCGTAGCGCGCGGATAACGATCTCCGCCTGCGCCGTGCGTTCATCTGGTAGCAACAAACAAACGCCGGAAAGACGACTACGCCAAGCGGCAAGGAAACGCAGCACGCCTTTGGCGTCTTCATCCGGATCTGCTGACAAGCGTTGTTTCAATCGCTCTGGCACCGACAGCGTCGGTAATTCATTATCAAGTTCTTCCGCCGTAGCAGCATCCGGCAACACCAAAACCTCAGCAAATAACGGCACTTTGGGCTTGATCGCACCCATCAATGCACGGAACTCTGCTGGCTGATAAATCGGCTGAAGGGTTAGGAAATCCGCACCGGCGCGCACATAGGTTTCGTCGATTCCAAGATCGCCCAGCTGACGTGCACGCGCTGCGGACAGACGAATGCCAACCGTAAAGTTGGTCGGCTCTTCCAGCCGCGTGCCACCTAAATCGCGACCTTGATTAAGGGTCTTCACCGCCCGCAGCAAGGCTGCGGCTTCACAGCCAGCGTTGGTAACGTCAGCGCGCGTTTCGCTGCTGAACACACCATCATCGATAATCACTATGCGTACGCCGACTAAGTGCGCGGTCAGCAATAATTCTTGGGCCGCAGGCAACGTGGTATCGGCAGCAATTAATTCGAGCACTGCCGGTTTTTGTGTCGCGTCCTGCAAATGGCGTAGACGCGCAGGCAGACGTGATCCTCGACCCGATCCTGGCCAACCGGTTAATAATCCAACCGCATCTGCGCCCGCTGCGGCAAGGCGCTGTAAGGCATTGCCACCAGCGGTGGGCGACAAGCGACCAGGAACGAACGCAAAAATCGGAAACGTTCCTGACAATAACGGTGACCTGATTGATGATGATGATGGCAGCGCTTTTTCGCCTGGCACAAATTGATGATCACGCACCCACAGCGATTCGGAAAATTCGACTCGCACCGGTAATGGCGCGCCGGCCAAGGCTTTCGCTAACGCAGCAATATGTTCTGGGCCAACCCCACAGCAGCCGCCGACCAACGATGCGCCTGCGGCAACGTAGGCGCGCGATTGGGTGAGCAAATAATCAGGCCGCAGATGATAATGCGGTACGCCATTGATGCGGGTGGGGAAACCTGCATTTGGCCGTGCGATAACCGGCAGCGACGACACTTGAGCCAAGCGTGCAACCACCGGCACTAACGCGCGTGGGCCAGCGGAACAATTAATCCCGACGGCAGTGGCACCGGCAGCGGCGGCGGCACGCGCAAAATCAGCAAGCTCGGCAGGATCATCGCGGTCGATACTGCGACATACCAAAGCCGGTAAACGCGATGCCCGACGAATACCACCGAGCGCAGCAACCGCTTCTGCCGTCGATGGCATGGTCTCAATAATAAATCCATCGACGCCAGCGTCAGCAAGCGCCATGGCGACTTCACTAAATGCTTGCTCGGCTTCCGATGCCGTGAGATCAGCGCCCACCACTGGGCCCAATGGACCAATGCTGCCGAGCACAAACACTCGGTGTTTTGCGCCCTGCGCGGCTAACCGAGCCAGTCGTACGCCAGCGGCAGCCAGACGTGCGACCAGTTCACGATCGCCTTGTAAACGATAGCGATTAACGCCGAAGGTATTCGCCGTCAGCGCTTCTGCGCCAGCCGCAACGTAGGCTTGATGCACATCCTGCACCAAATCAGGATGATCAAGATTTGCTCGTGCAATCGCCGCCGACGCCACGCCACGAAGAATCAGTTCGCTGCCCATCGCGCCGTCGAGCACCATGACGCTCTTCGCCAAACGACGTTCGAGCGCGCTGCGTAATGGCCGACTGCCGGGGGCGCCAACCAAGTGACGCGACAATAAATGAGCAATGCGATCGGCAACGTCAGGACTCAAGTCGAGTCCGGGTCCACCAAGCACACGACCCAGCGCTGCGCCATCCACAGCGGGACGTAAATCGGCGAGACGATCAGCCGCGTTGGCGGTGGCCTCTAGCAAAATGGTCGTGGTCAACGCGCCAACGCCGCCGGGCACGGGTGAGAGCGCTGCTGCAACGTCGGCCACCTCTGCGGCGACATCGCCAACAATACTACTTTTTCCGTCCGCACCGACGACGCGATTAATGCCAACGTCAATAACGATGGCGCCCGGACGCACATGATCACGGGTAATCAAACCTGGTTTACCAACCGCGACGACCAGCAGATCAGCCTTCAACGTATGCGCTTTCAAATCGCGCGTATCGATGTGGCAAATGGTGACCGTTGCTCCAGCGGCAAGTAATAACTGCGCCACCGGTTTGCCAACGATGGTCGACGCACCAATGACGACGGCTTCCATGCCGCGTAAATCACGGCCCAAAGCAACCGCGCCGGCTTTCGCCAATTCCACGGCGGCGATCGCCGTACATGGCGCAAGCGCCGGCTTACCGGATAATACCATGCCAAGATTCGCTGGACTAACGCCCTCCACATCCTTGTCAGGAGAGAGCAACGCCTGCGCCATGAAATCCGACAAACCATCGCCCACCGGGGTCTGCCCCTGAGCAAAACGACGCAACGGACTTTGCAAAATCACGCCATGAACACCGGCATCGACGTTCAGCTCTTCAATCACTTCGCTGAGATCTTCCTGCGTTGCCTGCGGATCAACGGTGACTTCTTGGTGACGAATGCCAACGCGCGCGCAAGCCGCCGCTTGGTTTTTCAAATAGACCGACCAGCCCGGATCAACATGCACGGAAATAGCGGCTAAACACGGCTGAATCCCACGTGCCTGCAAGGCTGCGACTTGATCCGCCAGCAAGGCACGACGGGCCTCGGCAATAGCTTTACCATCGATCACCTGTGCGGGCATAGAACCTCCACGATGCGGAGGCTATAGTCCGGCATCGGTACGTCATCCGTCCAGGCGCGTCAGGCTGGGTGCGTCGTCAAAATATTAACGCCGAGTTATCGACTGATGAGAGGGCTACAGGCTACGGACTACTGGTTTTATACGACGTCGCAGCACGATCCTGTGGTCCTTTGCCTGTGGTCTGTGGTCTCTCCATTATTGCTTTGACGCAGCACGAGATTCTCTCTCGTCGCATCCAGAATTATGGCTGCGATAGCGGAAGCGAAATGGTTACCGCAGTCCCTTGTCCAACGGTGGACTGAATTGCGGCATCTGCCGATAACTCTTCCGCCAAAATTTTTAAAATAACATTGAGTCCCACCGGACGAACGCCACTGAGTTTTCCGTCTTCTGCGTCATAGCTGACGGTAAAGACCAAGCCTTGCGCCGCGTGATCATCAAGGCCGTCTGCAACTTCTCGCGTCAATATCTGCTGTTCAACCGCCATGTCGCGCATGCGTTGCGGATCAATGCCTCTCCCATCATCAGCGACGGTCACCACCACGTGGTGCTCATTTCGCTCAACGCCGATGGTGAGTAATGGCGCTGGTGGCTTTCCGGCCTGCTGACGAATCGTTGGCGTGTCAAATCCTTGATCACAAGTAAAGCGCAGCAAATGCGGCAGCACACGATTGAGCACCCCCAAGTGGACGTGATCAACCATGACTTCTTCGCCATGGACTGAAAATCGCACCTCCAAGCCGCGCCGTCGAGCCAACGGTGCTACCAAACGAATGCTTGGCGCCAATCCAATGCGCACTGGTTGCGCCAGCATACCAGCCAACTGAACCAGTGTTGAACGCTTAGCCAACCGCAAATCCATTTGCGCGGGTGGTTGTACTCCGCGTTGGCCAGCGTTAGTCGAAATGATCTTACCGGCTACATCATTTTGATTGCCCAACAATGCTCGGAATTGCCGTTCAACGGCAATCACTGCGGCTTCCAGGTCAGCGACACCGAAGCGACAGCGTCGAACTTCGATATCACTCAAATGGTTCATCCCCAGATAGCGCACCAATTCCATATCGAAATTGCGCGCCGCCAACTCCAACGCCGCTAAACCAAAAACCTCGCCGCCGCTGCGCAATGCGCGAACATTGCGCTGCATATCGCACAATTGAACACGGTCAGGCGCAGTTCCCATGCGTCCCGAAAGTTCGTTCATCTGTTTTACTAAACTGCGAATGTTTACCAAAAAGCCGTGAAATAAATCGACGTCTTCTGCCATGGCTTTCAGTTGCTGATAGTCCAACTGGGACTGCTCGGCCGCTGCTGCTAATCGGCGCTCATCAGTGATATCCGTGAGCGTCACCAGTACGCCGCTTGCCTCCGCCGCGCCATTGGCATCGCTTCGCGTCCGACGAACATCGGTGCTATTTTCCAGGCTGTAAAAATGCAAACGCAAGACGATGGGGCCATTGGCACGCTGCACGGTCACCATTTTTAATGGATTGACTTCATCAAGCCCGACCACGTCCACCGTTCCACTACGCACAATCGCCAAATAATCAGACAGCCGACGACGAAGCGTGAGATTCGCTGAACCAGGTACTAATAAATCTCCCAGCTCCAGTCCCTCTAAATCAGGTCGGCCAAGCAGTTCGGCAGTCGCGCTTGAGCGATCCGGTTGAATACGCCCAAGCACATCAACTGAGAGCAAGCCGATGGGCAGCGTATCAAAAATGAGTCGCATCGATGCATTGCGCCGAGAAATCTGTTCGCGCCAGCCACGTTGCGATCCTAGCAAGCGATTGATTTCCACGCCGAGTCGGCCGATCTCGTCGGTTCCGGCATCGTCTACCAAACTGATTTGGTCATTAGTCTGACCGATCTCTGCCAGATCCTCGCTGAGACGCTTAATGCGAGAAAGCCGCGAAAGAAGACTCCATTCAAATAGAATCACCAATGCCATCACCAATGTTCCGCCAATTACCGCAATAGCCGTCATCAGACTCGTCCATGTCATGCAGACCAACACCGCGATCACGACCGCGAAAAGAGCCGCCAGGGTTCGCACCCGCACCGATAGCATCAAGGACGACAGGAAAGACATCGGCGCAAAGATACCTCACATCTGCCGCCTGCGCCAAAGATCTCACCGCGACGCTCGACGTGCCTCTAGCGAGGGGGCATTGGACTTCCATGCTGCGCGCCATGCTCGCGTGGCACCTTGGTTTGCGTTATCTGCGTACTCGTCGCACCGCGTGGCTGGCCCTTGCGGCAATTACTCTCACGGTCGCCGTACCGGTGGTCGTTCTCGGCGTTATGCAGGGTTTTATCGACATCACTCGCCTGCAAGTCCGCGCCAATGAGAGCGACCTCACCATCGAGGCGCCGTGGCAAAACGGTCCATTGGTGCAAAATGCACAAGATCTGGCTGACGTGCGGGCAACCACCGGTGTGCTCACGGTTGCGCCGTTTATTTCGACGTACGCCATTCTGACTCCGAAAGACAGTGCCGCCGATTTGCGTTTAAATCTGCCCTGTTTAGTCGACGCGGTCGATTGGGGACTCGACAGCACCATGGGGCGACTGGCCCCGGCGATGCTGCATCCACGACCCGTGACCGATTTGCATTCCGCGCCACTACGGCCAGATGAACGTGGCAGCGGACTGATGACACCCGCATGGCGCGATCATCTCCTGTTTACTGGCATCGATTTGGTCAGCGGTCTGGGACTTGGACCGCTGCCGCTGCCGCCGCGCCAACGGCCAGTCAGCGGCATGGTCATCGGGCGAGAACTCGCGTACACCTATGGTCTGCGCCCTGGGCAAAGCGTACGCTTAACCGTGCCCAATGGTTCTGGTGGCACGACCGGCCAAGTCATTGCCGAAATCAGCGACACCATCGGCACCGGCATTTATGAGATTGATCGCTCGGTCGGAATTCTGCCATTACCCTTGGGGCAAAAACTTGCTGACTTGCACGCACGCGGAGCACGGCCGGCGCAAGTCAGCGGTTTTCGCGTTCAACTGGCGACCACTGCCAGCCCTGAAAATATCCGTCGTGAACTGGTACAAAGTACCGGCCAGCGCGTGAGCACGTGGATGGAACGACGCGGCAATTTGGTAAAAAGTTTCGAAATCCAACGCAACGTCATCGGCTTAGTGATGATTCTAATTCAAGGAATTGCGGTGTTCATCGTTTACGCGGTATTCAGCACGCTGGTGGCAGAAAAACGTCATGACATCGGCGTGTTGCTCGGCCTTGGTGCGCGTCGCCGTGACATCGCCAACGCATTTCTGATCGCTGGACTGGTCGCCTGCATTGCTGGTGGCGTGCTCGGTTGGGCGATCGGCTGGAGCGCTTTACTCGCGCTCAACCCCCTCAGTAATTTTTTTGGCGTGCCGCTTTTTCCGCAGGAAGTGCTCTACACCCCAGAAGCTCCGATCAGCTGGAATCCGCTCATTCCACTATTTTTTACAGGCGTCATGAGTTTCGTCGGACTGTGCGCGGTCCTCTTACCTGCCCGTCGCGCCAGTCGCATTGATCCGATTGCCATTTTGCGGGAGGGCGGCTGATGAACTCCGCGCAAGCT
>JAYVSL010000085.1:0-2340 GCA_043775355.1 Planctomycetota bacterium
CCAGATTATTTCTTCTTTACATGAATATGGCATCCGTGCGCGCTGGTCACATGGCGTATTATGTCTGAGCGAAAATGGCCGACCACCAGCACGCTTTAATCGTGAACATCCCGCACAACGGCGACAACTCGCGCTCATTCCCATTGGTCATTTGATCACCAGTGAATGGGAAGGAAATATTCTTGCCACCATGATCAAAAACTACGTAGCGCCGGGATCATGGGATCTACCAGGTTCAGCGTTAGAGTTACTCGACCATAATCGCGCACTGTTGGTGGCTGGCGATCTCGACACTCAGCATGCGGTATTGGAAGCGGTCAATGCCATCGATCGACTCGGAATGGAACTCGGGCTGCAAACACTTGCCGCTGGCAGATTGTCTGACTAATGGATCCACTTACCCGACGCTCAGCAACGCTCGCGACGATCATTCATGCCTGTTTAGTCGGCATTGCCTTCATGCCACGTGGCTGCAGTGAAATACCAAATCCAACACCGCCGCCGAAGCCACATACTGTCGATCAGGCTCCGCAACCAGCGCCCGCTCAGGCGTCCGCGAAAACCGCGTCACCATATGGCGCACTTATTCCTGCTCCCTTGACGGTAGCAAAAAAAACGGCCCTTCCTGCTTTAGACGCAGCCAATTTACCCGCGATGCCCGACCTTGGGCAACTGATTTCATCGGTGCGTCAAGATCACGCGGCGCAAGAAGTATCCCGTGGTGAAGGCCGGAAAGGTTCGTCGCAGGTTGATTTACCGAAGCTTCCGGCAAATCCGGACGATCTGATTCCTCGCCTGCAACAAAGCGCCGTTAGCAACGAATCGCTCACCCGCGAACAACGCATGCTCAGCACCACGCAAGAATTTCTGCATGGTCGCCTGCAAAATCAAATCGACCGCCATTGGCGTCATTTGCTCAAACAAGTCACCGAGCCCAGGCTGATCATTGAAATCAAAGTCAATAAAGCTGGCCGACTTACCTACGCTCAGCTGGCAAACAGCAGTGGTTCGATCACGCTCGATCGTTTAATTCAAGAATGGCTGCTCAGTCCCGACTTTAGCCTTCCACCGATCAAGCCCGATATTTTGTACCCATTCTTGATCGTGATTCGGCGCTGATACAGATGTGCGATATGCACTGGGAGCATACTATTTTGGCTCTGATGTGACGAATAAGGAACCCGCATGACTGACTATGCTCCGACTCCACCACCGAAACCGCGTGGACTTTTATTGATGATGCTGTCGCTGATCGCAACGATGATCATCGTACTCTTGTTATGGAGAACGGTAACAAGTCCAACTCTCGTAAAATGGAGCGTTCTACTAGAAAATATTAACAAAGGCGAAGTAGCGAAAATAAATGTCGGGCCAGAATTTGCGAAGGTAACAGCGACTCCCAAAGCTGGGGGGCACGAATATCAAGTCTACTATGTGAATGATCAATTTGGTGAAGCCGGGCAAAAGGAACTGAATGAGAAACTGCGAGCATACAATCTCGCTGCTAAGGATAAGGACGTTTCTCCGATTGAAAATGTACATAATGAGCACTCGGGGGCTTTTATCCAATGGCTGCCCACGTTGTTGATGATAGGAATCTCATTTGGGCTATTCTATTATTTTGTCCTGCGTCGCATGGAACAAGGCGACGGTGCCGTGCCATTCGGCAAGAGTCACGCACAACCCATCGCCAAGCAATCGTGGCTTGATCGCTGGAAGCAACGTCGTGTGGTTCGCGCGATTGAACGTCGGCAGCACGAGGAGGACGAGGAGCAGCTCATTCTTGATCGCTTGTTAGAAAAGGTTGGCAAACAGGGACTGCCATCTTTAACCGCAGCTGAACGTACCGCTCTACATCGGATTTCTCGTAAACAGAAAGCCCGCCAAGAAACCGGCGTTTTGTAGTCTTTTTTGGCTTTTGTAGCTGATGCGAATATCGCCTCTTGGCGGCCGGGCGATTGGTCCAGACTGCGCATCCATGACCCAGAATGCTTCGCTCATGCCCCGCTCACCCTACGTCGCCCATCGCATGGCCTATGCTCGTCGCGCCAGTCGCGCGGTGATGGTTGGGTCCGTACAAGTCGGCGGTCTCATCGCTGGTCAGCCTGCGCCGTTGGTGCTGCAAAGCATGTGTACCACGCCAACGCAAGACGTTGCCGCGACCGTGAAGCAATCGATTCTGTTGGCTGAATCCGGTTGCCAGATTGTGCGCATCACTGCTCCTGGTGTGAAAGACGCACAAGCACTGAAAGCCATTCGCCGCGAATTCAGCGCTGCCGGTTTCAAAAACATACCCTTGGTCGCCGATATTCATTTTATGCCGCCAGCAGCGATGGAGGC
>JAYVSL010000086.1:0-9749 GCA_043775355.1 Planctomycetota bacterium
CAAAAATCTTTATGCCGCGCAAAGAGGTGAAGGAAGGCAGCGAAACTCGCTGCGCGAGGAAAGGAACGGGGAATAGCCATAAGTCCCGAAAAATTTTTCTGAGCTGAATGTCAAGTGCCAATTTGCAGAAAAACCAGGTAATTCATGGCATTTTGCCTAACGCAACGCCATTGCTCTGTGCCCTCCTGTTAAAACTGCCTTTCCAGACAGTCTCTGAGAAGCTGGTTAAAAACTGGAGAATGACATGGAGGACCGGAGAACCGGAGAATCCAAAAGCCAAGAACCAGCGTGGATTGTATGATTTTGAACCCGCTCATTCTCCGGTCCTTCGGTCCTCCATGTCAGATTTCGACTTTTCCAGACAACTTCTTACCAATAGGCCACACGATGACTTTTCCACTCCGCATTGCCCTTTTCCTGACCTTCCTCACTTTACCTGCCTGGACGGAAGATTCAGCGCCGACCGTCCCGGCTGAACCGGTTTCGCTCGTCGATGGTGCCAAGGTCGTGACGCTTTGGCCGGCTGGGCATCCGACTCTGAAGAATGTGGACCAAAAAGAGGTGATCACTTTTGACAAGACAAATCCAAAGCGAATCGAGCAACTCAAGAACGTCCACAACCCTTCCATCGAACTCCATCTCGCTGCGCCCGAGAAAGCGAATGGCGCAGCAATCATCATCGCCGGCGGAGGAGGAAACAAAACGCTGTGCTTGGACGCAGAAGGACTGGATGTCTTCCCGGCCTGGATGCCTCAACCATTGCGCCATCGTGAACCAACCCATGCTGCCGTCCATTCCTGGGGGAGGCCTGTTGAGAGGCCTGAGAGTCCATTCGCACTGCGCCGCAGTACCAATGGAGACCCCTGCACCTGATCCGGGTTATGCCGGCGTAGGAAAAGGATTTTTCACATGCCCAAAACCTAACGAGCCTAACGAGCGACCGCTGTTTTCAGCTTGGTCTTGTCGTCTTTTGTTCTCCCCATCTTTTTCATAACACCGCACCACAGGTCACCTCATGCGCACCTACACCACTTCCCGCCACGGCCAACCCAACGTCACCCAACTGCACTACGCTCGCCAAGGCGTGATCACCGAAGAGATGAAACGCGTTGCTGAACGCGAACAACTTGCGCCGGATCTGATCCGCAGCGAAGTCGCACGCGGTCGCATGGTAATTCCTGCGAATATCAATCATCGCAATCTTGACCCGATGGCGATTGGCATTGCGGCCAAATGCAAAATCAACGCGAACATCGGCAACAGCGCGGTGACGTCCGACGCTGCCACTGAGTTGGAAAAATTAACCGTCGCCACCAAGTACGGTGCCGACACCGTGATGGATTTGTCGACCGGTGGCGGATTAGACGCCATTCGTGAAACGCTGATCGGTGCGAGCGCCATTCCGCTCGGCACCGTACCCATTTACCAAGCCGTGCAGCAAGTCGACAAAGTTACCGATCTGACCATCGAAGGCTTCCTTGAAGTGATCGAACATCAGGCCAAGCAAGGCGTCGATTATATGACGCTGCACGCTGGCGTCCTGCTGCGCTTCATGCCGTACATCAGCAAACGCAAAATGGGCATCGTCAGTCGCGGCGGCGCACTGATGGCCGAATGGATGATGCATCATCATAAAGAAAATCCGCTCTACACGCACTGGGATCGCGTCTGTGCGATTCTGAAAAAATACGATGTGACGGTATCGCTCGGTGACGGTTTACGTCCCGGATGTTTGGCCGATGCCAGCGACGAAGCGCAATTCGCTGAACTCGGCATTCTTGGCGAATTAACGCTGAAATGCTGGGAACACGGCGTGCAAGTCATGGTCGAAGGTCCAGGCCACGTGCCGATGGATCAGATCGAAATGAACATGAAAAAGGAACAAGAAGTCTGTCACGAAGCACCGTTCTACGTTCTCGGCCCCCTCACCACCGATGTCGCTCCTGGGTACGATCACATCACCAGCGCGATCGGTGCAGCGATCGCTGGTTGGCACGGCGCGTCGATGCTGTGCTACGTCACGCCCGCTGAACATCTCGGCCTGCCCAATCTGGAAGACGTCCGTCAAGGCGTCATCGCTTACAAGATTGCCGCTCACGCCGCCGACATCGCCCGCCATCGCAAAGGTGCCCGCGATTGGGACGACGCGATGAGCGACGCCCGCTGGACCTTCGACTGGAACAAACAATTCGAACTAGCGATGGATCCTGAGCGCGCACGCGAAAAACATGACGCCACGCTTGGCCACGATGCGTTTAAGACCGCCGAGTTCTGCTCCATGTGTGGTCCGAAATTCTGCTCGTACAAAAACAGCCAAGACGTCACCGCCGCGTGGAAAAAATACGTCGAAGAAACCGGCGGCAAAGGCGAAGCGGCGCACCTGCCGGAATCGATCCTCGCAGCGAAAGACTCCGACGTGCACGCCGTCATCGCAGCAGCCGGCGCCGGACATGCTCCTGGGGAACTTGCCGCTCAAGCCGCGCGCGAACGTCAGGTCGAACGGAAGGCGATGCTCGCGCAGAAGGGGTGAGGAAGGTTGGTTGCCACCTGGCCGGCTGGCAGCCGGCGGTCCCAGGGGGGCGCGGAAAAGGCACCACGATTTGATTGCCACTGGCCGGCTGGCAGCCGGCGGTCCCAGGCCTTGGCGAACGCTGAAAGGCTAGCTAGGGTCCGACGTCCTCACCGATCCAAGGAGTTTATGTCCATGAATGCCCCAGCTGCTGCTTTCGCCGATGCCGCCCAGCCTTTGCGCCTGGTGGAGGCCGAAATCGGCAAGGTGTTGGTCGGTCAACGGGATCTGGTGCGGCGCTTACTAATCGGCCTGCTTTGTGATGCGCATCTGTTGTTGGAAGGCGTGCCGGGCTTGGCTAAGACCACGGTGGTAAAAACTTTGGCGCAGGCCATGGCGGCAAAGTTCAGCCGTGTGCAGTTCACTCCAGATTTGCTGCCTGCTGATATCATCGGCACGCGCATTTATACCGGTGGCCAGTTCACTACTCGCTTGGGACCGATCTTTGCTCAAATTGTTTTGGCGGATGAAATCAACCGCGCGCCAGCGAAAGTTCAGTCGGCGCTGTTGGAGGCGATGCAAGAACGGCAAGTGACGATTGGCGACGAAACCTTTCCATTACCAAAACCATTCTTGGTTTTAGCGACTCAGAATCCGTTAGAGCAAGAAGGTACCTATCCACTTCCTGAAGCGCAGACCGACCGCTTTTTGATGAAGATCAAAGTCGACTATCCGGCCGTCGCTGAAGAGCGCATTATTCTCGATCGCGCTCTTGCCCGTGGTGGCGCACAAGTCCACAGCGTGTTGACCACCGAAGCGCTGGCGCATGCCCAGCGGATGTTGGACGGCGTGCACATGGATGATCGCATCAAAGATTATTGCGTTGCGCTGGTGCGCGCGACCCGTGATCCGAAAGGCGCCGGCATTCAATCACTCGTGGGCATGATCGACGTACCAGCAAGTCCACGCGCGACCATCGGCCTGGCGATGGCCGCACGTGCCCAGGCCTTCCTTGACGGTCGTGGTTTCGTCACGCCGCAAGATGTGAAAAGTATCGCGCCGGATGTTCTGCGTCACCGCATTCATCCGTCGTATGAGGCCGAAGCCGAAACGCTCTCCAGCGACGCGCTGGTTCAGCGTCTGCTTGAACACGTTCAAGTTCCTTAATGTCCGATGTGCGATGTCCGATGTCCGATGTCTTACTGGTGCGGGGGTCTTGTTTGAGCCTCGCTCGCTTTTTATGTCAGATATCTTTTGTGATTTTTCTGGGGGGTGTTTGAGCATTTCTCGCTTTACTGACATCAAAGGTTGGCAGTCGGCACGTGAGCTCGTGCGGGCCGTCTATACGGTGACCTCTGAGGGAACGTTCGCACGCGATTTCGCGCTGCGTGATCAGATTCGTCGTGCTGCGGTTTCTGGAATGAGCAACATCGCTGAAGGCTTTGATCGTGGGAGCGATCCTGACTTCGCTCGCTTTCTGGACATGGCGCGTGCTTCTATTACAGAGGTGAAATCTTTACTTTTTGTCGCTTTAGATCTGGGTTATGTGACTCAAGAAACGTTCGACCTTCTCATGCAGCATGGTGACAAAACCCAGGCACTTATCGCCGCCTTCACCACCTATCTACGAAATCACCGCGTTCGAGAAGAACCAACGTCTGTATGGCAATAACAACGTTATGACCACCCCGACATCGGACATCGGACATCGGACATCGGACCAATTAAACGAAGTCTTGCGTCAGGTTAAAAAGATCGAGCTACGCACCAAACGATTGGTGTCGTCGCTCGCAGCGGGTCCGTATCGCAGTGCCTTCCGTGGTCAGGGTATGGCCTTTGAAGAGGTACGCGAATATTCGCCCGGTGATGATGTTCGTCAGATCGACTGGAACGTCACCGCGCGAGCGGGAACTCCGTTCATCAAAGTCTTTCGCGAAGAACGCGAACTCAATTTAGTCTTGCTGGTCGATGTCAGTGGTTCGATGCGCTTTGGCGCCATCCCTGGCGTTTCGCCGCGCGCAAAATTAGCCCTGGCAGCAGAAGCCGCCGCCGTCATCGCGGTAACCGCGATGAAAAATAATGATCGCATCGGACTGGTGACGTTCAGTGATCGCACCGAATTGCATTTACCGGCGCGCAAAGGCCGTGGTCACGTTGGGCGATTACTTCGCGAAGTATTGGCTGCCCCGGCAACGACACGACCAACGGATCTGGCGCATGCGCTGGATGAGCTGGTGCGCGTCAGTAAACGCCGAGCCGTTTGTTTTTTAATCAGCGATTTTCTTTTCACTCGCGGTATCAGTGATTTGCGTTTCAACGATGCCCTGGCGCGCGCCAGCCGTCGACACGATGTGATTGGACTACGCGTCTGCGACATTGCCGAAACCACGCTGCCCAAGGGATCGACCCCGCTCGTCCTACAAGATCCCGAAGGACACGGCATGGAGGTCTTCGCTGGCGGACGAAGTGCGCGGGCGGCCTACGAACGCGCGTGGCACGATGCCCGCATGGCGGTCAGTAATGCGTTTCGAGGTGCCGGTGGCGACTTAGTAGAGCTACGCACTGATCAGTCAGCGTTTGCCGCTTTAGCACGCTTCTTCCGTGAACGACGAAGGAAGATTCATGCATAAATGTCCGATGTCCGATGTCCGATGTCCGATGTCTCGTACCCGACGTTTTGCGTGGTCACTGACGATGTTCATATTCTTGTGCTTTTTCTGCATGATGCCCGCTGGCTACGCCGCGGAAACGTCAGCCCCAGGAGACATCGGACATCGGACATCGGACATCGGACATAAGAAGGACATCGGACATTTTGCCGTCGACGTCTCGGCGTCAGCGAACTCCGTCAATGTTGGTGGCTCACTGACAGTGACGGTCACGTATCGGTGGCCAACGGGCTGGGCGGTGGTGGCTCCGCGCGGAGAACCAGATCCGGCGAAAGATTTTGCTTCCTGTTTCGTGACGAATCTTCCGCCGCCGCAAAAACAAAGCAGCGGGCAAGAAGAACGACGAGTTTACACCATTACGGTGTCCGCCGTTCGCGATGGCGGGTGGGAACTTCCACGTCCGACATTGACTGTGCAGACACCTGAAGGTTCTCGTTCCACCGTCGCTTCTGCTGTCCTCATCCAAGTCGGAGCCGAAGACCAACCCGCGCAATTACCGCCACCACGAAAAGCATGGACGCGAACCGTCAGTCCGATGGATGATCAAAAGACCTGGTGGGCATTGGCTGTGGTTGCTGTCGCGATTGCTGGCTTTGTCGCCTTGGTCATGGTCCGCCGTCGCCAACAGAAAATCGTTCGCACGCCATGGGAACAATTTTATGACGACTGGCAGAGCGCCTCATCTGCTGCTGATGGGAAAGAAGCTGGCGCTCGGTTAAGTATCGCTTTGCGGCGCTGCTTGGGCACGTTCTTCCGTTTCGATGGGCCTGCGTCCACCACGCGTGAAACCGCACTGCAATTACGTGGGCAATTACGCGATGACGAGCATCGCGATCTGGTACGCCTGCTTGAAAGTCTTGATGCCTTACGCTGGGCGGCCGATGATCTCCCGCCTTCGGCAGTGCGACCGATGGTCGAACTCGGCCGCAGTTGGAGCACCGCGCTCAAACATCGTCTTGCTGCTGAAGAGGAAGCCGCGCGCTTGGCAAAACCGGAAGCCACAGAAAAAGCAGGAAAAGCGGCGGCCCCAAAAGCGGCAGCCACCAACGGAGAGCGCACGTGACGCCCGACTCCAACTTACTAAATTTTCGCTTTGCCGATCCGTGGATGCTGATGCTCGGACTATTTGCTCTGCTGATACTGCTGTGGCGTCCCGCGCGAGGAGGAGCGACGTTCAGTGGATTTGCTCTCGCTCAAGAAGCGCTGCGTCCCAGCCGTGGCCCAGCGATCTATCGTCTATTCATTGCCAGTGGCCTGATGCTGCTCGCATTCGCATTGGCCAGACCGCAAGGTGGACGTGAAACCACAGAACGCGAACAAGCGGGACGTGATCTGCAACTGGTGATCGATCTCTCTGGTAGCATGCAAGTCAACGATTTGCTTGACGAACAAAATGAGCGCATGGACCGACTTGCTGCGGTGATGCAGGCAGCCAAGCGCTTTGTCGCTAATCGGCCAAATGACCGCATCGGACTCGTGTTCTTTGCCGATCGCGCACTGACCTCGTGTCCGCTGACGTATGACCATGAAACCGTGGTGCAATTTCTTGAACGCACCGAACGACAACAACGCGCGTTATGGAATAGAGAAAGCAATCAAAGCGAAAAAGGATTACTCGGCAGCGCCACCAATCTGGGCCTCGGAATGGGCAGCGCCATGCGTGGGCTGACCGAAAAAAATAAAGAGAAAACCAAAGGCCGTGCGATCATTATGATTACCGACGGCGCTGATTCACGTGAACTGCCCAGCTGGGTCGATCCGGTGAAAGCGGCGCAATACATTCGTACTGAAGGCATCTCGCTCTATGGCATCGGAGTTGGCAATCCCAACGGCACCAACTCAGTGCGCGATCCTTTTGGTCGCGTACAAACCAAGCGGCTGCCCAAACATTTGCTACCCGACATGCCGCGACTGGAAGCCATTGTGGCCGAAGCGAACGGTAAAGCCTTTCCGGCCAACGATCGCGTTGGATTAAACCAAGTATTTGCTCGCATCGACGAACTAGAACCGACCCCGCGCACGGTACGTAAGCGTGTCGATTACGCTGATCAGTTCGGCTGGTTGCTCGCGCTTGGCTCCGCACTCATCGGACTGGCGTTGGCATTGGAGCCACGGCTCAGAGGCGTGGTATGAGCTGGGCCCATCCACAGTTTTTATGGTTGCTGCTTGCCGTCGTGGTCTTGATCGGACTGACCTTCTGGTGGCGCCGCGCGGCTCGTCGTTCACGCGCGGCCGTGGGCGCAGGTGTGCCGCATCTAACGGCGGCGGTTGGTCATAAACGCACCATATTGCGCGCCGTTTTATTATGGAGCGGCTTCACGCTGTTAATCTTCGCGCTCGCTGGGCCGCGCTGGGGTGCAGGTGATGAGGTGCAATCGCAAACGGGTGCCGATGTGCTGCTGATTCTCGACTGTAGCCGTTCGATGTTGGCTAAAGATATTCATCCCGACCGCTTGGAAGCGGCACGGCGTAAGGTGAAAGATTTACTTCTCTTGGCACCAGAGACTCGCTTAGCGCTGATGCCTTTCGCCGCAGTGCCGGTGCTGCGTTGTCCGCTCAGCGGTGATCATTCGGCGATTGAATCGATGCTCGAAGATTGCACTCCTGCACTTTTTCCTGCTGACGATGGCTATCAGGGCACCGCGATTGGTGACGCCGTGCAGGCAGGTTTAAAAATACTGGGCAAACCAACCGATCGTGGTCAATCCATCATCATTATGAGCGATGGCGCGGATGAAGATAAAGCCTCGGTCGATACGGCTGCCGCTGCGGCAAAAGCGCTGGGGATTCCGATTTATGGACTGTTCTTTGGTGATCCTGAACGTGAAGTCAGTATCGTCATCGACGGCAAAGAAGAAGTCATGCGCGCGGATCGCACCACCCTGGATGCGCTTGCCACCGCCACGTCTGGATTGTGTGTTAACGCGCGCACTGACCCTGAAGACATTCGCGTCGTTCACGATCATATGCGCACGCATGTCGTGCAATTACCATGGGAAGAACGCCGACGTATCGTTCAGAGTGAACGCTATCAGCTGGTCCTCTTACCTGCGTTCCTGCTGATTGCTTTTGGTATGCTAATCCCCACGCGACGGAGGCGCTGAGCATATGCGAACCAACCGCCACGGTACATTCTCATCATTGTTGTCGCTAGCGTTCCTCCTCGCATGCGCCGTCGCTCCGTTGCCGGCTGCTGATCCGTGGGAAACCATCAATGACGCCAGTCATGATGAGCCACAGGTTGCGCAAAAACGTCTCGAAGCCTTATTGCTCGAACAACCGTCCTTTTATCCGGCGCACTTTAATTTGGGAACGGTGTTGATGGACAGCGACCATGAAGGTGCGGCAACGCACTTCGAAACCGCCGCCAGCAGTCCAACTCCTGAACTGGCTCACGATGCGTGGTACAATCTTGCGCTGGTACGCTGGAAACAGGGACGCCTGGACGATGCGCTTATCGCCGCAGGCAAAGCGCTTGAATACGATCTTAAAAATCTTGAAACATTAAAGTTACGTGACGAGCTGCGGCGGGTCGCCCTGTTTCGCGCCAACGAAGCGCGAAAAAAGGCCGAAGCTGAAGCGAAGAAACTTCGCCTCGCCACCAAAGAGCTTCCTGACGCCCACGTCGGCGAAGCCTACGATGTTCATCTCCAAGCAGCCGGCGGATCTGGCGGATACCGTTTCGCGCTCGACCAACCGCCACCACCAGTGACGAGCACACCGCTCAAAGCAGGCGCAACTCCACCAGCAGCTCCTGCAACGCCGCCGACTCCACCAGCGCCACCGGTCACCGCGCCGCCAGGACTGACGCTCGATGCGGATGGACGCTTGCATGGAACCCCGACCAAAGACGGACGTTTTCCGTTGCCCCTGGTGCTCACTGATTCCGCTCATGCGAGCGTGAAGGGGAACGTTTCGGTCCAAGTCCAACCAGCACCAGCCATCACCACCAGCGTACTGCCGGAAGCGATTCTTGGTTCACCGTACGAAGCCGTCATCGACGCGGTCGGGCTTGATCATCCACAATGGAGCGTCACTGGTTTACCAAGCGGAATCATGGCAAGCACCGAGCGTGGCCCCCAATTACGTTTGAGCGGAATTCCAACCCAGCCAGGGAATGTGCTGATAGAAGTGCGCGCCGATGATGGAAAACGCAGCGCGCTGCGAGGTGGGAAACAGCCTGGTGGAAAACAGCCTGGCGCTGCTCCGGCAATTCCATTGACCGTGAGCGATACATTTGCCCCTGACTTAGCGGTACTGCCGCCAGCAACCGCCTGGGCGCCATACACGCATCAGCTTGGCGTGCGTGGAAAAGCGCAGAAATATCACTGGTCATCTCCCGGTGCCGAAGGCTTGCATCAAGATGAACAAGGAAAAGTCAGCGGCGCTCCAGAACAAGCTGGTGAGATCAATCTGCCGGTGACCATTCACGCCGAAGACGGACGTACTCGCGGCAGCTTAGTAAAAATTCCCGTCAATGCGCCGCCAGTTATTGAAGAGCCACAACCCCTGCAATTCACCGTCGGCCAACCCGCGCAACGACCACTCAAAGTCACCGGCGGAACACCGCC
>JAYVSL010000087.1:0-11830 GCA_043775355.1 Planctomycetota bacterium
GCCACTGTTCATCATGGGCGAGAAGTTCCGCCGCTGCCTGGAGCGGCTTGAGGCGCGGGTACTCTTCGAACATCCATGGATAGATGGTTTCGCCGGTGAATGATGGCGCACGACCGGGTGCCCAATTGGTTTCTGGAAATTCTTCGCGAACGCGCTGGGCCGACCAGCGTGAGGCGAAGCCTTGGGTGTAGCACATCTCGTGCAAAATCGCGAAAATCGGATTGGTTTCGAAGGGCTGACTATTTTCGAAGGCGCGCAAGAACGGATACGCCAGCTCGTCGCCCGCCGCCGTACGACAGAAGGCTCCTTCGATAAGGTGGTGAAGCGTTTCCATGCCATCGCCGGCACCGAGCAAAAAACCAAGCTGTTGAAAACGACGGGGCGACAAGCGTCCGCCGGTGGGCAGCATCACCTCATAGCGATGGAGGTGTTCCAGGATGCGTCCGCATAATTCCTGATCCTGCGGATAACGGGCGAAAAACTTGGCGGTCTTCTTGGCCACCGCGGGGTAACAGTGTCGGTAGTACACATCTGGATGATCGCTGAGTGGCGGCAAACCACCCGTATTAAAGACTTCGCGCAAACCATGCGGAAACAGCGACAAATACGTGACTGAGCAGAATCCACCGTAGCTTTGGCCGAGCAGACTCCATTGACTCTCTTCGCCAAGAAATTGTCGCCGAATACATTCAGCGTCACGCACAATGCTGTCAGCACGGAAATGTTTGAGGTACTGCGCCTGCTGCGCCGGACCACCGCGATGAATAACCGTTTGCGGTAAAATAAGCGTGCTGCGACCATTTCCGCGCGAGTCGAGTATTAATACATGATAATCTTCGAGCGCTTTTTTGATCCACCCGGAATTGCTGAGCGGACGCGGGCCTGGGAAGCCAGGCCCGCCTTGAAGAAACAACAACCACCGCCGCTCTGATGTGGTTTTATCACGATGGACATACGCCCGGGCGAATAACGAAATCTGTTCACCCGTTGGCGCAGCGTGATCAAGCGGTACCTGAAATTGATAGTCTGAAACCACCATGCCATGGTGACGAGCGACGCTGAGCGGTTGCGTATGAGTCATGAAATTCCTGGGCTAGATGCGGTGATGCGGTGAAAAAAAAGCGAAACGGTGCCGGGTGAAAAATTGTCACAATCCTTTCGCTATTCAGGCTTGAACGTTTGCCTCGTACAAACCAGGCATGTGCTGATAGGGCTGCGGTTCACGTTGATACCAACGTGCTCGCTGCGATCGCTCGTCATTATACGGTGGCGTGAAGACGTCGATTAAACGGGTGAAGGTGACCGCCTGTAACGCGTGGATATTCGCTATGGTCGAGCTTAAAGACCCGGTGCTGCCCGGCGTCATGGTGACGTCGGATACCGCGCGAATGAGTGGACGGCTGCGTTCAGATTGACGCTCATCAAGAGTGTAATTTTGCACCTGGATTTCGCCCTCGCTGCACAGCATGCAGCCGGTCATGTCGGGATGATCGTGGAGTTCGATTTTTTCGCCCGGTTCAAATTCCAGCAGCGATATCATGAACGATTGCTCATGGTGTAGCGTGTTGATTTCAGGAAAGTTTTTATGGGCATTGCGATAGCGTGACATGACGGCGAGCACATGGTGATCCGTCAGGTCGAGTTCTTTCATCAGCACCAGAACCCGTTGCGTGTAGGACGTCTGATCCCAGGGCGGTGCGAACTGTTCTTCGGCTAGTCGCCGGACCTGTTCTAAAAATTGTTCCCAATTTCGCCGTTCTGCGGGGCGCGCAGCTCGCTTGCCCGTCGGCATGCATCCCAGCAGCGGCAAGATCGCGACCAGCGCGAAAAAACCTTGAGAACTCAAAGCCACCAGGTCTCGACGAGTGATATGGCTCATACATTATTCCTGTTTGCCCGCGCTCACATGCCCGCTTCCAACGCGACGAGCGCTTTTTCGACGGATCACCATCAGCAACACCCTTCTCACGAACATGACCGTACGGCGACAGCGACCTCCCGCTGAGGTGACTTGCGGTCTGGTGATGACGGCGTGTCAGCGCCTCGCTTGACCAAAAAAGCCACGCGTGGCTTTACCAAGCCCGCGATATCACGGGGGTCACTTTGGGATCACATGCTGCGGCCTATCATTATTTCATCTGTATTGTAGGTGTTGGTCTATTGACCCACGACGTTTCCCTCTGAGAAACCGGCCTTCACCAACATGATAAATACCTCCACCATACCTCATTCGCCGCACCTGATCTCGCTGGTTGATTCCCACACGGGTGGTGAACCCACTCGTCTGGTCATCGAAGGCGGACCCGCTCTGACCGGCACTCTCTCTGAGCAACTTGATTGCCTGCGGCGCGATCATGACCGTCTGCGACGACTGGTGCTAAACGAACCGCGTGGCGCTGAGCACATGGTTGGCGCGCTGCTGTGTAAAAGTCCCGATTCACGCTGCGTTGCTGGAGTCATTTTCTTCAACAATGTCGGTTATCTGGGAATGTGCGGTCACGGTTTAATGGGCCTGATGGTATCGTTGCTGCACATGGGACGAATCGGCCTGGGCACGCATCTGATCGATACGCCGGTCGGTGTGGTGCAAGCGACATTGGATTCACGAAACACGGTCACCATCCGCAATGTTCCGAGTTGGCGTCACGCACATGGCATTCACGTCACGGTCAAAGGATTAGGCACCGTGACTGGCGATATTGCCTGGGCCGGCAACTGGTTCTTTCTGGTACATGACCACGGATTAGCGGTCACCACCGCGAATATTCCGCAATTAACCGACGTCGCCATCCGCATTCGCAACGCACTGAGCGAACAAGGTCACAGCGGAAGTGGCGGCGAGTTGGTCGATCATATTGAGCTAATGACCGCCAAGCCGCGCCTGGGAATTGATGGGCGTTCATTCGTCTTGTGCCCTGGATCAGCCTACGACCGTTCGCCGTGCGGCACGGGTGTCAGCGCCATTATGGCTTGTGAACATGCCGCCGGACATTTGGCGCTGGGCCAAGTGTGGCATCAAGAAAGTGTTATCGGCAGCGTCTTTGCCGGTCACCTTGAAATGTCTGGTTCTGAATTAATGCCGTTTTTAACCGGCACCGCTTTCGTCAATGGTGAGTGCCGGTTAATTGCTGATCCTGAAGATCCCTTTGCCTGGGGCATTCCTTGAATCAGCTGCCTGCCCCAGACGTCCTGATCGTTGGTGCAGGTATCGTTGGCGCAGCTTGTGCCGCAGCCTGTACCGCCGCCGGTTGGTCGACGACGATCGTGGCCAAAGGTATTTGTGATGGTGCCACCGCTGCGGGCATGGGCCATTTGGTGGTCATGGATGATTCACCAGCGCAATTTGCGCTCACTCGCTCTGGCACGGATTTGTGGCGCGCAATGGCACCGCAATTACCACCGGCTGCTGAGTACGATGCCTGTGGCACGCTGTGGTTGGCCGCTGACGAAGCGCAACTGGCCATCGCTGAAACCCGTTGCCGCGCTTACTTAAATTATGGTGTGAGCGCCGAAGTTATTTCGCCACCGCGCTTGAAAGAACTCGAACCACAGTTGGTCGGCAATTTGGCGGGGGCACTTTTAGTCCCAAACGATGCCGTGATTTATCCGCCAGCGGCCACCGGTTATTTTTTAGCACAAGCACAAGGACGCGGAGCCCATTTAGAACGCGCTGACGTCGCCGCCGTTTTCCCTGATGGCGTTCAACTAACCGATGGTCGCCGGCTAAACGCCAAACGTGTCGTCGTCGCAGCAGGTGTTGGTTCACCCGCCTTAGCGCCTGGAATCGCCGTACGGCCGCGCAAAGGCCATCTCATTATCACCGATCGTTATCCTGGATTTGTTCGTCATCAATTAGTTGAACTCGGCTACCTCACCAGTGCGCATGGTAACGCCAATGAATCGGTAGCATTCAATGTGCAACCGCGACACGGCGGACAGCTATTGATCGGTTCGTCACGTCAATTCGGCACCACCGATCCGAAAATCGAAGCGCATCTCATCGATCTGATGATCAGCGCGGCTGAGCGCTACTTGCCTGGAATATCCGCGCTGCAAGCACTGCGCTGTTGGACCGGCTTTCGCCCAGCGACACCCGACCACTTGCCGCTGATTGGACGCTCTCACCACGGCATCTGGCTGGCCACCGGCCACGAGGGTTTGGGCATCACCACCGCGCCAGCAACCGCGCGACTGTTGGTGGAATTAATGCAGGGCAATACGCCGCACCTACCAGCAGAACCGTTCGCTGCTGATCGCTTTCTGCATGAAACGGCGCATGAAACGGCGCACGCCTGAGGCACGCCAAAGACGAGATGCTGATGCGCGTGCGGTTGATCACCAGGCTACCGCATCTCCCTACCTCATCTTGCTAGCGATCACCTAAACATTGGTTAGACCGTCCGACCTCTTGGATACGTGGCGATTTCGCCGCTGTGCTTTATTGCACCTCTTCCAGCCTTAACACGGAATACCTATGCCATCCCGCAACATGTACCGCAAACGTCTCATCCTCGTCCTTGCTGCCGGCATCTCGGTGGTGGGGTGCGGTACGACTATGGCCGAAAAAAAGGTGGAGAAAAATTCAGCAATGATCGCGCCCGCAACCACCTCGACGCCGATTGATATCACCAATCCTTTTTTGACCCCAAGCAAGCTGTACCTGCAAGCACCGCCGTGGGATCAGATCAAAGACCACCACTACATGCCCGCGTTCCTTGAAGGTATGCGCCAGGCGACCGCTGAAATTCGTGCTATCGCAGATAATCCTGCGGCTGCGACCTTCGAAAATACCATCGTCGCGCAAGAACGCAGCGGAGCGATGTTGAGTCGAGTCAGCCGCGCTTTTGGTATCGCCTCGGCCACGAACAAAAATGAGCTCATTCAGAAAGTTGAAAACGACATTGCTCCATTGTTAGCCCAGCACGGCGACAACATCACCTTGGATGCGAAATTATTTGCGCGCATTCATACCTTGTTTGAAAAGCGTGAGACCCTTGGGCTTGACCCGGTTTCGAAACGCTTGTTGGAAACGTATCATCTGAATTTTGTACGCGGTGGGGCATTACTGTCCGCAGCCGACCAAACGACGTTGCGTGCGCTCAACGAAGAAGAGTCGAAGCTGACGACTCAGTACACTGAATTTCTGATGAAGGATACCAATGCGGGCGACGTGGTGGTCGACTCGGTTACCGAACTCGATGGTTTTTCTGACTCTGACATCGAAGCCGCTGCTGCTGCCGCCGCTTCGCGCGGACTCAAGGGCAAGTGGGTGATTCCACTGCTCAACACCACTATCCAAACATCGATTACGTCGCTTAAGAACCGTGCGCTACGCGAACGTATTTATCGCGCTTCGATTGGCCGCTGCAGCCACGGCGGGCCAAACGACACCCGCGCGAATATCGCCCGACAGGCGCAACTTCACGCGCAGAAAGCGCAATTGCTCGGTTTCGCGAGCAATGCGGACTACGTGCTTGGCGATCAAATGGCGAAAAACCCACAGGCTGCTTTGAAGCTTTTGGGCCAAGTTGGACCCGCTGCCGTCGAACAGGCGAAGCGTGAAATTGCCGACATGCAAGCCATCATCGATCGCGAAAATGGTGGCTTCACCTTGCAGCCATGGGACTGGTCGCTGTACGCCGAAAAAGTCCGCAAGGAAAAATACGACCTTGATGAAGCGCAGATTCGTCCTTACCTCGAACTCGACCATGTTCTGATTGACGGCCTGTTTTTTGCAGCAACCAAACTGTATGGCATTACCTTTAAGCAACGCACCGATCTACCGGTCTATGATCCTGATGCACGCGTGTTTGAAGTGCTGAATGCCGATGGCTCAACCGTTGGTCTGATTTATTTCGACTGTTATGCCCGCGCGAGCAAAAAGGGCGGCGCCTGGATGGACGTACTGGTCGACCAGTCTGATTTAATGGGCACCAAGCCCGTTATTTATAATGAACTCAACGTCACCAAGCCCGCCGCCGGACAGTCCGCATTGCTGAGCTTTGATGATGTGATCACCGCGTTCCATGAATTTGGCCACGGTCTGCACGGCTTGCTTTCAAAAGTAAAATATCCGAGCCAGTCGGGTACCAATACCCCACGCGACTTCGTCGAATATCCGTCGCAATTCAACGAGAATTGGGCGCTCGAACCGACGGTGTTGGCTAACTATGCCAAGCACTATCAAACCGGTGCGCCAATGCCGGCCGAGCTGATCGCCAAGATCAAAAAATCCAGCACCTTCAATAAGGGTTTTGAAACCCTGGAATACGTCCAATCCGCGTTGATCGACATGGAATGGAACGCTCTTCCCGCCTCAGCTCCGCTACAAGATCCCGTCGCCTTTGAATTAGCCGCACTCAAAAAGCATAACGTCTATTTAGAGCAAGTTCCGCCACGTTATCACAGCTGGTACTTCACCCACATCTGGGCGAGCGGCTACGAAGCCGGTTACTACGCCTACCTGTGGACGGCCGTACTTGGCGCTGACAGCTTCGCGTGGTTTGAAGAACACGGCGGCATGACCGCAGCAAATGGTCAACTGTATCGCGACGGTATTTTATCACGTGGCGGCACGGTGGATTCACATCAACTGTACCTCAACTTCCGTGGTAAAGAGGCGGTCATTGAGCCGTTGCTCAAACAACGTGGGTTCATCGCTCCAGCGAATAAGTAATCATGGACGCGCAGGCTCGCCGTGAGCCTGCGCGCATTCCTTTGCCTTTCTTTGCCGATAAAACTCAGCTGGGAACAACTGCGTAATAATGCACTCTGCGTGCGCAATTTCACACGAAATTGCGTCTGGTAGATCAAGCGCCCGTGCTGTAGTTTCGAACGCCTTATGGAATCCTGCGGAAGTAGCGCAGGGTTCGAATACGTTGCCACTCATTCCAGTATAAGCGACCCTCGCATGACCAAGGCTTTGAATTTCAAACAGGAATTGACCGGCGTTCTTGGCTATCCGGTCGCCGAAAATCCATCGCAAGTCATGGTCGAATCTGCTTATCGGCACCATGGTTTAGCGTGGCGTTATCTTTCACTCGAAATCGCTCCGAAAGATTTGGCCTTAGCTATACAAGGCGCACGAGTGATGGGCTTCCGTGGTTTCAATTGCACGATGCCACACAAAATTTCGGTTATTCCCTATCTGGATGCGCTGGGCGAATCGGCCGCACTGATGGGTGCGGTCAATTGCGTGGTCCGTCGGGGTGATCAACTGGTTGGTGAAAATACTGACGGTAAAGGATTCCTCTATTCCTTGCGCGCCATCATTGACCCTCGCGACAAGAAAATGGTTATTCTTGGCGCTGGTGGCGCGGCGCGTGCCATCGCGGTGGAATTGGCGCTCGCCGGTGCGCGTACATTCGTCATCGTCAATCGAAGTGAGCAACGCGGCCAAGACCTAGCGACGCTCTTGCGTCAAAGCTTAAAAGTCGACGCACAGGCAGTGCCCTGGTGCGGTGACTACGCGATTCCCAAAGATGCCGATGTGATCATTAACGCGACCTCCATCGGCTTGTACCCCGATATCGATGCGCGCGTACCGCTCGCGATAGCCACCCTAAGACCCGAACTGGTGGTGGCGGATGTTATTCCCAATCCACCAGGAACTCGACTGATTCGTGCGGCACTTGCGTGCGGTTGTCGGGTCGTGGATGGACTCGACATGCTAGTTAATCAAGGCGTTATCGGTATTAACTATTGGACGGGCATAACCCCTGATTCGCGCGTCATGCGTCAAGCGCTGGAAGATGCTTTCGCTGACTAACGCTTCTTTCACACCCGATTCACCTCTGCGCCATACCTGAAATCACGAAGGAACCTTCCATGATCGTCTCGTTCAACACCGCCGCCAAGCATAGCCTACTCATCCTTGGTACGATGCTTTCACTCGTGATCAGCGGCTGTGGTGATGCCGCAAAATCAGAAACGAAACCGAACGTTACGGTTAGCACGCCTGCCACAGGTACCGTGCGCAAACTGGCGTTTGTCACTAACCTTTCTGCCGATTTTTGGAATATCGCCAAAATCGGCGTTGAACTCGCTGATCAGGAATTACCTGATTACACCGTCGAATTTCGCATCGGCGATGGTACCGCGGCAAAACAAAAAGAGATTGTCGAAGACTTACTGGTCAAAGGTGTCGTCGGCATCGCCATCAGTCCGGTCGATGCGGGCAATCAAACCACCATGCTGAATCATGCCGCTGAACAAGCCTTGCTGATATGCCAAGACAGTGACGCGCCGGCTTCTAAGCGCGCCTTTTATCTGGGCACGGACAACATCGCCGCTGGTCGCGAAGCTGGTGCGTTGATCAAGCAAGCCCTGCCCGCAGGCGGCACCATCATGGTGTTTGTCGGAAAGAAAGATCAGCAGAATGCGAAAGAACGTTTTCAGGGGCTGAATGAAGCACTGAAAGATTCCAAGATCACCGTGATTGATTTGCGTGCGGATGATGGAGATCGTGCTCGTGCTAAAAATAACGCGGCTGATACCTTGGTGAAATACCCAGACCTTGCCGGCATGGTCGGACTGTGGGCATATAATGCGCCAGCCATTCTGAGCGCTTTGAAAGATGCCAATTTACTCGGCAAAGTGAAAGTCGTGTCGTTTGACGAAGAAGACGAAACGTTAGCTGGCATCAGCGCAGGGACGGTTCACGGGACCGTGGTGCAACAACCATATGAATTCGGCTACCAGTCAATGAAGCTGATGGCCAAGCATTTAGCTGGCGACGCCAGCTTTTTGAAAAATGATAAACTTATGTACGTGCCAACCGAAAACATTACGACGGCGAATGTCGATGCGTTCCGTCTCAAGCTCAAGAAATTACGCGGCAAGTGAGCGTACCTTTGCTGGCGATGACCGGCATCACTAAGCATTTCGGCGGAGTCGCTGCGCTGCATGGCGTTGATTTCAGCATCAGCGCTGGCGAAGTGGTTGGGCTGATCGGCGAAAACGGCGCTGGCAAATCAACGCTGATGAAAATTCTGGGTGGCGTGCATACGCCCGACGCCGGTGTCATCAGTATCGATGACAAAAGAGTCTCCATTTCGTCAGTCGCCGAAGCCACGGCATTGGGCATTGCCTTCGTCCATCAAGAACTGCGCGTCTTCGATAATATCGACATCGCTGGGAATGTCTTTCTGGGCCGAGAACCGCGCTTGGCGGGAATCTTTTTAGATCGTGAACGTATGTGGCGCGAAACCGCGCCGATTTTGCGCCGCGTCGGGCTTGAACTCGATCCTGCTACGCCGTTGGTCCTTTTATCCTTGGCGCAGCGGCAGCTCGTCGAAATTGCCAAGGCGCTCTCGTTGCGCGCTCGTCTGATTATCATGGATGAGCCGACGTCATCGCTCACGCTCAGTGAAGCGGAACGCCTGCGCGTTATCATTGCCGATTTGACGAAAGAGGGTCACGCGGTGATCTATATTTCTCATCGCCTCCATGAACTGACCGCCTGTTGCCAGCGCGCCGTGGTGCTGCGTGATGGGCGCAATGCTGGCAACCTGGCTGGGAAAGAATTCACTCACTCGCAATTAATACGACTGATGGTTGGTCGAGATCTGCCACCCGTACAAGATCGTCAGCGTTCATCGAATAATATCGGCGGTCTGAGCATTCGTGGTTTACGCACTGCCGCTTGGCCACAACACACCATCGATTTCGATGTGCAACGTGGTGAAGTATTGGGCCTCGCCGGATTGGTTGGCGCTGGGCGAAGTGAAATAGCGCGCGCGCTATTTGGTATTGATCGACCATGCGCCGGCACGCTGACGCTGGATGGCAAGCCTCTGCGCATCCGCACGCCTGCTGATGCTATCCGTGCTGGTCTGGCGCTGATTCCAGAAGATCGAAAACTGGCTGGCTTAGTGGTCGACATGAATGTACGCGAAAACACCACGCTCGCGACATTGCCGCAGCATGCGAGCTATGGACTCGTCCAGCGCGGCAGTGAACGCGAAGCGACGGCCAAAGCGATCGCCGACCTGGGTATCAAGACGGCGTCGAAAGAACTGACGGTTTCACATCTGAGCGGTGGAAACCAACAAAAAATCGTCTTAGCAAAATGGCTAGCGACACATCCACGCATAATCATCCTTGATGAACCGACCCGTGGCGTCGATGTTGGCGCTAAGCATGAAATTTACACGCTCATGCATCGCCTGACCGCCAATGGTGCCGCCGTACTCATGATCAGTTCTGACATGGAAGAGATCATCGGCCAAAGCGATCGCGTCGCGGTCATGCACCAGGGTGCGCTTGCTGGGATCCTCGCGGGATCGGCAATCACTGAAGAAGCCGTCATGCAATTAGCCGTCGGCCAGCATGCGAAAGTTTTATCATGACCAACGATACCAATCGCCATACACCTCGACCAACGCTTGCCGCTCGACTGGCACCATGGCGTCGTGAATTAGCGGTGCTCATACTCTTGCTGCTCGTCACTGGCGTGCTTTCGGTCATCAGTCCGCAATTTCTTACTGGTCAAAATCTGCAAAATATCGCCCGGCGCATCGGCATGAACGGCATCTTTGCCGTCGGCCTTGGCTTAGTCATCATTACTGGTGGCATCGATCTTTCCGTCGGCTCGCTCTTCGCGCTGCTTGGTATTTTACAGTGTTTTATGCTGGTTGATTGGCAGATGCCGTGGTGGTTAGCGCTACCCGGTATCCTTGCATGCGGAGCGCTTTTAGGTTTAGGTCATGGCCTCCTTATCACGCGCTTACGCTTATGGCCGTTCGTCGTCACCCTGTGTGGGCTGCTGATTTATCGCGGGACCGCGCAGTTTATTGCTGGTAATAACAGCAAAGGTTTTGGTACCGCAGAAGGTTTTTCCTACGTGCAAGAATGGTTAACCGGCCAGTTTTTCGGCATTCCCGTGCCCTTCTGGATTATGGTGCTGGTCGCTACTGCGGGTGGTGTGCTGTTGCATGCGACGGTCTATGGCCGACATCTCTATGCCGTCGGACATAATGAAGAAGCCGCGCGACATTCTGGCATCCGTACCGAATGGGTGATCACGACAGCCTACGTTATTTGTGGGCTTACCGCTGCTCTGTCATCCATTCTGTTCGCCTTCGACAGCGGCGGCATAACGCCCAGCAACCACGGTAATTTCTATGAATTATACGGCATTGCTGCCGCCGTGGTCGCTGGTTGCAGTTTGCGCGGCGGTCAAGGGTCAATGATTGGCATCATCCTTGGCGTGATCTTGATCCAAGTCATTCCCAACTTCGTCAACCTACAAGGCTGGGACACTTCGCTTACCTTCGTCGTCATGGGCATCGTTATTCTTGCGGGAGCAGCCACTGACAGTTTGTTGGTACGACGAAAGAGCGGCTCATAGGATTTTCTTCATCGACTATTTTGAGCCATTGAGCTTGCTAAAGGGGCCTTCGAAATTTCACGCAGAGACGCGGAGGATACCCAAAAGCTAACTCGCCGGGAGGTGGCGCGGCATTCACCAGATGGGTGATCGCCTATTGCTACAATTTCATGGACATTCTCCGCGCCTCCGCGTGAGCTCATCGCCGGTTCAGGATGAGCGGTAAGCGTTCAGCCCCTATTCGCCGCTCGCCAGCGCTTCGTTCGCCTTCCGCCTTGCGGTCGTCATCGCTGCGGGGGTAAGTGCGTCGTAATTCACCTCGCCGGCCAGCATGCGGGCACTGATGTCGCGTACGTAGGCGACGGGGTCGATGTTTTGGAGTCGGCAGCTTTGGATGAATGAATAGGCGCTTCAGACTTTCGTGTGGGTCGGATAGGTGACTCCAGCTGGCATGAGATCAAGTCCGCCGAGATGAAAGAGAATGGCTCTGCGGAATCGTTG
>JAYVSL010000088.1:0-35792 GCA_043775355.1 Planctomycetota bacterium
CCTGTCCCTGCATATTCGACTGACCGCCGAAGATGAAAACTTTCAGCGGGCCTTTGCCTTCCTGCTTAGGCGATCGATATGGTCGCTCCTGAGCCGCGCCGTTGGTGGCGACCAACACCGCCACAGCCATCAATAAGCCAAGCGCGGACCAACGTCCGGCTGGAATATTCGGGCTAAGATAACGAGAGAGCATGATCATGGGTCGATGATTCCTGGTATGGTGAATGACGTCACTCCTTCGACAATTTTCCTGCCGCAAAAGCCATCTGTAGTTCCTTCGGGCCATGCGCGTCGAACTCAATGAGAATACTTCGGCGATCAGTCGGCCCCTTCATTCCGGCAACCGTGCCGCGTCCGAAAATGCTGTGCAGGATGCGGTCGCCGGATTGATATGGATCGTCGGCGCGCACTTCTGGCGCGTTGTAATAGGCTTTTTTCTCACGCTGGGTCGCGCCTTTCAGATCAAGGCCGGTGGTGATGCCCTGCGCTAACGCGGCATCGAGGGCGGCTTTGCCGACCAAGGTTTTCACGGTGGCGCCAGCTTCTTTGTCGCGGTTCGCCATCGCGGTGCCGCGAACGTTTTCGCCTTCTGGTAACGGACGCCGACCAGTGGCGTCGCGCGATTCAAAACAATCGTCGGGGATTTCTGAGAGAAATTGACTCGGTTCGTTGCGAAACGTTTGGCCGTACTGCATGCGGCAACGGGCACGCGACAAATACAGCTCTTGCTTGGCGCGAGTGATGCCGACGTACATCAGGCGACGTTCTTCTTCCAAATCGGAGATCTGGCCTTGACGTTCGAGCGGAAAAACTCCCTGCTCACAGCCGGTGATGAAAACGTAGGCAAACTCCAAACCTTTGGCCGCGTGCAGCGTCATCAACGTTACCTGATCGGCGTCTTTGTCGACTTTCTCATTTGGATTGGCGTCGGTGACTAAGGCAACTTGTTCGAGAAATCCAGGCAGGCCGCCTTCGGGATTACTGATGTGATACTGCTCAGCGCCGGTGATTATTTCACGCACGTTCGCTACGCGTTCTTGACCGTCGGCCGCTTCTTCGGTGGTGCGGTAAAATTCTTCAATGCCGGTGAGGTCGATTGCGCCACGCACACATGCTTCAGGACTTCCCAATGGCAGCTTGCGCAACATCCGCCAGGTGCGCGACAGATCATGCAGCGGCTTGGTCGAACGACCAACCGCAACGCGTTCCAGCAAATCTTCACGCTCCAATACTTCGTGGAAGGCGGCGTTTTGGCTCTCGGCGAATTCAAAGAATTGACTGAGGGTCGCTTCGCCCAGTCCGCGCTTGGGGATATTGGCGACTCGTTCCAGGCTGATGCGATCACGTGGGTTGACCATCATCTTTAAATAGGCCAGCACGTCTTTCACTTCGCGACGATCATAGAAACGCGTGCCGCCGACAATGCGGTAGGCAATGCCGCGCCGACGCAGGCCGTCTTCGAGCACGCGTGACTGCGCATTGGTGCGATAAAATACCGCCATATCGCTGAGTTTACGCCCATTGCGCTGCATTCGCTCAATCGCCGCCGACACCGCCAAGCTTTCATCCATTTCATCATCGACAGCCAGTAACTGGAGCGGTTTTCCTTCCGCATTCAGCGTTCGGATGGTCTTTTCTTTGCGCTTGGTGTTGTTCGCCACCACGCCTTGGGCGGCGCGCAAAATGGTCTTCGACGAACGGTAATTTTCTTCGAGTAATACCGTTTTGCAGCCGACGTAATCGCGTTCGAAGTTGAGAATATTTTCGATGTCAGCGCCGCGCCAACCGTAGATCGCCTGATCGGGATCGCCGGTGGCACAGATATTCCCGTGATCAGACAGCAGGCGGATGAGCCGATACTGCACCTGATTGGTATCCTGAAATTCGTCGATCAGGATGTACGGGAAACGCGCCACGTACTTCTTGCGCAGTTCTTCGTGTTGCTCGAACAGCTTCACCGGCTTGACCAGCAAATCATCGAAATCGACTAGGCATTCTTCCTGACAGATCTTCGCGTAGATCTCATGGTATTTTTTGGCCCAGATGTCGATGTCGTCGTTCGGCTCAAACTTGGCGACATCAACCATCTGATTCTTCCACTCGCTGATGCGCGAAGAGATTTTTCGCGGATCGATCATCTTGGGATCGATCTTCAGTTCCTTGCAAATGCGTTTGGTCAGACGCTTTTGATCGTCTTCATCCATCACGCTGAATGGATGCTGAAAACCGGTGTAGGCCTGCTCAAGTTTAAGAATACGCAGACCAGCGCTATGAAAGGTGGTAATCCACGGTGTTTTGACGTGGATCAAGCGCTCGACGCGCTCTTTCATTTCGCCAGCCGCTTTGTTGGTGAACGTAATCGCCAAGATGCGATCAGCGCGAACGTCCTGCTGAATGATGTTGGCGATACGGTGCGTAATCACCCGCGTCTTGCCCGAGCCTGCCCCAGCAATGACCAACAACGGACCTTCAATCGCGGCGATGGCCTCGCGCTGAAAGTCGTTCATGCCATGATAAACATCAACTTTCATTTCTTATGTCCGATGTCCTTCTGATGTCCGATGTCCGATGTCCGATGTCCGATGTCTTTTCGTACAACGATGACCGAGATCAGCACGCCGATCTTCCCCTGTATGACATCGGACATCGGACATGCGACATCGGACATGCGACATCAGAATGACATCGGACATCGGACATAAGACACAAAGCTTATTCATCGATTCCTACCGCTACCGCAATCGCGGGGCCGGTTAGGTGGACGTGATCGATCAAACGGATGCCGTCGACAAAGGCCGCTGCGGCGATGAAACAGGTGTCGTCGGCGAGATCTTTTTCGTCAAAGCCGCGCATGCTGACGACGTCGCAGTAATCGACCTCGACGCCTTCGTGGATGAGCAGTTCATTATAGACGAATTCACATAGTTTCAGGCTGGTGGTTTCACCTTTGCCATAGGCACGACGGGCGAGTTCCAAGCCGCGTGGCAGATCGAGCGCTTTCACGCGGGTGGCTGGTGACATCCGGCGATTGCGGCTCGACATCGCTAAGCCGTCTGGTTCGCGTAAGGTTTCACCGACGATGATTTCAATCGGCAGATCAAAATCTCTGACCATGCGATTAATGATCAGCACTTGTTGCAGATCTTTTTCGCCGAACACCGCCACGTCGGGCTGAACGATGTTGAATAATTTGGTCACCACCGTGGCGACTCCGCGAAAATGCCCTGGGCGAGAAGCGCCGCACAGCTTGTCCGTCAGCGGGCCGACCAGTTCGACGAAGGTGCAGAAACCGTCGGGGAACATCGCTTCTTTGGTCGGCGTAAACACCGCGTCGACGCCAGCCGCTTTCAATTTGGCTAAATCGTCGGCCATCGTCACCGGGTATTTGGCGAAGTCGTCGGCGTTATCGAACTGCGTCGGATTGACGAACAGCGATGCCACTACCACATCGCTCGCGGCGCGGGCGCGAGCGATCAGGCTGATATGGCCTTCATGAAGCGCGCCCATGGTGGGGACAAAGCTGATGCGTTTGCCCGCTGCACGCGCGGCGCGGCTCCACGTGCGTTGGTCGTCGATGGTCGAAAGCTGGTCCATGGTGGTCACTGATATTGCCCGGAAGTGGATGACTCACGGCGAACGGACGGGATTTCCGTTTCGCCTTGGCTTGAACGCTGCGGAGATACCGGTATCTGAGGAGCCTGGAGAACCCATGGCCTTCGTCACCATCCGCATCAAGGGCGTCGAAGGCTATACGCGCATCGCGCTGGGCAAGGATCGCATGGTCCTGGGCCGCTCTTCCGACAATGATATTCCGGTCAAGCATCCGTCGCTGTCACGCGAGCACTGCGCATTTACCCGCGACGGTGACGATTGGTTCGCTGAAGACCTTGATAGTTCCAACGGAACGAGATTGAACAAAGACGCAGCCAAGCTCAGCAGCAAGGTCAAATTATCAGATAAGGACCAGGTCAAATGTGGCCAAGCGCGACTGACCTTCCACCGTGGGGATATGGGTTCCGCAGCAGCGGCAGTCGATCTTTCGAGTGACGGAGAGGATGATCTTGATCTGAACGACGGCGATACGGCCAACGCGGCCAACACGGCCAACCCAGTGACCGATACCATGATCTGCAAAGATTGCGGCACCTGGATGAGCACCGCTCATCGTTCAAAGGGCGACAAGATGAGATGTCCGCGTTGCGATCACAGCAACGTTGTTACCGCGCACTGAACTTTTACTTGTAGGAAACCGCATGACCGAGACGTCCAAAGACGCCGCTGCCGACGTCGCCAAGACTGCTTTGCCACCAGCTGTTGGTGGAAGCGACGGCACCAAGAACAGTGCTACCGTTAAAAGCGCTAAAAAACCATCCCTTCTGCGGAAATCGGCGGTGATCTTTTTTGTCTTGTTCGGCGTTATCAGCATTTTGCTGATTCCACTCTTGGTCGAACCGTGGATTCTTGCCAAGGTAAAAAGTTCACTCGCAGCTCAAGGCTTAGAGCTTACCGAAGGCAGCGAGTTATCGATCAGCGTTTTCGGCGGCGCCATCACCGGCAAAGATCTCACGCTGCGTGAAGTTGCTCAACCAAACACAGCAGCAATGGCATCCGCTGAAGCGACGTCAGGACCACCAGCGACACCATCCGCCAATATTTTCACGGCCACGTCATTGACTGCTGATATTGCGCTGATGGACAGTCTTTCTTCCGGAGATGTCGTCATCGAAAGTTTAATCATCGACGGTCTCTCCGGCAATCTGCGCCGCACCAATGGTCGAGTGCCGGTGTTGAATCCCACCGCTGAACCGGGAAAACCAACCGATTGGCTTGGCCTGGGAAAACAATTGATGGAATGGTATAAAAAATACGCTCCAGAAAACACCGAGGCCAGCGAAGAAAAACCATCGACCGAACCAGGAAAAGAACCGACGCCAACGAAACCAACCGAGAAAGTTCCGGCGAAACCAACCGTGGCGACCGATTGGCCCAAAGCCACGCGTTACGAACCGCAACCACAACCCGGTGGTAAATGGCCACGCTTATTGATCCGTCATTTATCGATTCATGGCACCAGCATGGGATTGCCTGATGAATCGCCTTTTGACCTCACGGGATTTGCTGTCACCGGCACCAATGTGGCCATGCGACTGAACAGCGACGAGGTGATGGATTTCAAAGCTGACCTGACCACCAAAGGCAGTGGACCAATGGCGTTGGTAATCAATCGCCAAGGTGGTCGTGACGGTACCATGAAACTCAATGCGCAAAAAGTTCCCATCGAAGCACTGTCTTCACCACAAATTTCTGGCAGCGCCTTATCAGAATACGGCGCAACAGGACTGGCCGATCTGGCCATCGACAGTTCGTGGACCGGTTGGAAACAATCGAGCACCGTTACCAGCACGCTCAGCAACATGAAGATGCAACCAGACAAAAGTGCGAGCGACGTGACCCGGCAGTTCGCTTCAGCGATCAACGCATTTGGCGGCAAACCGATTGCGTGGACGCCAAAACTGGGCGGCACTTTGGTGCTGCCGGTCTTCACTGATACCGGCATCGATTCGCTCAAAGCCAGCGCGGTCGGCGCGGCCGTCGAACAGGGTAAAGAAAAAGCCCTCGAAGAAGGCGCGAAACAACTGGATAAACAGCTGGAAAAGAATCCTCAGCTGAAAGGCGCCAGCGATAAAGCAAAAGATCTCTTCAAAGGGCTTGGTAAATAATGCTCACTCTCCTTAAGATTTTTCGCAATCTGCTCAAAGCGATTTCCTCATCGACTGCGCCGTGGCAAATCGCGCTGGGTACATGGTTCGGCATCATGCTGGGATTCTTGCCGATCTTTCCCTCTGCCGGCCCATCGCCATTAGGGCTGCTGCTCGTGGTACTGGTTTTACTGGTCAATTGTCACCTCGCGTCATTTCTGTTATTTTTCGGCATTGGTAAACTTCTGAGCCTAGCACTGACCAGCGTCGCCCTGGCTATCGGTGGTAGCATGACGCCGTTCGCCCAGGCCTGCGCCGATATTAGCTTTCTACATCACAGCCATTGGTCGCACACCGGCTGGCTCGGAATGACCGTCCTCGGCATCGTTTGCGCGCCGCTTATGGCACTCGCGATGTACGTTTTCACGTTGTGGTTCCGCACCAAAATCCAACCAAAATTAGAAGCCAAACGTAAATTGATGTTGGCAGGCAAAGTCGCCGGCAATGGTTTCGTATTCAAAATGATTTGTTGGTTCATGGGGATATAAGCCGATGTAAGCCCGAGCGGCTACAGACCACAGGCTACAGACCACAGGCTACAGAGCACGGGCTACAGACCACGAGATTGTGCTGCGACGTCATGTTTCAAACTGGCGGTCCGTTGCCTGTTGCCGGTGGCCTCTCCGGGCTCCATGGCTGACGTGGGATCACGGTTACACAACTGAAACTGGCTTATCAGTAGCTTTTTTACTGACATTCCGCTGACTTGTCCGTCATTCGGAGGTGGAGATTTCCATGCGTGCTGCCGTACTGTGGTTGCTTACTGGGTTCATCTTGGCCGATGACGTCTACCAAGCGCAGTCGCCTGAACCAACCGCTGAGGAAACCCTGATCTTGGAATTGATGAATCGTTTTCGCGCTAACCCCAAGGCCGAGTCTGAATACATCGTCAAAACCTTTGGCCATGGCGACAAAATCTTTGGCGCTCAAGCCAAAATGTTCCTGGATGAATGTGCTACGCTCAAATCCATGCCGCCCGTGGTGTTTAATCTTCTGTTACTCAACGCTGCGCGAAAACACGCCTATTACATGGTCCACAACGGACTCGGCCATTCGGAAGAAGCCGGTAAGCGCGGCTTTACTGGAGTCAGTCCCAGCGACCGTACGAAAGCAGCAGGATACCCCGGTGGCGCGGCGGAAAATGCCTTTGCTCAATCGAGCGGGCCACTCAACAGCCATGCACGTTTCATCGTCGATGATGGCCTCGCTAGTGATCCTGGCGGCATGCAGCCAGGTCGTGGTCATCGAATGAATATGATCGGTGGCCACCGTGAAGCTGGCCCAGGCGCGGTACCGAATGGCACCTTTTTGTCCGTCATCCATAACCTCAGCAGCCATGGTCCAAACCGCTTCGCGGGTGGCGTGGTTTATGTCGACTTAAACAACAATAACTTTTACGACCCAGGTGAAGGCAAAGGCAACGTCGCCATCATGGCTGCCGACGGCACACGCGTGTCAACGTGGTCAAGCGGCGCGTATACGCTTGAACTCAAGTCCGCAGGCGCGGTATCGATGAAAATTGATTATCACGGTAAGATTTTCCTGAAAGAGTTTCCCGCCAGTACGGATAACATCGGGTTCTCTTTCGCCATTCCCCAACAAACTGAATTTGACATTGCCGACAAACGGTTAGCCGACGTCGACAAGGAAATCGCTGACACTCCAGCGCGATTTAAAGCGCAAGTAGCTCTCGCGCTCGCTGCTGCCGAATTGATGTTGGATCAACCACGAAAAGATCGCATCGCCGCCGCGATCGGCAGCGTCGGTACTGATTTACAAACCGCTCAAAAAAGTATTCGTGACGCCTTTGCTGGCGATGCAAACAGCATGAGGAAACTCCTGGTTGGTCCTACCAAAACCTATCGCGGAACCGCCGCCGCAGGATGGTTCAAAGAAGCAGACCTCGCACATAAGGCTGATTTGACCGTGCAAAATTATCTGAAGCAGGCAGCAACCACCAAGCCAACACCCAGCATGGAACGAGATTTTATCAAAGGGCTGGAGCAAGCCCGCGATAGCTTACAAGTCGGAGAATTCGCCAGTCGACTGAGCGTTTTAACTGCACAGGTACGAGCAAGCGGCGGAAAAATCTAAACTCGATTATCCACCGGGACTGGCGCGTCATCACTCGGCAAACGGAGGTGATGAATCGACGTCGCTTGTAACGGCGGGCGCGCGGTGGCAGATGACCATCCGTGGAGAAATTTTGCTGCCGCACCACAGACGCGGCCCTGACACGGTCCCATGCCGCAGCGCGTCAGCAGTCGCGCTTCACGCCATGAATGACAGGCGGCGACATCACCCGTGCTGACATCTTCACAACGACACAACATCACGTCTGACGTCGCGAGGTTTTTCAATTCTGGGCGTAAGACAAAACAGCGATCAGAAAGCGCCGCAAATGCACGAATTGCGACACGCGCTGGGCGAAGTTTGGCGGCCTCTGGCTGTTGGTTGGCAACCATGTGACCGGCCATGCGGCCTTCGATGATCGCGGCATCAACGCCGCCGATGCCGATGACTTCACCCGCGCAAAAAATATTGGGCTGGCTGGTGCGCAGCCAATCGTCGACCTCTACGCGATCGTGAATGATGCTGCAGCCGAGCATCGCTGGCAGTTCCGTGTTTGGAATCAAACCGAACCCGCAGGCGAGATAATCACAAGGCACGGTTTCCGTGCGGCCCTGCTGATGCATCACCACGCGCTCAAGTTTATTCTCACCCTCAGCGCGCATGACCCAACTCCCCGCTTTCAAACGCATTCCCTGACGTGCGAGTGTCAGCGCTTGCAATGCCTTGCCGGGGTAGCGCCACAAACCTGCGGCAAAACTGCGGAGATTTGCGAATTCGGTTTGCTCTGCCAGCAACACGATCTTGGCGCCAAGTTTTTCGAGCGTCGCCGCGACGGCCAACAACAACGGACCGCTGCCAGCCACCACCACGCGACGTCCGGCGATCGGTAATCCGCCTTTGACTAAGGCCTGTAATCCGCCAGCGCCACTGACGCCGGGCAAAGTCCAACCAGGAAATGGGAGAAAAAGTTCGCGCGCACCGGGACACACCACGGCGTGTTTATAATGCAGGCACAATGGACCGCGTGGTGATTCCAGGATCACCGTCCCAGGTTCTGAATGCGTCACGACGCGCGTGCGCGACCACATTTCTAACGGTGATTGAGCCAATGCCGTGAGCCAGCGGCCAGCTTGACCGCCGCTACGCGCAGTCGAGCCGCGCCAGATCTGACCACCTGGGGCAATGCCCTCATCAATCACGACGGTCGACAGTCCCGCGCGACTTGCCGTCACGCCAGCAGCGATGCCCGCAGGGCCGCCGCCAAAAATAGCGACTGAACACGACACCTTACGCATTGGTATTAATCCTCATGCCGTCGACACATGGCACTTGGCAAGTGCGCTGATGCAGCACGCCGTCAATTTCCGCACGACATTCATGACAAATACCCATGCCGCACAGCGCCCCGCGCGGTTGTCCGGTACGCGACCGACGCAGCACCACCGTACCGGCGATGTTCAGCGCTGCCGCGACGGTAATGCCCGCGTTGACTTGGAATGCCGTACCGTTGATCAACACCTGAATAGTTACACCTTCTGGTTTAGACATACGCCACCCGGTGTGCTTGATGAAACAAACGGCCAGCTGCAAACGCCGCCGTAGGAATAGATGACTCGCTCCTAAGCATGAGGCTGGTAGCCAGATCCGCGCCACGGTGAGCAAATTCAGTCATAAACAAATGATTAGCCGTAGTGGGGCGAAATCCAGTCCAGCAACGCCACAACGAAACTGCAGTACGAACGCCACGCGGCAAAGCAGGATTCCGAACTCGGCAAAAGATCACGGCGGCCTGTGAGCAACGCGTGCCGCATTCCGGTTTGGTCAACGAACAACTGTACTTTAACTTTACTGGGGCGTGAATTGAAGGACCTACACGGCGGCTTGTCGAAAGGCAACCCAAGACGGTAAGTGAGTCGAAGATAGTAATTGGTCGTAGGCCGCTTCACCAATGCGGAACACTTGTCTTTCTAAACGACACAACCGCCGCCCAATGGGCGACGGTTGTGTGAACGTACAAAACGAAAGATGACGGGTGCTTACTCCTCGTCTTTATCTTCCTTTTCATCGTTATCATCGAGGTTTTCTTCCATGTCCTCGTTTTCTTCGTCGACAATGTCGACGAATTCATCGAGGGCATCACGAATAGCCTCATTCATCTTGAAACCCTCATTTTTGAGGAGTTTAATGATGTCCTCTTCCAAACCCATGAGCGAACTCCTTCTTGTCTTGCGTGCTGAGGGTTTCCTAGCACCGCGTTTTTTGAACGCCAGTCCTCGTCGTGACTTGGCGGTGATTTTAATCTGACGATCAGACCAAAGGTCCAATCGCTGTGATGGTGCAGTGCGTAGACCGCCATCGCAAACTGTCAATGTAGGAGAGTCGTAAAGCCTCTCTTGTACCTGTCACTGTTCCGCTACACCCCACCCATGCCTGACGATCATTTGGTCCCCTCCGCCCGCATCGGTATCGTGGTCACCTCTGATCGAGCCAGCGCTGGCGTCTATCACGATCTTGGTGGTCCAGCGATACGCGATACTCTGCGCGCTTATCTGACTTCACCATGGAGTGATATCTATCGACTGATTGCTGACGATCAGACCACTATTGAAAATACGCTGATCGAACTCTGTGATCGTGAACGCTGCGACTTGGTGGTGACCACTGGTGGTACCGGACCCGCACCGCGCGATGTGACTCCAGAAGCGACAGCGGCCGTTTGCCAACGGATGATGCCAGGTTTTGGCGAATTAATGCGCGCGGCGTCGCTCGCCTTCGTCCCCACCGCGATTTTATCACGTCAAACGGCAGGCATCCGTGGATCTACTTTAATTATTAACCTTCCTGGCAAACCCAAAAGCATTCGCGAATGCCTAGACGCAGTATTTCCCGCTGTTCCCTACTGCTTGGACCTGATTGGGGCCGCCCGTTTAGAAACCGATGCCGGAGTCATCAAGGCCTTTCGACCCAAACAAGGTTGACTTAGCCTGACTGGACAGCCGGGGAACTCTTAAGGTATGTTCGCGGTGGAGTCGTCCATGTCCCATTCACCCAGCACCAACCGTCACGCAAAAAATGGTGAAGAGGCCAACCTCTCACAAGAAGAGTTGGATCGTCTGTTATCGATCAGCGGTTTTATCTCTGACGCCAACACTGGTGACCGAAAAAACCTCATTGATGAAATTAAGGACGCCATTCTTGATTCAGGCAAACTGTCGCTCGACGAATGGATGGGCCTGCGCGACCGCCTCAAAGAAATTGAGCGGCTCATTCCAACGATCGACTTGATGATTGATCTGAAGCAGAAGCTGAAAAAGAAGTAGAAAAAGAAGCGGAAAAGAGCGTCACATGACCAGGTAAATCTGAAGCCTGGGAGCGCTCGGGATCGGCAACCGTCACTTCAGTATTTGAATGATCCAACCACGCTGGTGAGTTCGCCAGCCGAAGTCGCCAGATCGCCTGCTGCCTCCTCGGTCTGCTTGGCGCACGAAGCCGTGCTATCAACCGCACCGTTCATCGACTCGACCGTCTGATTGATTTCATTCGTTTTGGTCACAGCGCCATTGATCAATTGGCTCATCTGCTGGGTCGTCGCAGTCTGTTCTTCGACGGCACCAGCAATCGACACCGTCGACTGATTGATCTGATCGATGACTTTACTGATACGTCCGATGGCGTCTTGAGCACTCGTGCTGTCGCTCTTAATTGCACCAATACGCGATTGAATGTCAGCCGTGGCGCCAGCCGTTTGTTTGGCTAAATTCTTCACTTCCTGAGCAACCACGGCAAAGCCACGACCAGCTTCACCGGCTCGGGCGGCTTCGATCGTCGCATTGAGCGCCAACAAATTGGTCTGAGCAGCGACTTTTTCAATCATCGTCAAAACTTCACCAATCGAAGCCGTGCTCGCACTCAAGCGACCAATGGTCTCGCTGGCAGTGCGCGCTTCCGCTACCGCCTCTGTCGATATCTGCGCTGCCATTTGTGAATTCCCTGATATTTCGCGGATGGAGCTGACCATCTCTTCGACGGCAGCGCCGACCATCATCATATCGCTGGTGACTTCTTGCGAGACTCGATGCGCAATTTGAGCGCTGTTACGGGTCACGCCTGCATCCGCAGCAACCTGACGTGAAAGTTTATCAAGCTGACCAGAAGCGCCGCTCACCTTGCCCGTGTTCAATCCGACTTTTTGAATCAACGCTTGAAGATTATCGAGAAACAAATTGAAGGTCGCAGCCAACTGCGACACCTCATCATTAGGAATCCGTCCTGACGACCCGGTTGCCAGCGGAATACGGCGCGTCAAATCACCATTTCCCTGGGCAATTTCGCCCAAATGCCCACGCAATGCATCAAGTGGCCGAACCACTTTACGCTGAATAATCAAGTTGAGAGCAATAAAAGAAATGATGAGCACCACGATCATGGTACCCAGACTGATCCACAATTGCCAATATGATGTGGCGACCACGCCACTCAGAACATTGCCCAGATCATCGCGTACTCCTTCAAGGGCCGTCTGAATTTCTGACGAAAGAGCCGCTGTGTTTTTTTGCATCTGTACGCCTGATGCTTTGATCTCGTCGGAGCTTTCACCTCCAGCCATGCGTCTGTATAACACCATGGCTTTGCCATGAGTCTCAACCGTTTTGTTCGCGAGTTGACTCAATTCGTCACGACGTGATGTCGGTAACCACGATTGCGTCGCAATATCGTCGAGTCCCGTTTTCACCGCATCAATAGAAGCCTGAGCGGCTTTTAAGTTGGCTGGTTCACCTTCCAACACGGCTGCCTGATAACTGCTGAGCGCACGCGTAAACTCCGTTCGCAGTTCATACATTTTCAGCGTCGCTGGCAAAGCCGCGATGCGAGCTGCATCTAATTTCACTGACGATTGGTAACCAAGCCATGCACCCACCATCACGGTTAGCAGATAGCCAACCAGTATGATGGAAACACCTGACCAGATACGTGCTGAAATCCGCATGGAAGATATCCTTGCTGATAAAACAACGAAAGCTTACCCGAATATTCGTTCGACCGAGACATCAAAATACAGCCGGATGAATGTAACTGAATACTTCTTGATACATGAAACCTCATGCGGCATCGATGTGCCGCATGAGGTTTCGCTCAACTAATCAGTCTGATGACTACTTGATTGGGATCGCTTTGACCCCGTCCTTGGCTTTACCGGCATCGGCATAACCAATAGCGCCAGGAGTCTTGGCGACGTAGGCCACCAATTCATCTTCGCTGCCGACTTGTTCAGGCATGGAGCCCTTACCGGTGAACACCAACTTTTTCCAGCCGGTGCTAAACTGCGACGTGCTCTTACCGAGTTTCTTCATCAAGTTCTCGTGACTGGCGCCATCTTTCAGCACCACGACCACCACTTTCGAACCATCTGGCCAACTGGCTTTCTTGCCGAGGTAGTAATCTTTTAGTTCGTCATCGCTTATTCCCGCAATCGCAGACGCGCCGTTGACGAGAACGGTTTCCTCTGCGGATATGTTTGGTGTCATGCCAATCGCCACAGCGAACAGGCAAATAAGGAAGGTCATACGCATGGGTGGGTTTCCTTTCTGTGCCTTGGCTTAGAAGTCAAAAGTGGTTTTGAGGGCGAAGTAACCCCAGGTTTCTTCAAGCGTACCGTCCGGCTGTTCCGCCGAACGCAGCAAACCCGTGCCATGGGTCCACTGATACTCGGCTTTGATCAACCAATGTTCTTTCACATCATAGCGGACTGCGGCATTCCACGCATACCATTTGGTCGACGATCCAGTATTTGGATCGGTTTGACTCCATTGCCAGCCACCCAAAACCTCCCACTTAGGAAGCACACGATAAGCTGCAGAAATATACGTAGCTTGCGTCGCGCTCGTTTGGTTAACCTCCAAAGGAATGTTTCCGAAACCAGTATCAAAGGTGCCCATAACTTTCGAACGGAAATACGTGTAATCGTACTCAGCAGCGACCGTTAATTCCTTCCACTGATATTCAATCGATGCGATATTGTCCCAGTAATTTGGCATCGTAAAAGTAAATGCCGTTCCGGGAACAAATGCACCTGGGCCACCAGCGCCGCTATAGGTACCCAATGATTGAAATTGAGCGGCATCCAACAATGAGTACTTCAACTTAAGGCCTTCTACGGGAGCATTCCAGGTAATCTGCCCGCCGCGAACCGACTGAGTCGATAAACTCGATGTGTCCTGACCAATGTCAGCGAAGAGATCGTGGAGCGGTCCCTCGCTGGCACTATAATTGTTGTTACCAACAAATGCGTTGAGATCAAAACCGCCCATTGCTCCGGCATTAATAGACGCATTTGCTCCTATACCATTCACCGCCAGCATGATTTCTCGCCAACGGGGGTTATAGACCGCCATCGGCAGAAAGACGGAAGATCGCGTCATATCGAGATCGCGATAATCATTGTATAAACCATGGCCCATCTTGAAGCGTCCCGCGCTAACCGCGAGCTCGACACCACTAGCAATTGTGCCAAATGAATAATTTCCAAATGCCCAATCGATAGTCGGTTTATTATTAAAAGAATCACCCAAGTCCTGCGCTGCGATTTGAATGCCAACGCGAAGACGCTCGATGGGAGTTGCCACCACATTCAACGCCATTTCGTTGAATTCAAAAGTACCATTATCTTCGCTCTGCGGGGTAAACAGCGCATTGTTCTTGGTCAGCAAATACCCCTGACTGACAAATCCATGGATCTGGAGATCATCCGCCGCTTGCGCAACGCCGACTCCGGCCAGCAAGGCCAAGGTGGGAATAAGGAGATATCTGCTGTGCATGGAGTCCTCGTGGAATGAGGGTTCGTGGATGGACGGTGAACGATTGACGCTCGTTGTACCACACGAAATCTTCATACGTCAAGTAGCGCTGTCGTTATACGCAAAGATTTTTCGTCGAAGACCGACGCCGTGACCGCAAATATCGCTCTCAACAATAGTGATTTACTACGCATCACTCGTCGTGTCTCAAATGCGACATGAGTACTCACTATCACTTGGCACAAGACTGACTTACCCGCCAAGCGGAGCTAGTTCACAAGCCACTTTAGCGACACAATGATCACTCACTAAGCAAGTTATGCCGATCCACGTGAACATTTAAGAATTCCGGACCCACTGCGTGTAAATGCGTGTTGGGTCAACACTTCATACGCCTTGCCGAAGCCCCATGCGCAGACCTATCATAAGCCCGTTCGCCTTTACGACGCCCGGAGTTTTTCCATGTCGAAACTTTCCCATTCGCCTAATCCCGTTTCCGACCAGGCCGGCGCTTTACGCGTGCTGACGTTGTCCACCACCGCCTTCACGTTGCTATTTGCGGTTTGGTTGATGTTCGCGGTGATTGGTATTCCGATTCAAAAGGAATTTGCGCTCACTGACGTGCAGTTTTTCTGGTTAGGCGCTATTGCCATATTGAGTGGATCGCTGTGGCGACTGGCATTCGGTATCCTGACCGACCGCGTTGGCGGCAAAGTCATATTTACAACTCTGCTTTTATTTACCGCCATCCCAACGTACTTGGTCAGCCATGCGTCGTCGTATAATGAATTGATGATCTTGGCAGCGTTCATCGGTTTGGCAGGGAACTCCTTTAATGTCGGCATATCCTGGAATTCCGCATGGTTTTCGCAGCAACGACAAGGCGTTGCACTGGGAACTTTCGGCGCGGGAAATGTTGGCGCATCCGTTACGAAAATGATTGGCCCAGCTCTGATCGCACTCATGCCAGCGGCAGGAATTGCGGGTGGAATCATTCCTGGCGGCTGGCGCTTCGTGCCAGTGCTCTATACCGTGCTGTTGGTGCTGATGGCAGCGGCGGTGTGGTTTCTTTCGCCAAGCGTTGACCGCAAACCAAGTAAAGGTCGACCCCTCACACAGATGCTGCGTCCGTTGAGTCAAATCCGGGTGTGGCGCTTTAGTCTTTATTATGTGGTCGTGTTTGATGCTTACGTCGCGCTTTCGTTGGCTCTGCCGAAATACTACATGACGGTTTACAAACTCGACCTTGGCATAGCCGCTATGCTGGCAGCCCTGTTTATATTTCCCGCAAGTTTACTCCGTCCGCTTGGCGGATATTTGTCGGACAAATACGGCCCTCGCGGCGTGATGTACGGCGTATTCAGTATAATGAGTCTTGCGGCAGGAATTTTAGCGCTGCCGGCTGGCAGCCTGGGATTTACCTTTGATGTCTGGGGCTTCACGGCGTTGGTATTCATCATCGGTGTCGGCATGGGCGTAGGAAAAGCCGCCGTATTCCGCTATATTCCCGACTATTTTCCCAAGGATGTCGCCGCTGTGGGTGGACTCGTCGGTTTACTCGGCGCGCTCGGTGGATTCTTTCTGCCGCTGATGTTCGGTTATCTTAAAGCGTGGACCGGCTGGACCCAGACCCCCTTCATCGTGTTGTTTGTTTTGGTCGCCGTCAGCTTCCTGTGGATGCACATCGTGGTCCTTAGCCTGAAACGAAACGAATCACGCGAAAATGATGTAGGGGCAGCCGTTACGGCGTAATTTTCGTCGTCGTCGTCCGAGTTAGAAACGTACTGATCAACAACCTCGCATGACATGAGAAGAATGCTGTCCGCGCCCCGGCTGGGGCAGCCAGATAATAGCCAGGCACTTCAGTGCCTGGGACAAGAGACAGACGCGTGCTTTTCTTAGTCCTGGAAGGACGACTGAAACCGCCAACGTTTCAGCCGTCCTTCCAGGACTGTGACCATCGTCACTGCTATTCCCGGTACTGAAGTACCGGGCTATTATCATGGCGTCCCGCTGGGACGCGAGAACTCGCTCAGTCTTTTATCCCTGGGCGATTCCGCCACGAATGATGAAAAAATCCTAGGTTTTATTACATTTTTAACTACTCTGGCTGTGCGTTATTTTCAATTTTTTTTCCTATGCTTGTGGACAACCTTCGACTTGTCGGGATTTCCTACAGGACATTCTTGGGAACTGGGGAGATACTTCAGAGGACAACAACCAACCCCCTGAAAAAAGGCACTCCCATGCGCCCAAGCATCATCGCTACCCTCCTTTCACTCACCGTCTTCGCTGGCACTGGCTTCGCCGGTGATCACGACGGCAAGCCTGAAGGCAAAGGCGACGGCAAGCCAGGAAACGAACATCACCGCGATGGCGATGGCAAACTAAATGAAGAGCAAAAAGCCAAACTCCGCGAGCGCATGGAAGGCATGAAAGAAAAGCATCCTGAACTATTCAAGAAAATTGACACCAATGGAGATGGTAAAATCAGTCCGGAAGAAATGCAGACTGCAAGAGAAAAGCTCGAAGAGTTTCGCGAAAATGGCGACCATAAGCCAACCGATGAACAGAAGGAAGCGATGAGACAACGCATGGAAGGCATGAAAGAAAAACATCCAGAGCTGTTCAAGAAAATTGACAAGAATGGCGATGGAAAGATCAGCCCTGAAGAAATGCACGCCGCCCGCGAAATACTTGAGCAGCATCGCAAGGACGGCGCTGAGCAGCATCGCAAAGACGGCGCTGAGCAGCACCACAAAGACGGCAAAGACGGCAAAGACAAGTAACTTGACCGTTGCTTTAGAATAAATGACCCGTGCCAGCGGAAGTTTAACGCTCCGCTGGCCAGATTTGTCCAAGCGTTCGTGGCCCAGTTGTTCCGCGACTCATCAATGCCAGCGCCAACAAAGCGACGATAAAAGGCAGCGCCTGAAATAATTGATACGGCACGACCTGATTCAGCCCGCGACTTTGCAAATGGCTTTGCAGCGCATCGATGAAACCGAAACCCAAACATGCTGCGGCTAGGCCAAGTACGCGCCAGCGTCCAAAAATTACCAGTGCCAACACCACGAAACCATTTCCACCCGTCATCATGGGGCTAAATCCATGCGTGCGCATAATGCTCAAATAAGCGCCAGCAGCACCAGCCATTCCTCCAGCCACCACGATCATGGCGAAACGCCACCGTTGCACCGCGATACCTGCGGCAGCACACGCGTCGGGAGCATCACCAAGCGCGTGAATTATCAGCCCCGTACGAGTGGAACGTAACATCCACCACGCAGCGACGGCCGCTACCAAGGTCAATGGTGCCAGCACATATTGATCGAAAAAAAGCGGACCAATCAGCGGCAGATCCCGTAGCCATGCTTGCGCTAGGGGATCGATAAAGGGTATCGCACTACGAGAAAATCCTGCGTCCGCTGGCAACTCTGCAAATCCATGACTCTGCGCTATCAGCCACGCTGTCCCGCTAACGCCGACTGCTAATAAGTTAATCGCCATACCGGCAACCATCTGGTCGGTGCGCATCACGATCGTAACCCAAGCGAATAACGCCGCCAATACGGCCGCTGCGCTGATCGCGACTGTCAACCCAATGAATGCATGACCGCTCAAAGCCGCTCCTAAAAATCCGCCAATACATCCGGTCAGCATCAAGCCTTCAATACCAACATTGAGCACTCCAGCTCTTTGGGCACAAAGTTCGCCAATGCCCGCAAGCATGATCGGAACGGCAGCCGTCACCGCCTGCGCCATTAACACCACCACCAGCATTTCGTTCATGCCCCCTCCGCCTGCGGACGCAGCGCTCGCCGTGCGGCAAGTCCAGCTCCCACCAATACCGCCAGCACCATCAACCCTTGCATGACATCGCCAATATCATGTGGAATTTCGAGTCGCCGTTCCAAATTCCGTGCGCCGGTGCTGAGCATGCCCATGAATATCGCCGCTGCGATAATACCGAGCGGATGCAGTCGTCCGAGCATCGCCACCGCGATTCCCGCATAACCATAACTGACGGGAGAGCCGCTGAGCATTCCCGTCACTCCAGCCACTTGCAGCGCACCCGCCAAACCAGCAAGGCCACCGCTCAAACCCATGATGACTATTTGGCGCGCGGCAACCGGCATTCCCGCAAGACGTGCCGCGATGGGATTAAGTCCCACCACCTGCACTTCAAATCCCACTGTCGTACGTCGCCAGGCGAGCCACAACGCGAACGCTAAAATGACGGCAATCACCACTCCGATATGCAAGCGACTGCCATCGATTAACACCGGCAAACGCAGGTGTTCGGCGATCAACGCCGTTTGCGGTGCGGTGGTGCTCACATCGTGCAACGGTCCCTGCACCAGCATGCCAACCACGGCGATGGCAATAAAGTTGAGCAGAATCGTCGACAGCACCACCGGCACGCCACGCCTACGCTCAAGTCCCGTCGCCAGCAAAGCCCAACCTGCACCAACGCTGGCCGACAGCAGCAAAACACACGGTAAAATCAACCATCCTGGCCCGGGCGGCAACAGCACCGTGCCAAATCCCACCATCGCCACGGCACCAAGTAAAAATTGTCCCTCTGCGCCGATATTCCAAACCCCACAACGAAAAGCGACCGCCGCAGCAAGACCCGTTAGCAATAAAGGTCCCGCTTCTTGCAGGCTCATGGCCAAACGCACGCCATTTCCAGCAGCCCCTGCAAACCACGTAGCAAGCACGGTCATTGGCGCGTGACCCATCAGAGCAAGACCCGTCAGCACCATGACGACCACGAATGCAATCGCCCCGCTCGCCAGTGCGACTCCTTCGATCACGCCACGCCAAGAACGTGGCATCATGAGGCACCCAACATCAGACGACCAATTGCTGAACGATCGTGTGCTGGCCAATGGCTGTCGCTGAGTCGGCCATCATGCAAAACCAAAATGCGATCGCTCACGGTCAATAATTCGTCAAGGTCGCTATGTACCATCAACACCGCCGCGCCGCCGTCACGCGCAGCAAGCAAGCGAGCGAGCACGGCATTGGCAGCCCCAACATCGAGTCCACGGGTCGGATTCACCGCCATGATGACCGCTGGATTTCCTGACAATTCACGAGCAATAACTGCTTTTTGCTGATTCCCGCCCGACAACGTTGCCACCGGAACCGACGCATCACGGGCACGTACATCGAATGTCGACATCAAGGTCTGCGCATGTTTTTCCCAAGCCGACAACGATAACCAGCCGCCACGACTCAGCGGTGGAGCACGATAGCTTTTCAATGCCAAATTTTCACTCACCGACAGCGGCATCACCAACGCTTCGCGTTGGCGATCTTCTGGAATGACGCCGATGTCATCCCGTTGAACGGAAAGCGCGACACGTCCCTGATCAGGTTCCAGCTGCCCAAGAATTACCTGCACCAATGGCGTCTGACCATTTCCTTCAACTCCAGCGATGCCGACGATTTCCCCTGGGCGCACCACCAACGATACCTGATGGAGCAGCGTTCGTCCGTCAGCGACCACCGTCACTCCATCCACCGTGATCTGCGCTGGTAATTCCTGTGGAGCTGGCTGGGCGGTCCGTACTGAACGAGCAACCACGCTACCAATCATGAGTTCCGCGAGACGTTCCGGCGATTCGCTTGCTGGTCCTTGATGCACCAATCGCCCGCGTCGCAAAACACTGACCTCAGTACAAACGCTGGAAATTTCCGCCAATTTATGACTAATGTACACCACTGCGACACCATCGGCCGCCAATGCACGCACCGCAGATAACAGTTCATCAACTTCTTGCGGAGCCAATACCGCCGTTGGTTCATCGAGAATCAACGTACGGTTCTTCGCGCCACTGGCTTCGATGGCCAACAACGCTTTCAGAATCTCAACTCGTTGCTGTTGACCGACACCAAGCTTTTCTACCCGTGCATCGACATCGACCGTCCAGCGCAATGCTGCAGCGCGCTGAAGAATGCGCGCGCGCCACGCCGCGCGATCAACGCGTCCGAACGACGACGCCAAAGCCAACACCAGATTATCCACCACACTCAACGTCGGCACCAATTTGAAATGCTGATGCACCATACCAATGCCAAGGCGACATGCCGCGCGTGGCGAACGAATGCGCGACACCACTCCATCAACCGCAATAGTTCCTGCGTCCGGCTGCAACATGCCGAACAAAATATTCATCAAGGTTGATTTACCGGCACCATTTTCGCCCAGCAGTCCGTGCACCTGTCCAGGAGCAAAAGTCAGCGACACGCCCTCTAGAGCGATGACGCCAGCGAAGCGTTTACCTATACCGGTGAGAGTAATCACCGCTCAGCATCATTCGGCAGGAATGACAATGGCGCCGCTCAGCAGAGCTTTGCCTGCTTTTTCAACCAACGACTGAATCTCCTTGGTCAACACACCACCAACCAATTTCGGATTCAGCACCGCGACACACGTACCCCGAGCTAGATTTTCGCGGATGACTCCAGCGGAAAACAAATTCGCCGTAACCGAATCGGCGACCATACGAAAAGATTTATCAAGCCGAATCACCGCACTCGCCAGGATGTGATCAGGGCAAATCGCGTTGGCGTTCTGATCGGCAACACAACCAAAAACATAAACCGGCGATGTTGGATTTTTGCTATTCCGTTCTTTGACCGCTTCAAATACCCCACGACTGGCCGAATCAACGTCATGATAAACCAGATCGATGCCCTGCGCGAAAAACGCCTCGGCCTGCGCTTTCGATTTCACTGGTTCATCCCAAGAGGTGTAGGCTTCCGCCACCATGACCTCAGGGCGCACAGATTTCGCGCCCGCAAGAAAGCCGCGATAACAAGCCTTCACCGAAGGAATCGGCGAACCACCGACAAAACCAAGCTTACCGCTCTTCGTCATGGTACCGGCAATGACGCCGAGTTGATAAGAGGCCTGCGAAACATCGAAATCAATCGTGACGATATTCGGGCGCGCGACATCAGCGCCGCTCACGGCAATCTTCATCTTTGATTTTTTTCCGGCTGCGACTTCTGCTGCTGGGGTTAAAAATTCATAACCATGAGCAATGACTAAGTCGTAGCCATCAGCAGCATAAGCACGCAATTCGTCACCGACTTTATCCTGCGTGACCTTTTGCAGAATAGAGACTTCGGCCTGCAAATCCTTTTTCACCTGCTCGATGGCCTCTTTAGCTAACTGATTCCATCCGCCGTCAGTGACTGAGCCGGAACAAATCAAAGCGATTTTGAGCGGTTCAGCAGCCGTAGCAGCGAACACCAGAACCAGCAGAAAGAGGGAGCGAATCGTCATAGGTATTCCTTATGTTGGGCAGACTTCTAATGCACATCTGCGCCAGCGCCACGCCCGGTGTAAGGCGACATTCAAGCCTGCGGAATCTCTGGCGAAAGATGGCTTCACCCCATTCGTTGACCAACCGAACCTGTGGCATCAGCGCACCAGACGATCGAACCATCTCCGTCCAGTCTCACGCGCCAAATGCAGCGCAAGATCGAACGCCGCGAGATCAGGATAATTGCAGCGTTTCGCTAAGTGCATACGCGCTTCGCGCTCGGTTGGCAGACTGCTGATCGCTTTTCCAGCGGCTAAACGCATGCGGGATTCGATGAAACGCAATGTTCGCAAACTGGTGGTCAATTCCGGAACGGCCTCAGCAGGCATGCGGCCAAGTTCGGCCAAACGAACAAACATGGTTTCTGTAGCGCAGCCAATCGGCATCGCCGCCGGATCCAAACCCAGGCTGAGATACTGCGCGGTGAATTCATGATCAACATATCCGCCCCAGCCACGCTTGACGTGATCGCGCCCGGCGACGCTTTCTTCAAGCCGTCGGCGCATGTCGCGCACTTCATTGCCAGCATTTCCATCCAGCGCCTGGGTGAATGCCGCGGTGCGAATAAGATTCACCGCTTCGGCGCCCAGCTGTGGCTCACCAGCAAATGGCGCAATGCGCAACATCGCCATGCGCTCCCACAATTCACGCCGCCCAGTCCAATAAATTTTTAACGCCTCGGTATTCGCGACCAACGGACCGCCATCGCCCCAGGGGCGCAAGCGTGGATCGATTTCATACAAACGACCCTCCTGCATGACGCGCATCAGATCTTGGCTCACTCGCGTCCAAAATGCATCGCCATCATAATTGGCGCGCGGGCATTTACCGCCGGGATCAGAAACAAACAACACGTCCATATCGCTGGCGTAGGTTAATTCACGACTGCCAAGTTTTCCCAAACCAAGCACCGCGAAACGCGTCGGACGATGCCCTTCAATCGGCACGCCCCAGGCGTGCGCTCGATCGGCAATTTGCCTTGGCAATAATGCGCCCAGCACGGCCTGAGCGACCGCGCTCAAGTGATGTCCCACTTCTGCCTGCGACAAACCTTCTAGATCACGCAGCGCCACGGCAGCGGTTTCACGCGCGACCATGAAAGCCAAGGGTTCCGCCGGAGTGGTTAAGCCAACGATCAATGACCGCGCTTCGCTGATCAACACCGACGGTTTACGCGGACGTTGATTGAGCGTGTCGATCAATTCATCGGGCAATCCCTGAAAATCATGCAGGAGGTTCACCAAGAACTCTGACCATGCTGCGAGGTCGACAAACATGGTCAGCGCTTCGGCATGCTGACCCAAGAGTTCGAAAAATGTCGCGCGTCCACCAACCGCCGCAACGATCCGGGAAAAATTCGCCAGCGTTTGATCCGGCGATGGACTCTGACTCACCAGATGAAGCACCAATGGCAAAATTTTTACTAAACTCCGCTCGGTGCGGCTTCGACTCAACACAAAGAAAGGTTCCGCTGCTAGCGCTCGCAAATGAACACAGGCTTTGGCGTGCTCTTTAAGCCATGCCCTGGCAAGAAATTTTCCCGCCAAGCGTTCGTCTGCCTCACCCTGTACGACCAATGCCATCATCGCGTCTTCTTCTTGCGTCGAAGCCAAGAAATGCCGCGCAACTATTTCGCGGACTTTCGCGCGGACCTGAGCATGACGGCGATCAAAGCGTTCTAAAGCATCTGGTCCGGTGATGTCACAACGCCACGCTAATGCCGTGCGAAGCGCTGGTGATGCTGGCAATTCATGTTCTTGTCGATCATCCCACATTTGCAGGCGATGTTCAACGATCCGCAGCCAGCGATAATTTTCCTCCATGATCCGCGCATCATTCTTGGGTACCATGCCACGATCAGACAACAGTCGCAGCGTCGGCAACGTCGCGCGATTACGCAAATCGGCATCACGACCGCCGTAGACCAACTGAAAATACTGCACCAAAAACTCGATGTCACGAATTCCACCTGCGCCGGTTTTAACATTCGCTTCTTGCGCACGCTCTTCAATGCGTCGACGCATCGAACGCGATTCATCCAGCGTTTCCCACTCAGGCTCCAGCGGATAGACCCAAGGACGCAGTTCATTCACCAATTGTTCGCCAAGTGCCAATTCCCCGGCAATCGCCCGCGCTTTGATCATCGCTTGGCGTTCCCACGGGCGACCGACGCTATAGTAATAATCAATGGTTTCACGCGCACTGAGGACCAATTCGCCACGATCACCTTCTGGACGCAGACGCATGTCAACGCGAAACAGCGCGCCCTCATCGGCCGGATTTTCGAGCAGATGAATCAGTTCTTGACCCAGGCGCTGATGATAATCGTGTAATTCGCTCGGCGCGTCTTCAACGCCACGATACAGAAAAATCAAATCGATATCGCTGCTGTAGTTAAGTTCACGTGCGCCATGCTTACCCATCGCCAACACCGCGAATGCGCGTTGCTCTGGTGCCATCGCCGCGATCTGTGGAAACTTTCGCTGAGCTTCCGCCTCGGCCATGGTAAATGCACTCTGCGTGATCACGTCGACCACGTCAGACAATTCCCGTACCAAAGCCTCGAAACTCACACCACCAGACACATCACCTAACATCAGACGCAAAAAATGCCGATGCTTAAAACGGCCCAAGATTTGACGACGCTCATATACATCCACCGCCGCTAACAGCTCTGCTTTGAGTGCCGCATTTAATAGTCGACTGCCCCACACTTGGCGATGCTGTCCCTCACGCGCCAACAACACCAGATCATCTGGATAACGACACGCCGTTTGAAAACCGTAACGACTGACGCCACCCAAACGCAACAATAAATCTAAGCCCAGGTGATCATTAGCCCACAGCGCCAGTATTTTTTCCGCATCACTACAGGCAGAGAGAAAACTGCGTAAATCAGCCGGTACCCGCGCAACGATTCCAGGCTCGCCAGCGCGAGAGCGTAAAAAATGCTGCACAAATGCCAGGGTCGGACCTGCTACCGCACCATACTGCGCCGCTAGATATTCTTGCCACGTGTCGTCCTGCATGGGCTTCAGCATTGAGATTGTCTGGGCGTCCGAAAGTCTCGATGTCAGAACGTTGGCCCGACCATGTATGCACCGTGCTCTTGTGCCCCGTCGGCTCCTTTCTGATCGACGGAGGCACCAGACGCGCCACAGTGCGCACGCATGCGCCAGTTCAGTTTTCACCACTTAGAGTATTTCCGCCATGTTGCTCATGCCGGTGGGATCACCGCTGCCGCGAAAAAACTACACGTCACCCAGTCGACCATCAGCAATCAAGTGCGCGAATTAGAGCGTGCACTTGGTCACGAATTATTTGAACGTAAAGGCAGGCAAGTCGTGTTGACGGCGGCAGGTCGCTTGGCACTGCGCTATGCCGACGAAGTGGTTGCCTTAGGTGGCGATTTGCGAACCGCGTTGGATGGTCAGGCCACTGGTGGTGATGTCCGTTTGCGCGTTGGAATTGCCGATGTGGTGCCCAAGTTGGTTGCTCACCAGGCACTCTTGCCGGCGCTGTCGTTATCACATCCCGTGCGCTTGAGTTGTGGTGAAGACAAGGCCGAACGGTTGCTCGCGGATCTTGCCGTGCATGCGTATGATCTGGTCTTGATCGACCATCCGACGCCACCCGGCACCAGCCACGCGCACCATCATCTGTTGGCCGAATCGGCAATTAGTTTTTTAGCCACCGCCGATCAAGCAGCAGCCTTGCGTCGTACCTTTCCCAAATGTTTGGGCCGTGCGCCCATGCTCTTGCCCGCAGAGGGCTCGCAGATGCGCCATGAACTGGATCAGTGGTTCACGCAACACGACATGAAGCCGATGATCGTCGGAGAATTCGTCGACAACGCGCTGCTCAAAGTCTTCGCCGAAAGCGGTGTCGGTATTTGTCCCGTGCCGAGCATCATGGAAGACGAAGCGGTCGCGCGCTATCGCATGGTATCCATCGGTCGTTTGGATGAAATTCGTGTACGGTTTTATGCCATCTCACAAGAACGTCGCGTGACCCATCCGGCGGTGATTGCCATCATTGCCGCTGCCCGTGCTCGTCGCGGGCGCGCAGCTCCTTTGAGCTGATCCCGTCATCGTTCGCTTGAAGCGAATGATTGATCGACAAGTCGTCATAGTCGATTGAGGCGCGGAATTTATTGTCGCCGCTCATGAAAAAGAGCACGCAACCACAGCCAAAATCAGCAAAATCAGCACCCTCAAAAAATCACTCATCCAGCGCAGCTGAAGTCCCACTGGTTGGCGTGATCATGGGATCACGCAGCGATTGGGAGACCATGCGCCATGCCAGTGAAACTCTGGACCGTTTGGGCGTGGTCCATGAAGTCCGGGTCGTCAGCGCTCATCGCACACCCGATCTTTTGATGTCCTATGCTGGCACTGCACAGCGCCGTGGCCTCAAGGTAATTATTGCTGGTGCGGGCGGCGCGGCTCATCTGCCGGGCATGGCCGCCGCAAAGACGTCACTGCCGGTACTCGGCGTGCCGGTCGAATCTGCCGCGCTGAAGGGCATGGATTCCCTGTTGTCGATCGTACAGATGCCAGCCGGCATTCCGGTCGGCACGCTGGCCATTGGACGCGCGGGCGCGATCAACGCCGCGTTATTCGCCGCCGCGATTTTAGCCCTGGAAGATCGTCGTTTAGCTGGCGCATTAGCCGACTGGCGCAGCGCGCAAAGCCACAAGTCCGCAGCCGACGGCGATCCACGTACACCAGTTACCACAGCAGCAACAGCAGTCACAGCAGCATCAGCGGAGCATCACCATGTCGCAGAGCGACCTCGGAATTCTGGGCGGCGGACAACTGGCGGGAATGCTGGTCGAGGCCGCGCATAATCTGGGAATCACGGTCACGGTGTGCGCACTGGATACGGTGCCCGCCGCCGCGCTCGCCAACGTACTGCCACACCGTCCAGACTCGCGTGAAGGAATCGTCGCGCTCGCACAACACTGCGCGGCGATCACCTGCGAGAGCGAAAATATTCCGGCCAACGTTTTAGCGGCGGCAGAAAACCATACGCGGTTGCATCCATCCGCTGCGACGATTGCCATCGCGCAGGATCGTTACACGGAAAAAAACTACCTGCGCAGTCTGGGAATTCCCACTGCCGATTTTCATATGGTAGATCAGGCAAGCGACGTCGTGGTTGCTGCCAACAAACTTGGTTTCCCTTGTCTGCTCAAAACCCGTCATGGCGGTTATGACGGCAAAGGACAAGTGCGTCTGCGTCAAGTAGATGAAGTCGCCGCAGCGTGGTCTGCTATCGCCGGACAAGCGGCGATTGTCGAAGCCATGGTGCCCTTCACCCAAGAATGTGCTCAAATCGCTGCTCGCGATGCCAATGGTCACATGCAATTTTATCCACTGACTTTGACCTGGCATCGTGAGGGAATTCTGCGGGCGGCGATTCCCTTCGCAGAAGAACACCAACTGTCAGCACCAGCACGCGACCTAACCGCGCGATTACTGACCGCGCTGGACTACGTGGGAATAATAACCGTTGAGTTCTTCGTGGTGGCGGGGCAATTGGTGGCGAACGAAATGGCTCCGCGTGTGCATAATAGCGGTCATTGGACCATCGAAGGCGCGCGTACCAGTCAATTTGAAAATCACGTACGCGCGATCACTGGTCGACCGCTCGGCCCAACCGACCTGATTCGTCCAACGGCTCTCGTCAATTGCATCGGAACACTGCCACTTCCAAAAACGCTCGCTGCCATTCCCGAAACTTTTCTTCACGACTACGGCAAAGCCGCCAAACCAGGGCGGAAACTTGGGCATATAACGATTCAGGCCGATGATCAGGCAGAGCTTTGGCTTCGCATGCAGCAGGTTCTTGCCGCACTCGGCGAAGCCCCCATCGCAACCGAGCATCATGGAAATTCTATCAGCACACTCAGTCAACTACACCGTGAAGGAGTCAACTGATGGATGCCCTTGATGCGTTGGAACAGCAGAGCGTTTACATTTTGCGCGAATCCTACCGGCATTTCCCCGATCTCTGCATGTTGTGGTCGATGGGCAAGGACTCGACGGTACTGTTATGGTTGGCGCGCAAAGCATTCTTCGGACATGTGCCGTTTCCCTTGGTGCACATCGATACCGGTTTCGAGATTCCAGAAGCGCTGACGTACCGTGACCGACTCGCACGCGAATTAAACCTCATCATGATGGTCGGTCGTCATGATGCGGCACTCGCTGAACGCCGCACTTACGTCCACACACGTGAAGATTATCCCGACGGCGATCCCAGACGCTTCGCTCGTCAGCAATGCTGTGGCATTCTGCGTACGGAAGCGCTGAAACAGACCCTCGATGGTAGTGGTCCGCGTTATCGTCTTGACCTTGCCACCGGCGCGTGGGTGAGCGAAACCGAGCGTAAGCCTTGGACCGGCGTCATCGTTGGAGCGCGGGCAGATGAAGAAGGCAGTCGTTCCAAGGAACGCTATTTCAGCCCGCGCGGTAAACACAGCGAATGGGACGTAAGCGATCAACCGCCCGAACTGTGGAATCAATTTAAAACTGATTTCGCCCCAGGAACTCATGTACGAATTCACCCGTTGCTCGATTGGACCGAACTGAATGTTTGGGAATATATTGAGCGCGAGTCGATTCCGCTGATCTCGCTCTACTTCGATCGCGGCGAAGGCTCGCGCTACCGCAGCCTCGGTTGCTGGCCATGTCAGGAGCCCATCGCGAGTCGCGCCACTTCCATTCGCGAAGTCATCGCTGAACTCAGTTCCGGCACGCTCAAAGACATCGCTGAGCGTAGCGGGCGATTACAAGATCACGAAGGCCGTGGTGGGCTCGAACAATTGCGAAAAGACGGTTATATGTGATGGGTTCGTCAGCGTCATTCGCTGATCAACTGAATTGACTTCAGCTGTACTTTTTCTTCCTAGCCACTTACGGGAACGTCCCGCACCTTTCTTCGGAGCATCTCATGGACTCGCTTGATCTTCTGACCCACAACCTCTTGTCTCCGGTCATTCTCAGTTTCGCGCTTGGAGTGGTGGCGAAATTACTCCGCAGTGATCTGACCTTTCCTGAAGCACTCTCACAAACGTTGGCGATATTTCTGCTGTTGGCCATCGGCATGAAAGGCGGAGCGGCCCTTGATCAAACGAATTTGGCGCAAGTCGGTTGGGCAGCAGTGGCAACCCTCGTGATTGGCGCAGCGGTGCCACTCTGGGCCTATTTCATCGCAAGACGTGCAGGAGGATTTAGTCGCGAAGATAGTGCCTCGCTAGCCGCGCACTATGGCTCAACCTCAGCGGTAACGTTTCTCGCCGCCGTCGCGTTCCTCAGCAAAGTCGGCGATACGCCAGAAGGTTTTATGCCGGCGCTGCTCGCCCTGATGGAAGTGCCAGCGATCATTGTTGCGCTGTTGTTATTACGCAGTTCCGGTGGAGTCGCCACAGGTGGAGTCTGGTCAGCAATCGGTCACGTAGTGGCGAGTAAAAGCATTCTGTTGCTGCTTGGCGGTCTGGCGATCGGTTGGGCTGCAGGCAAAGAAGGGATGACCGAAGTGAAAGCTTTCTTCGTCGATCCATTCAAGGGCGTTCTCTGCCTCTTCTTGTTAGAATTGGGCATGGTGGCGGCCGCTCGACTGAGCGATCTACGCAGCCACTGGCGGTTTCTGGTGCCCTTCGGAATTCTTCTGCCGTTGCTGCACGGCGTGATCGGCGTGATCGCCGGACACGCCGCCGGGCTGAGCGTTGGCGGCGCAACCGTCCTGGGAACACTGGCCGCCAGCGCCAGCTACATCGCCGCTCCAGCAGCGATGCGCATCGCCAATCCTGGTGCCAACCATGCGCTCTCGCTCGGCGCCTCGCTTGGCATCACCTTTCCGTTCAATCTGGCGATTGGTATTCCACTTTACCACCAATTAGCACGGAGCCTGATGTGATGCACAAAGTCGAAAAAATATTCGCCAAGGGCGCTTCATTACTCCAGCAAACCGATCGCCTCATGTCGCGTCACCGCTCATCGTCCACTATCACCTTCTCCAAACCCAGGTCTTTCCTTATGCTCTTCCAATCCCTCACCATCCTCAAACCAGGAAATCTCACCATGCGTTTTCAAACCCTCCTCCTTCCCCTGATGCTGTCGGTAACCTGCACAGCAACATTTGCGGCTGAACCGGCTGTCGCGCTGGCTCCGCCACCACCCGCTATCGTGGTCAACAGCGGGATTTCTGAAGCCGAGGTCATCAGTGCTCAAAAAGCCTGGGGCGAAGCTTTGGTCTCCATCTCGACCACCTTCGAAAAAGACGGATTGCCAGCAGCCAAGACACTCGCGGGCGCCGTCATCGATGCCGCCTATGGTTACCAATATGGCGTGGTACTATTCAAGCCGACGCTAACCGAAGTCCCGCAAACCTTCCGTACTACTCGCGCTGGGGCACTCGCCTACTTTGTCGGCGATGATGCCGCCTTCCCTCGCGATAAAGGTTTTGCTCTCAAGCCATGGCGCAAGGTTGAGGTGCGCAATGTCGGAATTTTCCTCTCTGGAGACACCGCGACGTCGATGGGCAATGTTCAGCTAACGGATAAAGACGGAAAGGTCACGATTGTCGACAAGACCTGGACGTGGCGAAAAGACGACAACGGTCGACTGCGCATCATGGTCCATCATTCATCACTGCCCTATACTGCAGCAAAATAAGATCCTTCTGATTTCACCCGCCCACTGACGACGTGGTCGCATGGCAAGTGAGGCCATGGACCCATGGCGTCGGTGGCCGACAGCATGGTGTCGACGGCTTAAAATTTCGCTGACCGTGAAAACAGCAACGGCACCGCCAAAGCGGTGCCGTTGCGTGAACCACAGCCATATGGCTGTCGAACGGTTTACTTTTTCTTGGCGTCGGCAGCTGGAGCAGCGGCCTTGGCATCGCCTGCGGGCGTTACAGCTTTGGCATCGCCAGCAGCTGGCGTTGCGCCTGGGGCTGCGGTGGCGCCAGCGGCGAGTGCGGCGGCATCGGCTTCGTCGGCCAAGGCCTTCATGCCGCGCGGGATAACCACGCTCAGCAGAAGTTGCTTCGGTGGGGTGACCAAGGTCACACCAGCAGGCAGCTTGATCGCGCCGACGGTGACCGACTGCTGCAATTCGACGCTTGAGAGGTCGAAGTGAACATTGTCAGGGATGGCGCTGGCTTTGCAGCGAACAGTGATTTTACGCGCGCGCAATTCAACGATGCCGCCAGCTTTAACGCCTGGGCAGTTACGCGCGTCGGGAACGACTGCCACGTCAACTTTGATCTCGCTCTTTTCGTCGACTTCAATCAGGTCGATGTGCTTGATCCGGTCAGTCAACACGTCTTTGACGAATTGAGCGCGCAATGCGGTGACTTGCTTGCCATCAACATCCAGCTTGCACAAGTGAACGACGTTTGCCGCCATGTGCATGGCCGACTTTTCATCAACCTGCAAATGGGTGCTGGTCTTGCCTGGGCGGCTGACCGTCACCGGGACGATGCCAGCGTTGCGCAGTTTGACTGCGGCGTGGGTGCCGAGCGTCGTGCGATTCTGGAGGGGATAAGTGGTGATGTTGCTCATGACTGAGACTCCTAAAATGGCTCAAAGGCCTTTTTTGACGGCCCGCTCTACAAACAAAGAGCTGACAGACTGGTTGGTGTGGATGTTCTTGATGGCTGCGCCCAAGAGCGGCGCAAGAGAAAGGACTTTTATGGGCAGATCAGCAAAGCGACGCTTCAGCGGGATGCTGTCGGTGATCACCAATTCGTCTAGTTGGACAGCGCTCAGACGCTCGTAAGCGTCTCCGCACAACACCGCGTGCGTGCAAACTGGGATCACGCGCTTGGCGCCAAACTGGCGCGCCGTGCGAATCGCATTGGTCATGCTGCCAGCGGTGGTGATCATGTCATCGACGATGATCGCTTCACGGGCGCCAATTTCGCCAATGACGTTGGCGACTTCGGTCGAAGAATCGCCGGTACGGCGCTTATCGATGATTGCCAGGGGCACGCCGAGCGTACGAGCGATGCGATCGGCCAGTTTGATCGAGCCGGTATCGGGACTGAGCACCACCGGATCCGACAATTTTAAGCTGTTCAAATATTCCAATTGGACTTGGCTGGCCATCAAATGGTCAACCGGAACATCGAAGAAGCCCTGAATCTGCTGAGCATGCAGATCAACGGTCAACACCCGGTTGATGCCCGCAGTCACCATCAAATTAGCGACCAACTTGGCCGTGATGGGCACGCGTCCGTCATGCTTGCGATCTTGACGGGCGTAACCGAAGTAAGGAATCACCGCCGTAATGCGCGCAGCCGAGGCGCGGCGCAGCGCGTCGGTCATCACCAACAGTTCCATCAAGAAATCGTTGGTCGTGGTTGGTTGCACCACGAAAACGTCGGCTCCACGCACGTCTTCCATCACCTGAACCTTGACTTCCCCGTCAGGGAAGCGGTTGCAGTTCATCTCACCTAGGCGCGTACCGATGGCATCGGCGATGGCCTGAGCGAGAGGACGATTGGAATTGCCGGAGAATATCCGCATTGATGACCTTGATGGCAGCCTAAATTGGCGCCTTGGCAAAAGGGCTGGGAGACTACGAGATGCCACCCCAAGGCAAGGGCGAAGATCGGGGATTCAATGTCCGATGTCCGATGTCCGATGTCGGGAGATATGAACGACCGTGGACTGTCTCTGCGGTCGGAATGAACGACGTGATGCAGACCGAACTCGGCTAACCAACGCCTTGGGTTGACGGCCATTTGTCGTCAAAGCCCTGAAAGGGCGACCGAATCGACCGTGGTTGGGCCGCCCTTTCAGGGCTCCATCATCCACTGCTCACGTTTCCCAGGGCGTTGCCCTGGGCTGTATTGAACCGCCCCGTTGGGGCTCGTGAATCTTTCCTGACGCCGCGCCTCAGCCGTCCTTCGCGCCGGTCACCCAGCGCCACAGCATGGTCACGGGATCGTAATAGCGATCGGCGATGCGTTCTTTGAGCGGGATAATGGCGTTGTCGGTGATGGTGATGTGTTCGGGGCAGACTTCGGTGCAGCATTTGGTGATGTTGCAGAAACCGATGCCGCCTTCGCGTTTCAAGAACGGTTCGCGGTCGGCGGTATCAACCGGGTGCATTTCGAGTGAGGCTGCACGAGCGAAGAAACGCGGGCCTGAGAACACTTCGTGCTTTTCGTGGTCGCGGATGACGTGGCAGGTGTCTTGGCAGAGGAAGCACTCGATGCACTTGCGCATTTCTTGCGTGCGTTCGACATCGCGTTGCTGCATGCGGAAGGTGCCGTCTTCGGCAACAAATCGGGTGCCAGGCTTGGCCGGGGTGAACTTGGTGATCTTCTTATTCACCGTGTAATTCCACGACACATCGGTGACCAAGTCACGCATGTTGGGGAATGACTTCATCGGTTGGACGGTGATGTCGCCTTCGGGTAAGGCCTCCATGCGCGTCAGGCACATCAAGCGCGGCTTGCCGTTGATTTCCGCCGAGCACGAACCGCACTTGCCCGCTTTGCAATTCCAACGACAGGCAAGGTCGGACGCCTGGGTTGCTTGAATCTGATGGATCGCATCGAGCACCACCATGCCTGGGGTGATTTCAGCGGTGTAATCCACCATTTTGCCGCCGGTTTTATCACCGCGCCACACTTTGAAGGTACGCTGATGGGGAGCGGTATCGCCAACTGCAGTGCTCATGGTGTGGTCCTTATTTGGCCTGGTCGTCGATGATTTGCTTGAGCTCATCAGGTAGCGGTTTCACCGCTTCACGGCGCAACGTCATCTGACCATCAACGCCCTTCTTGATGATCATGTTCACGCCACCGAACTCTTTGGATTTCTCTTGGAAGTCCTCGCGAAACTGAGCGCCGCGACTTTCCTTGCGTTCGATGGCGCACTTGGTCAGCGCTTCAGAGACGACCAGCAAATTGCTCAAATCCATGCAGGTATGCCAGCCGGGATTGTATTCACGATTGGCGGGCGCTTGCACCGCGACGGCGCGGGCCTTGAGCTTGTTGATCTCTTCGAGAGCGCTGCGCATTTCGTCTTCTTTGCGCACGATGCCGACCTGCGCCTGCATCATTTTCTGCAGATCTTGCTGAACTTTGTAAGGGTTTTCGTCGCCCTTCGGTGCATCCATGAAATGCAGCGCCCAATCCATCGACGCTTTTACTTCCGCTTCGTCGATCCAACCATGCTGCTGTTCTTTCGCATACTTCGCGGCGTATTCACCCGCGCGTTTGCCGAACACCAACAAGTCAGAAAGTGAATTTCCGCCCAGGCGGTTGGCACCGTGCAGACCGGCACCGGCCTCACCGGCAGCGAACAGGCCAGGCACGCAGGACATCTGCGTATCGCCGTCGACGCGCACGCCGCCCATGGTATAGTGCGTCGTCGGACCGACTTCCATCGGAGTCGTGGTGATATCCAGACCGCCCAGTTCCATGAACTGGTGGTACATCGACGGCAGCTTTTTCTTGATGTGTTCACGCGCGTTGGGCACGCGTTCCTTAATCCAGGCGATATCGAGGAACACGCCGCCGTGCGGTGAGCCACGACCGGCTTTCACTTCGCGGTTGATGCAGCGCGCGACGTGATCGCGGGTCAGCAACTCAGGCGGACGCATGGCGGTCTTGTCGCCTTGCGTATAGCGCCAGCCCTCTTCCGGATCTTTGGCGGTTTGATTGCGATAATTTTCTGGAATGTCGTCGAACATGAAGCGCTTGCCGTCTTTGTTGCGCAAGACGCCGCCTTCTCCGCGCACACCTTCGGTCACCAAAATTCCGCGCACCGACGGTGGCCATACCATGCCAGTTGGATGGAATTGAATGAACTCCATATCAAGCAGTTCAGCGCCAGCATTGTAGGCCAGCGAGTAACCGTCGCCGGTGTATTCCCACGAGTTCGAGGTGACCTCGAAAGCACGGCCAAGGCCACCCGTCGCGATGATGACCGACTTGGCCTTAAAGAGCACAAAACGGCCTTTTTCGCGGTAATATCCGAAAGCGCCGACGACACGATCGCCGTCTTTGAGCAACTTGGTGATGCAGCATTCCATATACACCGCGATCTGCGATTTATGGACGCTGTGATCTTGCAACGTGCGGATGATCTCCAGCCCCGTGCGATCACCAACGTGAGCCAAACGTGGATAGCGATGGCCACCAAAATTGCGCTGAAGAATTTTGCCGTCTTTGGTGCGATCGAATACTGCGCCCCACTGTTCCAATTCACGCACGCGGCTTGGCGCTTCTTTGGCGTGCAACTCGGCCATGCGCGAGTTATTGACGTATTGACCGCCACGCATGGTGTCAGCGAAGTGCACCTTCCAACCATCGCGATCATCGACGTTGCCAAGCGACGCTGCGATGCCGCCTTCGGCCATCACGGTGTGCGCTTTGCCGAGCAGCGATTTGCACACCAAGCCAACCGAGCAGCCGGCATCGGCGGCCTCAATCGCTGCGCGCATGCCAGCGCCGCCAGCGCCGATCACCAAGACGTCATGTTCGAATGTCTGGATTTCCATGTGGATGTCCGTTGGGATGACGAGAGGACGACGAAAAGAGGAAGCGAAAGCTGACGATCAGAAGAAGCGGAAATCAGAAATTTTTCCCATCGCAACCAGACGAACGATCACGTCGGCCAAACCCACCACCACCAGCGAGGTCATGGCGAATAAGGCGTGGTGGCGATTGAGCATGCTAACGAAACTCCAGGCGCCAAAATGCAGACCAGTTCCACAGCCATCGCCACCAGCGAAGCAATCTTTGCGTCCACCAACGATGTGGCGCAGCGAGTGACAACCGAAGGTATAGCCAGC
>JAYVSL010000089.1:0-9807 GCA_043775355.1 Planctomycetota bacterium
TGAAAAGACGCCCCGATCGCTCGTATGCCCGCGTGCCGATGCACCCGTACGCAAGATCAATTACGAGAGAGGGATAGGTTATCGCAACGCCATTGGGGCTCGCCGAGGTTGGTCTGGAACCACGAGCGTATCGCTGGATGAAAATCGTTCAGCGGCATGAGATGGAATACTTACTCAGGGAAAGTTGCGGCAAGCAGTTGCTGGGGACGTATCAACGGAGTTCGTTCAAAAGTTATCGAATATGCTGAGCTGTTTCCCGTGCGGGCTACGAAACGCAGCCGTCGATAATTGCGGATGCTCGGCTGAGATTCCTGCGCGACGACGACCAAGCTCAAACATTTGCGCGATTTGCTCGGCAAAAACGCCTTCGCCAACCATGCGTGAACCGAAGCGAGAATCATTGAGCTTACCTCCGCGCATTGACTCAATACGATGGAGGATTTTATTTTTGGCGTTGGGGACGACGCGGTCGAGCCAGGCGCTGAACAAGTCGGCGACGCCATGCGGTAAGCGGACGATGGTGTAACCAGCGTGCGTGGCACCCGCCTTAGCTGCGGCGGCTAAAATAGTTGGGATTTCGCTGTCGGTCAGGCCGGGAATTATGGGCGCCACGTTGACCCCAACCGGAATTCCCGCATCGGCCAATTCACGGATGGCGGCAAGGCGGGCGGCGGGAACTGACGCCCGCGGTTCGAGGTCGCGGGCGAGTTCAGCATTCAGCGTGGTCACCGTGATGGTGACGCTCACCGCGTGATGTTCGTGCAGACGGCGGAAAAGATCGATGTCGCGGGTGATGAGTTTATTTTTGGTGATGAATGCGACGGGATTGCGGAACTCGGCCAGGACCTCCACGCAAGCGCGGGTCAGGCGTAGTCGTCGTTCAATCGGTTGATAACAGTCGGTGACGCCACTGACGGCGAGAACTTTTGGCGTCCACGAGGGCGATGATAATTCACGTCGAAGGAGTTCAGCGGCGTTGCGCTTGGCCAATAATTTAGTCTCAAAATCAAGCCCAGCAGAAAAGCCAAGGTATTCATGATATGGTCGAGCGTAACAATACACGCAGCCATGTTCACATCCGCGATAAGGATTCAGGCTGGCGCTGAACGGAATGTCGGGACTGTCCTGAGTGGTGATCAACGATTTGCTATCGTCTTCAAAGACGACGGTGGCGGGCGCGGGATCTTCGCTCGGATCCCAATCGGGCCCTGGGACCAAATCACGCGACTCAAAACGATTACGAGGATTATGAGAGACACCGCGACCGTGGTGGTGCAGCGGAGTAGCCGAGGCGTCGTGCGTTTCCATTGAGGTGGAACTTGAGCTGTATTCAGCGTGGGGCAATAAAAACCCATCAAGCTCGGACGGAGCACCCAGTGCTGTGCGAGAGTAATAACCCTGAGTTTTAAACTGAGGAGAAGGTTACGGGCTACCGTTTGCGACTACCGGTTTTGTGCGACGTCACAGAACGATCCTGTGGTCTATAGTCGGTAGCCAATGGTCGTCTGCATCATTGCTTTGATGAAGCGCTCGGGTGTGGGCACTGGTTGCAACGCGTTGAAGTGACACCATCCAAAAAACATATGTCATTCAGTTTATTTTTTACCCATTCACCGCAGTCGGGAAGATGTTCATGAATTTGACAAGTCGTTGCTGTAAACTTTTTGCATTTTTGGCGCTGCTCGTTCCCACGCTCGCAGGGTTCATCGTGGGGTGCGGGTCACGGCAGGCGCCAAGTGGAGCTGAAAAGAAAGAAGCGGATTTCATTCAATCACTGAAAGTCTCTGACGGTATGCAGCCGGAGGTTTGGGCCAAGGATCGGCAAATACTGAATGCCATCGCCATCGACATAGATGAGAAGGGACGGGTTTTTGCTTCTGAAACGTCGCGCTGGCGTAAGGGCGGCGTTATTGATGTGCGCAACTGTATGTTTCTTTATAAGGATGATCTTCAGGTAAAGACCTACGCCGATCGCGCGGCGATGATTGAAAAATGGAAAGATAAGTTTCCCAAAGATTTTTTCACCAAAGAGAGCGAACGCATTCGCGTGCTCGAAGACCGAAAGGGTGAAGGCAAGGCGGATTCGACCAGTTTATTTACTGATGGATTTCGTGATGCCGTCGATGGCCCAGCGGCTGGCATCATGGTGCAGAATGGCCGGGTGTATTGGGCCAACATCCCAAAGATATGGGCCTTCAATTACCAGGGCGATCAATTGTATGCCGAAGATCGTGAAATTCTTTCCGACGGTTGGGGCCCGCGTTTTTCTATCAGTGGACATGATTTGCATGGACTCGTGATGGGGCCTGATGGTCGCATCTATGTCTCGGTCGGTGATCGCGGATATCATTTGAAAACCAAAGAAGGCGTGAGCTACGCAAATCCAATCGGTGGCGCAGCTTTTCGTTTCGATCCAGATGGCTCCAATCTTGAAATAGTTTATCACGACTTGCGTAATCCGCAGGAACTCGCCTTCGACGCGTACGGCAATCTTTTTACCGTCGATAACAACGCTGATTATGGTGATAGCGCACGTGTGGTGTATTTGATGGAAGGCGGCAGCAGCGCCTGGAGCCATGGCTGGCAATTACTCAATAACGATAGTTTTGCCAAGACGGCGGGTCTGGATGGTCGTCAATCGGATCCATGGCTGGATGAAGGTTTATGGAAGGCGTCATTTGCTGAACAACCAGCGGCCGTGTTGCCACCTGTTGGTCACATCGCCAGCGGCCCGAGTGGCCTGGCCTATTACCCAGGAGTTGGTTTCGGCGAAAAGCTGAAAGATCATTTCTTAATTTGTGATTATCGCGCCGGAGCGGACAGCGGCGTGTGGTCGTTCTCCCTTACGGCAAAGGGCGCCGGGTTTGAATTGCCAGACAAACAAAAAGGAAAATTCTGCTGGGGATTTCCGCCAACGGACGTGGCCTTTGGCTATGACGGTCGAGCTTACATCGTCGACTACATTGGCGGTTGGGAAACCAACAATCACGGGCGCATTGTCACGGTCAGCGATCCCGCAACGCGGGGTAGCGCAGAGGTGAAAAACCTAAAAGCGCTGATGGCCGCCGGCTTCAGTAAACGTCCCGTGGCGGAACTGGTGACCTTGCTTGGCCATGCGGACATGCGGGTTCGTCAGCATGCTCAATTTGAATTGGTGAAGCGTGGTAAAGATGGGCAGTCCGCCTTGGTTCTCGCGGCGACCACGGGCGTCAATACGTTTACTCGTCTGCATGGCATGTGGGGATTGTGGCAACTCGCACGCAAAGAGCTTAAACTGGCTAAACCGATTCAATTGCTTTTGACTGATACCGATGATCGCGTGCGCGAACAGGCGGCGAAGATTCTTGGTGACGTGCGTGATCAAGCGGCAGCTCCTGCGCTGATCACGGCGCTCAGTGATAAAAATCCACGAGTGCAGTCTTTCGCCGCGATTGCCCTTGGTCGCCTGAAGAGTCCCGCAGCGGTATCTGAACTATTACGCCTGTTAAAAGAAAACGATAATAAAGATGTGTATTTACGTCATGCTCTGGTGATGGGATTAACCGGTTGTGGTGAAGCCAAATCATTGACGGCTTTATCCAAGGATAGTTCTGCCAGTGTGCGGTTGGGCGCATTGTTGGCGCTGCGTCGGCTGAATGATATGGGTTGCGCGCAATTCCTTGACGATGCGGCACCGTTGGTGCGAGCCGACGCCATCCGCGCGGTTTACGATCTACCGTTAGTCGAAGCGATGCCAGCTTTGATTGCGCAATTGTCAAAACCGATCGATGACAAAATAGCGGCACCAATTCGAAAACTGCTGTATTTGCGTTTGGTTAATGCCGCCCATCGCTATGGCGATGAAAACGCGGCTAAGGCACTCGTCGAATTTGCCGCTGACAAGTCGGCTCCGGCCGATGTCCGCGCGATGGCCCTCAAAGCGATTGAAAATTGGGAGAAACCGAGCTGGATTGATCCGGTCGTCGGCTACCAACGTAAAGCCGTTCGTCGCGAACACGGCCCAGATCCGGCATCGATGAAGAGCGGCATCATGAAGGTAATCGAGAATGGCGAGGATCGCTTGATGGCCAGCGCGGTGCGGCTGGCTCAACGCTTTGGTTATGGTCTGAGCGATCAGGTTTTATTTTCATTACTCGACAACCCATGGATGGCGGCGGACGTGCGCATGGAAGCGCTCAGTTTACTGACTGAACATAAGGCCGACGGTCTTGCTGAGCGTTTACCGAACTTGATTAAGGAGGCCAACGTCGACCTGCGTCGTGCGGCCTTTGATGCGCTGGTGAAAAGTGATCAGAAAAAAGCAATAACCTTAGGGGTGATCGCCTTACAACAAGATGCATCCACCCAGCCAGAATTTATCGCGCTAGCGGATCGCAGTGATGGTCTGTGGTCGGCATTGTCGATGGGCGAACCGACGCCAGATAATCTTGCTGTCAAGGGAACGGTAACGTGGGTGAAAACGTTAAGCCAACCGCATAAGGATTCCGGCATTACGGGCGATACATTGCCACGCCTGAATGATGGTAAGCTGGCAGCCAACGATGATGACACTGCGGCCTGCGTGTGGTTTGAAGACCATGATGCCCGTATGATTCTTGACCTGGGGCAAGAAATTGATTTAGGGCGCGTCGATACGTGGTCGCGACATAAGACGGGCCGTGCGTCGATGGACTTCGTTTTATGGGCCGCAGCGGGTGGAAAAATGCCGGATGCGACGGCCCCTGATCCCAGTGTTGGCTGGGTCAAATTGGCGGAGGCATCGAGTGTCAAATTAGGCGACGGTGGCAAGCACGGCTTGAGCGTGCTCAACACCACTGGCAGTCTTGGCGCCTATCGCTGGTTAATGTGGCAAAATAAGCGTGGTGGTACATTTTATACCGAAGTCGCCGCCTATGCTCAAGGCAAGGCTCCCGTTGGTCTGGTGCGTGTCGTCACGGATAAAAATGATCATAATGATTGGAGTAATCTATCGCTAGGCGGGCCTGATACGACAGGTCTGGCGGTGCAGGGAGCGGTGGCGACGAGTGTAAAAGGGTTTGCTCAATTAGGAAAAGGCGTCGATCTAGCGCGGTTGTTTAAGGGTAAATTGCCAAAAAATAATGATGATAAAAATAATAATGTTTGGACCCAAGATGGTGAAGGTCGCTGGCTGGTCGACTTGCAAAAGCCAGTAGAGATTTCGCGAATTAATACTTTTTCATGGCACAAAGCCGAGCGCGCGCCACAAGCCTTCACATTGTGGGCGTCGGCAAATAACCAAGCTCCTGATGCGACGGGAAAGGATCTTAGCGCAGCAGGTTGGAAACGTGTGGTTGTGGTCGATACTAGACCGCTGGGCGATGGCGGCATGCATGGCAGTAGCGTGCTGGGGCTTGATCGCGCGCTTGGCACCTATCGTTGGTTGCTCTGGCAACATGCGGAGCGCAAGGGCACCGTTTATGTCAGTCGCATCGATGTGTTCCCAACCGGAGTCGAGTTGCCGGCAATCAAGCGTGCTTTAAGTCCGGCGAACTTTGCGCTGAAGCAGCAGGTTTTTTCCAGCTTTGGTAGCTTGAACGATGCCGAATCGGCAACGGTGATCAGCGAATGGCTTGGACGTTTGAGCGCTGGAAAAGCGTATCCGGAAGTTCAGTTTGAAATTATTGAAGCGGCGCAAAAGCGCACGGAACCGGCTATCGTCGACAAGCTCAAAGCATGGCGCGACACGTTGGACGCCAAAGATCCGCTAGCGCAGCATCGACTATCAATGTGGGGTGGGAATATTGAAAAAGGTAAACAGATTTTCTCGTATCACCTCGCGCAATGCATTAAATGCCACAGCGTCAATCAAGAGGGTGGCAATGCTGGCCCAGATCTTGCCGGCGTCGGAAAACGGCTGACGCGCGAAAAGATTTTGGAGTCATTGATCGTGCCGAGTGCGGTAGTCGTGCCCGGTTTTGGTCTCGCCACAGTGAGTTTGAAAGATGGCACCACGGTTACCGGATCACTCCTCAAACAAGATGATAAAGGGGCGGTGGTCAGACTCGTCGACCTGAGTGAGGTGGTGATTGCCAAAGAGAAAATCGATAAAGTAACCCCGCCGACATCGCCGATGCCGCCGATGGGAACGATGATGTCAGCCACCGAATTGCGCGATATCATGGCTTATCTTGGATCGCTTCAGTGACGTCGATCAATGCTGGGACATTGATCATTTCACTCTCCTTACTTTTTCTTTTCAACCCATGTCACCGGGCTTCCGGTTCTTCCGGACCACTTTCCCAAAGGATACTTTCATGTCTCTTCGACCCCTCGCTTTCCTTGCTGCGATGACGTTGTCATGCGTTCTTAACGCGGCGGATCGCAACGATAAAGGCGCCGAATTTCTCGGCTTTAAACTCAGCCTACAAGCGTGGACCGCGCACCACACCAATCTGTGGGATACCATCGATATTGCTCAGACAGTGGGCATCAAATATCTAGAACTCTATCCTGGCCAGGAAACCGGCGGGGGAATTGGTGGAAATTTCGATCATAATTCACCCGTAGAAACGCGTGCTAAGGTGCTCGCGCGGTTGACTGAAGCAGGTATCAAGCCGGTGGCTTACGGCGTAGTCGGCCTGGATAAAAACGAAGCCAATGACCGCAAGGTTTTTGAATTCGCCAAAGCCATGGGCATTTCAGTGATCGTCAGCGAACCGCCTGAAGATGCGTTCGAAGTGATTGAGAAATTGGTTAAGGAATTCGATATCAAGGTTGCTCTGCATGATCATCCCAAGCCCTCGCGTTATTGGAATCCTGACCACGTGCTTGAGACGGTTGGCAAGCTTGATTCCCGTATTGGATCATGCGCAGATACCGGCCACTGGCCGCGTTCTGAGCTCGATCCCATCGCAGCGATCAATAAATTGAAGGGACGCATTATGTCGTCGCACCTCAAAGAGACCGATAAAATTGGCAAGGGCGCGCGCGATGTGGTCTATGGCACCGGCGCTAGCAATGTGAAAGGCCAACTTGCTGCACTGAAAGCAGGCGGTTTCCGCGGCCCGCTATCGCTCGAATATGAGGCCGGAAAAACGGGACAAGCCTTGCTCGATGACTTGAAAGTCATGGTCAAGTATTTTGACGATGTGACGACTGAGTTAGCTAAGTAAGCGACGCGCGACTTTTGAATTCGTCGACCCACGTCGCATCATGGACGTGGGTATCAAACAGCGACTTGATAACGTTCCTCGCTGATACCTTAGCGAATAAAAGAGCATAAATCGTTTCTGCGAGAATTCGCTTTCAGCGTGTTGCTCAATTACGAATTGTCGCAGGTTTCCAAATGTTTTTAAGTCCGTTAGCCACGTAATATGAGTAGTGAGATGTGCTATTTTGCGTGGCCGACAGTGCGATTGTTCAAATTTAAGATAACGCTACAAATAACCATCGACTAAGTAGCCGCAGATAAAATCGCAACAGCAGAAGCGAGAATCAATCATCATGAACATCGTCCGACTTTCGTACGCGCGTATTTTTGTCGCCCTTTTATTTTTTTCGAACGCGTGGTGTGTCGACACGGAGTCGTTGCCGAGCGGTCCGGTCCCTTGGGCAATGGGCCAAGCGGTACCCGCATTGCGCTCGACACTCGCGTTGAAGAGCGCTTCAATGGCGCCGCAACTCTATCCTCTCATAAGCGGCACGGCTTCTGGTCCGGCAATAGGTGAGTCGCCAGACCCTTTGATTCGCTATCGTTGGAAAGAGACCAAGGGTACGGATGATTTGCAGATTTATTTTCTCAGCCCCGTGGCGACATGGGCAGAAAACAGCAAAGCTTTTCCTGTGTCAGAAATACTATCAGGCGAAAAATCACAGATAACGGTAGCCGCTCCGGGCTCAATCCGTTTTGATTTTGGTGTGGAAAGCGCTGGTTGGTTGGAGTTCGATAGCTCTGACTGCAATGGTTTGGTGGAAATGAGCATCAGTGAATATAATGAAGTTCCCCGTCATCCTGCTCCGGTGAAAACCAAGGCTGCGGTCAAGCATGGCAATACCTATCGACTGGAATTGAACGATGAACTCTATGAAGGCTTGCGCTTTGGTTGGATTCATGTTCGTTCGCTAGAGAAGCCGTGGCACATCACGGCGGTTCGCTTGGTCTGCCAAGCAAAACCTGCTAATTACGAAGGTAGTTTTTCGTGTAGCGATCCGTTGCTGACACGGATTTGGTATACGGCGGCGTACGGTGTACGCCTCAACTTGCTCAAAGAGTATTTTGCTACGTTGCTGATGGATCGTGGCGATCGGCAATCCTGGACTGGCGATGCGCATCCGGCCCAGGCTGCGGCGCTGGTGGCTTTTGGTAACTGGGATTTCATTAAGCAAAATTTGGAACGAACCTCTCCCGACAGTAATGGCATCGAAAGTTATTCGCTCTACTGGATTTTGAGCCTGATGGATTATTACCGTTACACTGGTGACACGGAAACCATGAGCAAATACCTTGAAAATGTAGCAACTAAATTGACCCATGGAGAAACCGTGTTCGCGAAACCAGTTCGCATGCGATTTTATGGCTGGGATGAGCGTCTGGGATCAGGCTTTGAAACCCCGGATAATCCCGAATCGCAAAATGCTTACCGTGGTCTGTACATTCGTGCGTGCCGTGAGTTCGCCTGGGCAGCAGGAACGTTAGGAAAAGCCGAACTCAGTAAGCAATACCTGGATAAAGTCGCACTACGCACCAGTGAACTGCGAAAAGATCAGCAATGGTGGAAAGTCATGGGCGTTCATGCGCTCGCCGATGCAGTCAATGGTGGTGTGGCTACTGCCGAAGAGCAGAAGGCGATGTACGAACGTGATTTTTCCAATCGTTTGACGCGCTTGTCGCTCTCGCCCTTTAATCAGTATTTTATTCTTCAAGCCATGGCGGCGATGGGCTACCATGATGATGCGCTTGGCGCCGTGTATGATTGTTGGGGCAGCCAGATTGCTTACGGAGCCACGACCTCGATTGAGGTGTACCGCCCTTCGTGGAACGCCGTGGTTGAACGCACGGGCTTGCTGCCAAATAGCCAAGCCGGTTTCACCAGTTATTGTCATGCATGGGGCGGTGGAGCGACGAAATGGCTCACCGAAGAAATTGCCGGCATTAAGCCAACCACGCCTGGATTTGCGACTGTCGATATTTTGCCTTGTCCTGGTCGAAGGCTAACCTCGGTTTCGGCCGCCGTACCGACGCTGCACGGGCTGATCAGCAGCTCGATGGATGTGAAGACGGGCACCGGTGAGACCGTCATTCCGAGTGGCGTGACCGCACGAATCGGCGTGCCAAAAGTGGGAAAGACTATTTCGACGATTTTGCTCAATGGGAAAATAGTGTGGGACGGAAAGTTTCAAACCGTTGTCGGCTTATCTGGAGCAGAGGAAAATGCCGAGTTTGTCTTTTTGAAAGATGTGCAACCGGGCAGCCACAAACTGCAGGTAACGTACGCCGGAAAAGACCTGCCTCCGTTCGTTGATCGACCATTTGATTCTCCCGTGAGCTTGGTGCAAAAGGATACGACCACGGGTGGAAATTGGGGCGGCAAGTACGGTAAAGATGGCTATGTCTTGTTGAGCTACAATGGCATCGGCAAGGATCGGGATAAAAAACCTGCTTACGTGAGCGTGGTAAAGGGAACCGCAGGAACTTCGGAGCAGTGGGCATCCGATGGAAAAGACACCCGGATTTTAGCTCCGGATCCCACCAATCTCGGCGAACGAGTCGCTGGTTTTTTCCGCTGCAATGTGAACAAGAAGAACTGGAACACGACCTACGTCGACATTCAATTACCCGAACCGAAA
>JAYVSL010000090.1:0-4137 GCA_043775355.1 Planctomycetota bacterium
CGGTTTTCTTTGCGGTTTTCTTTGCGGTTTTCTTTGCGGTTTTCTTTGCGGTTTTCTTTGCGGTTTTCTTTGCGGTTTTCTTTGCGGTTTTCTTGCCTCTCCCGCATCCGTACGGTGAAAGGCATTTTCGCTTACGATCTCGGCAGGGTCTTCGGATTCTTTCACGGTCCTGGGCGGTGGCGCTGAGTCCGCGTTGGTATTCTTGCCACAGATCGACCGTCCTGCACTTCGAAGACGTTCGTAAATTATTAGAAGTGCTCGCGCGTTTGGATCACTGCATGATTGTTCAGTTACTCGGTGACAAAAGAAATGCGTATGTCAATTATTGAATAATTCCCGCACCATCCTCCGTTGGGAATTAAGCATGAAGCCGGGTGAGGAAATGGAACTCTACAGTGGTTGGCTGATTGAGGCAGAGGGAAAAATAAAACTCTAGTGCTTTGGCGTTACCCGAGCTTCAACCACGTATCTTGATTGGCTAATCGGCCGCGTAGGAACTGGAAGTAGACGTGCTGATCGCCGGCGACAATTTCCATCGCGCGTTTGATGTCGATTTTGCTGTTGGCGAGTCCGGGCGATTCTTTCCAGCCTGTGGTGCCGAGTTGTTTTCCTAATTGCGCATACAGGTAGTGATCGAAATTGGCTTTCTCAGTGACAGTGCCATCGTGGATATGGACCGTCGGGAAAAAGAGCGTCGTGTCATCACGACGTGGAAAGCTGAAAGCCATCGGATGAAAGTGCTGTTCGCCAGCTTTGAGTTTAAACACCGCGAAACCATAGTCGCGATAGGCAGGCAGTTTATCCCAGGTCCCGGCGGATAGACGGAAGCGTTCATCAAGGCGTGCGAAGTCTGCGATGGAAGGGACAAAGGACGCGTCGAAGGCGCCTACGGATTGGACGGCAAGTGGTGCTGCCGCAGAAACGACATCACTTGCCGCGCGACTTTTTCCCGTCCCAGGAACTGGAAAATCCATCATGTTAAATAATTCAGTGAACAACGTCGGATACCCAGAGAGATCAATAAACTTGACAGCGTCCTCCGGACTTTTCGCCGGCACTGGCAAAGGTAAAATCATCGCCACTTCTTTGGCGGTGTTCAGATCCATGGCATAAGCCAGGTACTGTCGCTTATCGCCAGCATCGCGGGAAAAAATCTTGGTGCTGGAAACGGAGAGCACGGGGCCGGTAAAACAACACATGGGGAACCTCCTGGTGTAGCACTATTCCTTCGTTGAGCGCTAAACAAGGGCAGAATTCGTTGATAGTCAGAGGTATTTTGAGTACGCGAATCTGTCTCGTGGAAATCAGACAGGTTTCGAAGAGTGGATTCAAAGACCACGCAACTAGCTCAATGTGGATTCGTATGTTATGGATGTTCAGCGACCTGAGCGTTTTCTTAGGGAACGTTATTCCATCTGATTAACTGTACGTGCCTCTCTGTTGACGTAAGGGATACGTGCCTCTCTGTTGACGTAAGGGACATACGCATATTGGCAAACGCCAATATGCGTATGTCCTCTATGTGCTTTACCTGTAAATCTACTAACAATGACATGAAGGATATCTGGCTGACATTTATGTGGCTGACAGCTTACTCTGCGCACGGCGCGAATTTTAGCGATCGATGTCAACGTAGATTATATCGGTAGCTGGGTGATCCAGGGTATCTTCAAAGTACACCGACTCCAATTCCGGGTGCTCAGAAAATAATCCCAGGTTGAGTTCTCTCTCTTGGTCTGGTTTATGCGCGCCGAGTTCCGTTGGCATGGAGTCCATCAATGCCCACTCGGCGACGAATATGTTCGTACCCGCCACCAACGCGCCTGATAATTCGCCCTTCTCACCAGTGCCTCGAACCACGCGATAGGAATTGACCACCAAGGCACTGCGATACGGCTGAATTTCTGACAACTGAGGAATGCGTGAACGTCCGAGCGGCTGTACTCGAACGCTCATTCGACGAACCTTTGGACGCTGATCCCAGGCCGTACATAACGCGCGATGACTGATCGCTGCCTGTTCGGGATTCGTCCTGCCATCGAAAAGCGCGATGGCAAGGAGGTGTGCACGCAGGCCGTCGCCAGTGACGCGAGATGGTTTCGCCGCTGATTTACCGGCAAGAGTCAATGGTTGAGTGGTGACCTGCTGAATACGAAGAATGCCATCCAAATAGGCGGTGAGTTCGCCCTGTCGGTAAACAACGGAGAGACTATGCGGCAATTGATCTGAAATGGCCCCGATGGAAAATGACGAGTTCGAGTCGCCAACCGATAACGTCAACCTGCCATTCTGCTCCTGAATCATGACTTGCCCGGGCCCTTCAAAACACGAACTGAGATCGGCCAAGGTTGCCTTGGTCGTCACGTTGGTCGTCACGTTATCGCCGCGACCAAGCAGCCGAAATCCCAATTCAATACCCAGTCCGCTATCGGTAGATGTGCTCAACGATTCGCCGACGGCAAACGCGGTTGCCACATATCGCCCGCCCTGCATCAACAAAGAACCGTCACGATCAAAGCGAGCAAAACCACTGGGGACGATGGTCGTGGTCACCATCGAGCCGTTCAGCGACAGCGTATTATCACCAGCACGTCCGCTCCAACGAGCGAGCAAGCCTTCGCGCCAAGCAGGCCAGGAAGGCGCCTTAAAGTCAGCGGTGAGCGATACGGAAAGATCCTTGGTCGTCGAGACGATGATCTGCAGCTGACCCTTAGGAGAAAGAAAGGAGGGGAATGTTGCGAGAATAACCCGCTCGCTGGTTCCTTGACTCACCTTCGTCGCGCTGTCGCCACGGTCGGTGACGAGACGAAGAGATGTTGGTGCCATTGGTCGATCAAATGTCACGGCAATGTGATCAAGCCCGAGGACCTGCACACGACGGACAACCGGAATGGAGGAAGTGGAGGAAGCGTTTGGTAATCGCTGTGAAGAAAGGCTCTTTCTCCATAAAAATGGGCACACATCAAAGCTGTCCGACTTGGTCACCTGAACCCAGGTAACCACGGAACTCCGATCGGCGGCATATTCCCCTAGCCAAATATCCGCCGCATCTGCGGTCCGCGCGCGGATCGGACCACTCAAAATCACATGACGTGAATCGGCAGCCCATTTGGGACTCCAGATTTTCCCACGCTGACCAGTGGTCGTTTTTTTCATCTGCGGGGGAATCAAATCAACCTCAACCGCCGTGCGTTGTTCATCGAAAATCGTCACCGCGGTGTGAGCTCCATTGAGAAGCGAAATCATTCCAGATCCATCGGGAGCCATGCTGGCGTTGCAGCCGTCACGCAATCCGCGGTAGTCGACCACGCCGCTGATCACATCCAAAACACCAACATGCGGCCAGGGAAATTCGCCACATGCCGTCCGACCATCGGCGGCCAGCGAAAGGCGGCGAGACAACGCTCCACGATAGAGCACTTGGCGTCGATCAGGCGTGGTCAGGGAAATTCGCCACAGAGCATCGAATCGATCCGTGCCATACAGCCATCGTTCGCCGCTGTCCGGTTCATCGTTGACCCAAAGTCCATACCCCTGAGTCAGCTCTTGATCACCCGTTCCATCCCAGGCCACGTGATGCACGCGAAACTGGGTGGTGCCATCGTTGTTTTCCGTTTCGCGCGTGTAAATAATCGTTTGTCCATCTGGAGCGATCAACGGATTGAACAGTCGACCAACGGTCACCAGCTCTCGTTCTGATCCCTCGCTGGTATCAAGTCCCCATAGCGAAAACGTGCCACGACGATCGAACCACGTACCGACACCTGCGATCTCAGCATCTTTACCGCCGCCATCAAAACTGGCCCCCGGTTCCATCACATCGGTCGACTGTTGTGCTGGGTCGGGAACGAAACGAAAACGCTGCGGATCTGGTTGCGGGATTGTCCGAACGCCACGCTTTTCCTGCCAATCAAATGCGCGTAACCACACCACCCGTACCGGCAATGGCGTTGCGATAACCTATCCCTCTCTCGTAATTGATCTTGCGTACGGGTGCATCGGCACGCGGGCATACGAGCGATCGGGGCGTCTTTTCAAAAGCCATCGGCACATGTCTTCGATGGCGGAGTCTGCTCGGTGGAGTAATTCTACGACAACGTCGGGTGGCTTGGTGGTTTCTGAGAGGAGGGCGTCGAT
>JAYVSL010000091.1:0-16806 GCA_043775355.1 Planctomycetota bacterium
CTGGTGAACAGGACGGTGTAGCCACGTTGGCACGCGGCCAGGCCGAGGCCGAGTGCGAGATGCGTTTTGCCGGTGCCGCTGTTGCCGACGGCAATGATAATCCCCCTTTTGACAGCCCATCGCATCAATGGTCACCGTGCAGCCCTTTACCGAAACAAGATCTAAAACCTGATTTCCACGGCAGGCGGGGGGGGTAATGCAATCGCCCTGAGCGGCGCTGAGGCCCGCTTGCCGCACTCCGCCAGCGATCTACGGTGCCGCGCTTCCCTGATTGCGCATCACTCCCCCAGGTCGCCCATGAACCAGCCCGCCGCCGTCTTCCGCCGTGTCGAATCGCAGGTCAACCTGCCGCAGTTAGAGGAAGCCATCCTGAAACTGTGGGCCGACTTGGACGCCTTCCAAGAATCCAATCGCCGCCGCGAAGGCGCCAAAGGCACGGGCGAATTCGTCTTTTACGACGGCCCCCCCTTTGCCACCGGCACGCCGCACTACGGACATTTGTTGGCTGGCACCATCAAAGACATCGTGCCGCGTTATTGGAACATGCGCGGCAAACACGTCGACCGCCGCTTCGGCTGGGACTGCCATGGCCTGCCGATCGAAAACCTGGCGCAAAAAGCGCTGAACCTCAACGGCACGCCCGAGATCCGCACGCTGGGCATCGACAAGTTCAATGAGCAATGCCGCTCGATGGTGCAAACCTACGTCGCCGAATGGCGCAAAACCGTCACACGCATGGGCCGCTGGGTCGACTTCGATAACGACTACAAAACCATGGACCGCGATTTCATGGAGTCGGTATGGTGGGTGTTCAAGCGGCTGTGGGATTCCAAAGACGCTGATGGGAAGTCTCGCGTTTACAAAGCGCATCGCATCATGCCGTATAGCTGGAAACTGACGACGCCGTTGTCGAATTTTGAGGCGGGAAATAATTATAAGGATGTGCAGGATCCGGCGATTACGGTGCGGTTTAAGGTTCGAAATGTCGCGTCACCGTTGATGGAGCGCTGTCGTGAAAAATCGCCAGACGTTTTCACCGCGATCAATGAGGGACGTTGCTACCTCTTGGCGTGGACCACGACGCCTTGGACTTTGCCAGAAAATCTCGCGTTATGCGTGGGCCCTGACGTTGCCTACCAATGGATTGAAGACGTTCAAACCAAAGACGTCTACTTGATGGCTAAAGATCGCGTGTCGGCGTTCTATAAAAAACCAGAACTGTATCGCGTCCTCGCCGAACCTGTTGGTGCCGTGCTCGCTGGCCTTTTATACGAGCCGCTATTTCCGTACTTCGCGGATCAACCGCATTCATTCCGCCTGCTTACTGACGACTTCGTCACTACCGGCGACGGCACCGGCATCGTTCACTTGGCCCCGGCCTATGGCGAGGATGACTACCGCGTCTGCCGCGCCGCAGGCATCGACCTCGTCGATCCGCTTGATGAAGAAGCTAAATTCACCGCTGAGGTCCCGGAATACGCCGGACAGTTCTGCAAAGACGCTGACAAGGCGATCATAAAACGGTTGAAAGACGAAGGTAAACTCGTTCATCAATCGACCATCGTCCACAGCTACCCGTTCTGCGAACGCACCGACACGCCGCTGATCTACCGCGCGATCGAAGCGTGGTACGTGCGCGTCGAAGATCTGCGCGACAAGCTTGCGGCCAATAACGCAAAAATTCGCTGGGTGCCGGAAACCATCGGTTCGAATCGTTTCGGTAATTGGCTGAAAGAAGCCAAAGACTGGAACATTTCGCGCAATCGTTTCTGGGGCTCGTGCCTGCCGATCTGGGTCAACGTTGCTGATGCGAGCGATACCTTCTGCGTTGGTTCCGTGGCTGAATTGGAAAAACTTTCCGGCCAGACCATCACGGATCTGCACAAACATCATCTCGACAAAGTCGTCATCACCAAGAACGGCAAGACCTACAAGCGCACGCCCGAGGTGCTCGACTGCTGGTTCGAATCCGGCGCGATGCCATATGCGCAAGTGCACTGGATGGGTGGCGCAGATGGCAAGCAAGCTCCGCCGGTATTTCCAGCGCAATTTATCGCTGAAGGTCTCGATCAGACGCGCGGCTGGTTCTATACGCTGTTAGTGTTGTCGACCGCGTTGTTCGACAAACCCGCATTTCAAAACGTGGTGGTCAATGGACTCGTGCTGGCCGAAGACGGCCAGAAAATGTCGAAGTCGAAAAAGAACTATCCTGATCCGCACGTGGTGCTCGATACCTACGGAGCTGACGCACTACGCGCATATTTGATCGACTCGCCCGTGGTGCGCGCTGAGCCGCTGAAATTCAGTGAAGCTGGACTCAAAGAAATTGTCCGCACCGTCGTGCTGCCGTACTGGAACGCGTTGTCATTCTTTACCACCTACGCCGCCGCAGATGGCTACGATCCACGGACGTGGGCAGCGAAGCCAACTGCGCAACGTCATCTGCTTGATCGCTGGGTGCTGTCGGTACTGCAATCACTGGTGCGTGATGTGAACGTCGAAATGGAAGCGTATCGCCTGTACGCGGTGGTGCCGCGCTTGGTGCGTTTCATCGATGATTTGACCAACACCTACATCCGTTTTTCACGCACGCGCTTCTGGGGCAAAGATGGGCGTGATGCACAAGCCGATGCGTATGCATCGCTGTATCAGGTGCTCACCACCTTCGCCAAAGTGTTGGCGCCGTTCATGCCGTTTCTGACCGAAGAAGTGCATCAACGTCTGGTGCGTTCGGTCGATGCGACCGCGCCGGCTAGCGTTCACTGGTGCGATTTCCCACAAGCGGATGCAGCGTTGATTGACGCAGCACTCGAACGCGAAATGGCGCTGGCGGAAACCGCGATCTCGCTTGGTCGCAAACTACGTGAAGACCACAAACTGAAAGTTCGCCAACCACTGCCAACCGTGACCATCGTCTCGCGCGAAGCAGCGGTGCAGGGCGCAGTCGAACGTCTCGGCGGCATCATCGCAACCGAACTCAACGTCAAAGCCGTGCGTCAATCGCACGATGAAGCGGCGTTCTGTGCGCTCTCAGTGAAACCAAATCTGAAAGTATTGGGCAAACGCTGTGGACCAAAACTGAAAAGTATCAGCGCGGTATTATCCGGCTGGTCTTTCGCCGAAGTCGCTGAACTGGAAGCGGGTCGCTCCATCACCGTTGATGGGGAAGCCATCGGTAAAGATGACTTACTGTTGACGCGCTCACCGGTCGCTGGCGCTATCACCGCCAGCCTCGGCGCCGTGACCGTGGCGCTCGACACCGCTGTTACTCCCGAATTGATGCGCGAAGGTTTGGCCCGCGAATTCATCAGCGTCGTGCAACAGGCGCGCAAAGATGCCGGATTGGAAGTCAGCGACCGCATCAAACTGGGTTGGTCGAGCGACGACGCCGAAGTCGTTGCAGCGATGACCACACACAGCACTTTCATCGCTGACGAAATCTTGGCGCTGGATTTCCGCCAAGATCCATCCGCCTCAACCGTTGATGAACTCAATGGAAGGGCAGTGAAGTTCTCATTAACCAAAGCCTAAGCTAAGGCAGCGCCTCGTTTCCACTTCATCACTCCCCAGCGCCCACGACGTGTGTGGGAGTCGACCGCTTCCCCACTGGTGCGCCGTGCTCGCTGACCTAAAAGTCCGCACCTTCATTTACCCGACGATTGGAATTCAGTCATGCCTACGCCCCACTCTTGGACTTTCTTCCGCGCCGGTGGCCTTGATCAGGTCCTCTTCGAAACAGCCGATGATTTCCGCAATTTAAGCAAGCTTGATCAAAAATTATGGGTGGCGCTGACCTGCCCGGTCAAGGGCCTGCAATTCGACGCCCGCACGTTGGAGCTGATTGACGCTGACAAGGACGGTCGCGTGCGCGCGCCGGAAGTCATCAGCGCCGTCGACTGGACCTGCGCGTTGCTGAAAGATCCCGCTGAATTGAAAAAAGGGACCGATGGCCTACCGCTGGGTTCCATCAACGACAGCGCTGTCGCGGGAAAAGCGCTGTTGGCATCAGCGAAACAAGTGCTGGCCAACCTCGGCAAACCAACGGCCACGGCCATTACGGTTGCTGATATCAGCGACAGCGTCAAATTATTCGCCGACACCACCTTCAATGGCGACGGCATCGTGATCGCCGAAGCCGCCGAAACACCCGCGCTCAAACAAACCATTGCCGACATTATTTCTTTGCATGGCGCGGTGATCGATCGCAGCGGAAAACCAGGAATTGACCAAGCAAAAGCTGACGCGTTTTTCGCCGATTGTGGTGCGCTCGCCGGATGGATGTCGGCTTCACCTCATGCGAAAATCTTGGGTGACGCTACACCCGCCGCTCACGTCACGTTCGCTGCCGTAAGAAGTAAGATTAACGATTATTTTTCCCGCTGTCGTTTGGCTGCCTACGACCACCGAGCGGCAAATGCGCTGAATCGCGCTGAGAAAGACTATCTCGACTTCGCCGCCAAAGATCTCTCCATCGCTACCGATGAAGTGGTCGGCCTGCCACTGCAACGCATTGAACCTCACAAAGCATTAGGCTTGCTTGATGCGATGAATCCGGCGTGGAGTGATCGTATCGCCGCATTCCACCAAGCTGTGGTCACGCCGGTGTTCGGAGCAGAAAAAAAATCCCTCAGCGATGCCGAGTGGAGCCAGCTGTGCGCTCGCTTTATTCCGTATGACGAATGGTTAGCTGCCAAAAAGGGTCTGGCCGTGGAAAAGCTTGGTGCTGACCGCGTGAACGCGATCGTCTCGGCTGGTGACCAAGCCGCCATCTCAGCACTGATTGCCAAGGATCTGGCAGTCAAAGAGCAGATTGGCGGCTTCGGCGAAGTCGAACGATTAGTGCGTAATTACCGTGATCTTGGCGTCTTGCTGCGCAATTTTGTAAATTTTTCCGACTTCTATGACTTGACCAAAGAATCTATTTTCCAAGCAGGCACGCTTTATCTGGATCAACGCTCATGCACGCTCTGTGTGCGCGTTGATGACGCTGCGGCACACATGCAGCTTGGTTCGCTCGGCAAAGTTTACATCGCCTATTGCGCCTGTTCACGCGCGAGCGGCGAGAAAATGACTATCGCTGCCTGCGTCACGCAGGGTGACGGCGATTACTTGATGGTCGGACGCAACGGCCTGTTTTACGACCGTCAGGGTCGCGATTGGGATGCGACGATCACCAAGATCATCGATAACCCCATCAGTGTTCGTCAGGCGTTTTGGTCACCATATAAAAAGATTGTTCGCTTCGTTGAAGAACAAGTGGCCAAGCGCGCGGCCACTGCGGACGATGCTTCGACCACCAAAATTCAAGGTGTTGCCACCACCGCTGTCGACAGCGCTGCGGCTGGAAAAGCACCAACTGAAAAACCGAAAATTGAAGTCGGCACCGTTGCCGCGCTTGGTGTCGGTCTTGGCGCTATCAGTACCATGATAGGCGGTGCGCTCACTGGTTTTCTCAATCTTGGCTGGTGGATGCCGCTCGGTATCATTGGCTTAGTTCTGCTGGTTTCTGGACCGTCGATGTTGATCGCGTGGCTCAAACTCCGCCAACGCACTCTTGGCCCGATCCTGGAAGGCACCGGCTGGGCTATTAACGGTCGCGTAAAGATCAATATCCCTCTGGGTACTTATCTGACCGACGCCAAAACATTGCCGCTTGGATCCAAACGCATTCTGGGCGATCCGTTCTCAGACGAAAAAGAGACACGGCGCCAGAAGAATATCACCATCACCGTGGTCGTTGGCCTGCTGATTGCCGCTGCGGTGTGGTGGCAGTTCGATTGGCTCAAAGGCAAGTGGGCCGAGCATTTTAGTCCAGCGAAACCTGACGTTGAAAATCCAGCTCCAGCTCCGGTTCCAGGGGCGACCACAGTTCCAGCGGCAGAGGCAGCCAAGCCAGCCACGCCGGCGCCATGAGCTCGCCAGCCCCCGATTGCGCCTTACGCAACGCCGACAACCAACCCGTCACGTTGTCGTCGTTGTGGGCCAAAGGGCCGCTCCTGCTGATTTTTTATCCCGGTGACGAAACCCCGGTCTGTACCGCGCAATTGTGCGAATACCGCGACCGCTGGGCCGACTTCACCGCCGCTGGCGTTCAGGTCGTCGGCATCAATCCCGCAGGACCTGAACGCCATCAGAAATTTGCTGCGCATCACCGCTTTCAATTTCCGTTGCTAGCAGATCCAGACAATACCTGCTGTCGCGCCTTCGGCGCTAAAGCGTGGTACGGCACGAAGCGCATGGTCGTGCTGATCGACCAGCACGGAAAAGAACGCTGGCGCGACGTTACTTTTCCATTCTTTCGCCCCAAGGCGGACGCTTTGTTGGCAGCCGTCAAACAACATTTGGCGTAAAAGCGATTAAGAAAGACCGATTTAACAGGAGGCCGCAGAGGCGCGGAGGAAAATCGGATTGGATATAAAAACACCATAATCGCTAGTTGAATGGGATCGTTCCTCGCCTCTGCGCCTCTGCGCCCTCCTGTTCAATTCTGTCTTTTCAATCAGCTTATCCCTTTTTTTATGGCGGTCACTCATGCTCAACCTCTTCATCGACGCTGATGCCTGCCCCGTAAAAGAAGAAGCCTACCGCGTCGCCAAGCGCCATGGCATGACCGTCAGCGTGGTCGCCAATCAATGGATGAACATGCCCAACGATCCCAATATTCGTTTGGAAGTCGTCGATGACGGCTTCGACGCCGCAGATAATTGGATCGCCGAATATTGCGAACGCGGCGACATCGTCATCACCGAAGACATCCCCCTCGCTGCGCGCTGCCTCGCCAAAGGCGCACGAGTCATCACCGGACGCGGGAAAATTTACGACGAAAATTCCATCGGCGGCGCCGTCGCCGGCCGCGAACTGATGCAATACCTCCGCGAAGCCGGCACCATCAACGGCGGTCAAAAACCATTACAACAAAAAGACCGCATGGAGTTCATGCAAGAACTCGACAAAATGATGGTCGCCGTGCGCAAATTCGGGTGAGCCGAAACAAAACTAGAATTTAAATTTTCACCGCTAAGTCGCGAAGACGCCAAGAAAATACAAAAACATAAGGCCACTAGAAACACCGCCGTTAGCAAACAGTCGCAGGGTCCAGGGCCGCCAGAGGCCCTGGCAGGCGTAGCGGACAGAGTGCGCGAACAACAATCCCCCGAGTGCGCGTGCGCGCGCGAGCGGGGACAAGGTTTGGTCCTGCGCAACGGGGCACGCCGGCGAAGCCGGTGTCACACCAGCGTGATCACGCCCAAAACCATATTTAAAAAACGGCAACCCAGTGCCCACCAACAACCCCACTCTGGGGTGCAAACCGACGCAAGTTAATCGATATAGTTCGCCACCCAACCCGAAGCGTCCGTGAAAATCCGAATCGCCGTAATCTGCTTATCCGCACACAGCTTGAAATAATGCTTATAATTCGCCGGCACCGTGATGAAATCGCCTGGGTGTAATTCTGCGTCGATTGCTTCTCCGCCTTTGGGGAAGAGCGTGAATACGCCACGGCCTTGGACGATGAAGCGGACTTCGTCGTCGGTATGAAAATGATTCTTGTCAAATTTCGCTAACATCACATCGATATTGGGCGTATCTGGATACAGCGTCACCACGTCGGCGGTTTTATAGCCACGGGTTTTATAGAGGTGCTGAATTTCCGTGTCGAAAGCCTTGAGCAAGGCTTGCTTCTCGACGTCGCTGAGATTCCGGCTGCTCAAATCTTTCGGTAGGCGTTCGGTGCCCCATTTTTCGTAGATGACGCCGGCCGCCTTCAATGCCTGTTCGACCTGAGCGCGGTCGCTGATCGTACGTTTGGAATCGCGGAAGGTGAGGGTCGCCATGGAAGTGCTCCTAATGAGGTGCGGACGATATTCCGCAGAGGCGATTTTCCATAACCAATCCCTTGGCGGACATCCATTGCATGGGAACATCCACCACGATGACCGCTGAGCCACCCGTCCATCAACCTGCTGTTCATCAGCCTGCTGTTGATCAACTAAAAGTCCCTGCTCTTAAGCAATTGCGCTTTTTACGCGGCATTGGTGAAGCGCGGGCTCAGGCGCTGGCTGCGATCGGCCTGGATACCGTGTGGGATGTTTTGCATGCGGTGCCCAAACTCATTGGTCCGCCGCCGACATTGATCGACAGCGGTCCGATGCCCATCGCTACCGAAGTGCGCGTGCGGGCACGTGTGATCTCTGCTCGCCCGATGTTTGGCCGTGGCCGTTCCCGTGGTGGCATGGGCGTGGAGGCGAAACTGGAACGCGCTGATGGCATGGCTCTGGCCGCGCGCTTTTTTAATGCGGGATATTTACGTCGGCATTTGATGCCTGGAGAATGGTTCTTGTGGGAAGGACGCACAGATGACCAACGTGTTGGCCTGTTGCTGCATCCTGGATTCACGCATCTGGCTGGTGGCGCACAGCAAGCACTGCCCGAGGAACCGCCGCTGCGCGTCGCTTATCGCACGACCACAGGAATCAGCGAGCGAGCCATGCGCGATCTCGCCGATACCTGCCTCGACCAACATCTCAACACCATCAGTGATCCCACCGGCGAAGTTTCGGACGCGGATTATCAGCAGGCCATACGCGACCTGCATCGACCAAACGATATCGCCAGTTATGGCGCCGCGCGACAAAAACTGGCAAAACGCGAGCTGTTAGCGCTAGCCTGGCAACTGCAAGTTCGCCGCGCCCGCCAAACCGGTGCGCCCGGTCACGCGTGGCCGTGGGATGACGATATTCACCAACGCGCGCTGGCTCGTCTGCCCTTCGCGCTGACCGCCGGACAGCAACAGGCCGTCGCGGAAATTCGCGCCGATCTGCAATCCAGCACGCCGATGTACCGTTTGCTCAATGGTGATGTTGGCAGCGGGAAAACCGCCGTGGCGCTGCTGGCAATGCTCGCGGTGGTCGCTGGTGGTGGTCAGGCGGTATTACTGGCACCAACCGCGGTGCTGGCAAATCAACATGCGATTTTCATCACCAATTGTTTAAAATCATCACGAGTCCGCGTTGCCTTAATAACCAGTGGCACGTCGACGGCAGAGCGCTCCGTGGCGATGACGGGGATCGCTGATGGCTCGATTGGTATCGCCATCGGCACGCATGCGCTGTTAGAGGATGATCTCCATTTTGCGGCGCTTGGCCTGCTGGTGATTGATGAGCAGCATAAGTTCGGAGTCAGCCAGCGCGCCACGCTGATCACTCGTGCCGAAGCAACGCAAGGCTGGCGAGCGGATTTATTACTGATGACCGCAACACCCATTCCGCGCACGTTGGCACTGACTGCATTTGGCGATTTGGCGGTGTCACGCATCACCGGGCGTCCGCCTGGACGTTCACCAGTTACTACTTCGCTCGCATCTTACAGCACGCTGACGCAACTCGACGCGCCCGTTCGCCAAGCGCTGTCCGACCATGGTCAGACGTTCATCATTTGTCCGCTGCGTGAAGCCAGTGATCACATCACCGCTGCTGACGCGCAGCACGTCCACGCGCATGTGCAGAAAACATTCGCTAACGAAGTTGTTGGTTTGCTGCACGGCGCGATGAGCGAAGCCGCCAAGCTGGCCCTGATGTCCAGTTTTTCATCTGGCCACGTGCGCGTTCTCGTCAGCACCACGGTGGTCGAGGTCGGTATTGATGTCCCGGCGGCAACCTTGTTGATGGTCCTGGATGCCGAGCGTTTTGGCCTCGCGCAGCTCCACCAATTACGTGGCCGCATCGGGCGCGGTGCGCGACCTGGAGTCTGCATTCTCTTTTATCGCCAAGAAGAATCGCCGGAACGCCTGCGTGTTTTAGTGGATAATCACGATGGTTTGGCCATCGCTGAGGCCGATCTTGCGACCCGTGGGCCGGGACAATTGCTTGGCACTGGTCAACACGGGGCACTGACGTTGCGCTTGGCGGAACTGCCACGCGATTTAACGTTGCTGCATGACGCGCATCACCAGGCGCGCCGTCGCATCTCGGCTGGTGAAACCATTCCTCCGCTGCTGTCGCGCTTGCTGACCGGCGGCGACGGCTCTGGGTTGGCAGGCGGCTGAGCCGCGACATCCTGCGCCCCCCTGCCATGGACACCGCCTACGAACAACTCGCCAACCGCCTCAAGCGCGTCCATCGCCATCTGCGCAAATGGGCGCGGCGCACCGGCGTGACCTGTTATCGGCTGTATGAAAAAGATATTCCCGATCAGCCCTTGATCGTCGATTGGTATGACGGCGCAACGGTGTGCTGGGCCTACGAACGCACGCGCAACGAAACACCCGCTGATGAAGAAGCATGGTTGGTCAACGTGACGGCGGCCATTCGCGCTGGACTGGATCTGCCAGCGGAAAATGTTTTTCTCAAACGCCGTTTCCGCCAGCAAGATCGCCAAGAGGGTGACGGCCAATATCATCGTCTTGAGCAACGCACGGTGATGAAAGTCGTCGAAGAACACGGATTGAAGTTTGAGGTGAATTTAAGCGACTATGTCGACACCGGATTATTTCTCGATCATCGACCAACGCGCCAACGGGTTGGTAATGAATCTGCAGGAAAACGCGTGCTCAATTTATTTGCCTACACCGGAGCCTTCACCGTGCACGCGCGCGCAGGCGGTGCAGCAGCGACCACCACGGTTGATTTAAGTAATACCTATCTTGAGTGGGCGACGCGCAATTTGGCGCTCAACGGCTTTGCCGTTGACGGCGCACATCGCCTGGAAAAAGCAGACTGTTTGCAATGGCTGGCCAGCGCACCGGCGCGCGGCGAACGCTACGACGTCATCATTTGTGATCCGCCAACGTTTTCGAATTCCAAAGCCATGGAGCAAGCCTTTCGCATCGACCACGATCATCCGTGGTTGCTTGAACAATGCGCAAAATTGCTCGCCCCAGGCGGCACGCTGTACTTCAGCACAAATTTTCGTGGTTTTCGTCTTGCTGAACACGGTCTGCCAGCTCTGACCATTACCGACATCAGCGACGCCAGCGTGCCGGAAGATTTTAGGAACCGAAAGATTCATCAGTGTTGGCGGATGACGCGCAGCTGAATGAGCTCATCGTTGTTTGTGGTTAAAATATGCTGGCTCTGCGGCGTTTCATGTGGGTCTTTTCACGGTAACCACCGCCGACTTACTTCGACCAGTCCTTCACCGTCAGGCCACGCACTCGCTTGAAAGCCGCGTCGGTGCTGACCAGGGTCAGATCAAGCGCCATGGCGTGTCCGGCAATCTGGCTGTCGGCGAGGGAGAGGGTAACACCGATACGTTCTAAAGCCGCTCGAACCACGCCCGCTTGCCGTGCCGCGTCTTGGTCAAACGGAAGTACCAGGACACCCGAGAGGAATCCCTGCACGGCGGTGGTGAGCGTCTTAGATCGGCGCTTCTCGGCACCGTAGGCGAGTTCCATGGCGGTTATGGCACTGATCGCCAACGCCGAAGGCTTGTGCCCCTGCACATGCTTGACCGTCGCTGGCTTGCCGCGCAGGTAGTAGCTCACCGTGTTGGTGTCGAGCAAAAACTTCATGCAAACGGGTTTCGTGCCGGCTCATCTTGACCAGGACGCGGGATGTCGTCCTTCCATGCACCTGCTGCGGCAAGGAATGCACGGGGCCATGCATCCGCCATCGGTTCCAAGATAATGCGGCTGCCTTCACGGCGCTCACGAATACGCATGCCACGCGGAAGCTTACAATCCCCGATCAACCGAACGGCGAGACTGTTGCCAACTTGAAAGACGACGGTTTCAGTATCCATGATGGCAGGATATCCACAGTGGATATCCGTCAATATCCTTCATCTAGACTTTCCACCGACAAAAACGGAATAAATCGGCATAGCCGTAGACTCCAGTGCCCAGGCGTGGCCAGAAGAAAACCGTGGGGCCGGGAAATACGACTACGCTTGAAAGTGAAGCAAGAGCATTGATTTCTGGACGTTTATGCTGGTGAATTCACGAATATTTCTTTGCTCGTCTCCAATCATGGGGCCAAGCGTTCTGCCTACTCGATCTGCCCACTGAGTCAGGAAACGTGATCTGGCGGCAGCGCGGTCTGAGTCAGCTCTGCGATGACGCAGCTGAATCCCGCGCTTGCATCGTCTAGTTTGTTATCTATTGATTATTTATGATTCCGGCCATCGCCCTCGTTCCTGCCCTAGTTCTGCCGACGGTTGCCGCGCTGTTCTATTTTGTTCTGGCAGCTGGGCATTGGTCAGCGGCGCTGATATATGGTGGGACCAAAGTGGCGATGATACTTGGGCCATTGCTGTGCACTTGGCATTGGGGCCGACCAGCAACCGTCATCCGAACGTCATCGTGGACCCGTATTGGTGTCGAAGGCTTGTTGCTTGGGCTCATCATGGGTGGATTCATTTTGGCCGCAGCACTTGGGCCGCTGGCGTGGCTCTTCACGCTCGCGACGCCACAAATCACTGAAAAAATCAATGAATTCAAGCTTTCCACGCCGGCAGCGTTTATCAGTGCCGCGCTGGTCATCAGCCTACTCCATAGTGCGTTTGAAGAATGGTATTGGCGCTGGTTCGCGGTCGGCGCGCTCCACCAACGGATGCGACCGATCTTTGCCCACGTCATCGGTGGACTGGCTTTCGCCGGGCATCACATCGTCGTGGTATCGGTTTATGCTGGGCCGTTTGCTGGGCTATTCCTGGGATTCGTGGTCGGCGTCGCGGGCATGACTTGGAGCCTCCTCCATCGCCGACATGGAAGTTTGCTCGGTGCTTGGATCGCTCACGCCTGCTGCGACACCGCGATCATGTTTCTCGGTTGGCTGGCCATGCATCCGGTCGCTGCATGAATCGCCCCTCACCGTCCATCATGCCGACAAAACAAACCGCTGGTGGGCCTTGCTCCCCTCGCACAGCAGAAGCAGAATTGCCCGCCATGTCGTTGCCTGCACCCGTTGTCCCACTGTCTGAAGTCGCGCTGATTGATGAGGCCGCCGTGGCCCTGGGCCAGGATCTTACTCAATTAATGGAAAACGCTGGAGCCGCATTAGCACGCGAAGCTGAGCGCATGGTCCCAGCGGGACCCGTGCTGATCGCCTGCGGGCCGAATAATAACGGTGGAGATGGCTACGTCTGCGCGCGGTTGTTGGCCGAGGCCGGACGCATGGTGTCGCTGTGGCCGATCGTGCCGCCGAAAAGTTTGCTCTGCCAAGAACAAGCCGCACTCCTGCCAGCATCGGTGCGTATCGTTGACCGTGCGCCGACCACCGCGCCAGCATTGCTGATCGACGCGATCCTGGGCGCTGGTGCCCGAGGCCGTCCACGCGAACCGATGGCATCGGCGCTCGTCAGCTTGCGTAATCTTAACTGCCCCATTTTAGCGGCGGATGTCCCCAGCGGTATTGGCACCGAATTATGTTTACCCGCCACGCTCACGTTGTGTTTTCAGGTCGCCAAGTCCGAACTACTGCGACACCCAGGCCTGGGTGAATTCAAGACCGTCGACATCGGCGTGCTGCCAGCTGCGTATCAAGAAGTTCAGCATGCTTGCCTGCGGCGTTTTCCGCCGCTGAAACGTGCAGGTCACAAAGGGACACACGGCGAACTGCTGATTATCGGTGGGGGCGCTTTCCCTGGAGCTTTGGAATTCTGCGCCCGTGCAGCGGTAATGACGGGTTGCGATTTGGTTCGCGCTTGGACCGGTGGCGGACCAAGTTTGCCACCAACTATAGTCGTTCACCGGGAAAATGACGGCGCGCTAACCCCGGCAAAACCAGAAGAACTGATGCCATTATTGGTGCGCGCTAGTGCGGTGTTGATCGGCCCAGGACTGGGCCGTGATCCGCGCGCGTTAGAAGCGGCGCAACAGGCGTTCTCGCTCGCGATTGAAATGGGCGTGCCAACTATTTTGGATGCCGATGCCATCGCCGCGTTGGCCGACACGCTGCGCGAAATGCCCGAAAGCGACGCGCGCATTTTGATCACGCCACATCGCAGTGAGGCGCGTAATCTTCTCGGCGGTCCAGTGGACGACGACACGCTGCATGCCTGGGCGCGGCCCGACCGGGTGTTGCTGGCCAAGTCCGTCGTCGACTTAGTGACTGATGGCCGCCGCTGGCAACGCAATCCACGCGGAAATCCACGCATGGCCGTCGGCGGTACCGGTGACGTGCTGGCAGGAGTTGCCGCAGGTTTGATGGCGCGTGGTGCATCGCCTTTCGATGCTGCACGGATGGCAGTGCTGTGGGTCACTACCGCTGGCGACCGTTTGTGGCTTGAGCAAGGCCCATGTTATGACGCGCTGTCGGTGATCGGCGAGCTTCCCGCGACGCTTAAATCTATGTTAATGCCAATGGCGATGTGGCCGCCAGTTACGGGCTAAATATATTCCCTCTCCTACGGCTTGAACGCAGCCGGATCGACTTTTTTCTCTTCCACTAACAGAACTTCCCAGCGCAAAATAACTTCACCCGTGTTCGATTCGACCTTCACTGGCATACCGGGTAAAGATGCCAAAATGACATTCAAACTGTCGGTGACTTCCTTTGCGGCAACCGACAGGCTCATGGCATAAGGATTTGGTAGCGAGGTCGCCACCAGCACGGTGAATTTTTTGTCTTCTGCTTTCACTTCCATGCGACGCGTTGACAGCCCCAGGAACGGAACTTCGGGAGCGCTGACCTCAATGACGATGGGCGCTGGCAGCGGGGCCAACAACACTTCCTCTGGTTTTTCAGCACCCATCACCAACGCCTGATTGGTTGCACGATCAACCACCAGTCGCGGCAAATCGCTGAGGACTGCCAGCCGTTGATGATCTATGACAAATACCGTGGTGCCAATCACCACGACTCCGCCATGCGCCAGTGCAACGCGTTCTAATTCAGCCGTATAAACGCCGATATCTGCTCGCAGAGTGCGGGCGACCATTTTCGAAGCGGTGGTTAAATCGGCCTGCGTTCGCGCCAAGCGTTCTTTCAGTAATTTCGCGTAATCGTCTAACTCCGACTTGTCCGCGCCACCGGCGTCAGAAGGACCGACCATGCTTTGCCTCAGCGTAATCGTACCACTCCAGTCTGCCGCACTTGCCAAGGCAAACGGAGAGCAACAACCGAACAATATAAAAAAAAGAATCAACCAAAGGCGCTGCATTACGGCGAATCCTTATCTAAGCGCAACCCGACAACAACTGTTCTCATCTGACGGGCAAACGCATTTCCTTATACTCAACGAATCCGTACTACGCAGAGCCCTTCCCAACCAACCCACGAACCTGTTAACGCACTAACGTTTGATCTTTTGTCGCTTTTAACCGCCACACTAACATCAGCGGTGCGAGCACTCCCAAGGCACCAACCAGGTAAGGTCCTGACGGAGCGAAATGGAAATAAACCACGGCGGCGAATAATGGACCGATGGCACGGCCAAGGGCGCCAGCAGAGCGGAATGAGCCAAGAACAGCGCCCTGGTTTCGTTCATCGACCGCAAGACTGACCATGGTGTTAAGTGCGGGGAAAATAAACCCGGTGCCAGTTGCCAAAAAACTGAGGCCGATCACTAACAAGGCGACGTGCGGAAACCAATCGACCAAGGCAATAAGGAGAAACCCAGGGATAATAAAAGCGAAACCGCTCATCGCCAAAATTCGTTGATCAACGCGGCCGGCCAAACGACGGTAAACACCGCCCTGAATCATGGCCGACACTAATCCCATCCACGCAAACAACCACGCATTATCCGCTGGGCTGAAGCCACAGCGTTGCGCCGTCAGAAAAACTAAGGTCGCCTCCATACCGGCGAACAGCAACGTGTGCAGCATGAAAGAAAGATTCAATGAGGCGACCCGCGCGCCAAAACGTGGCCACAATAGCGCCAAAGGATTTGCTGTCCGACCACCTTCGTCAGCGCGGTTGCGGCGTTCTGGCGGCAAGGTTTCACGGAAGCGCAAGGTAATCCATAATAAGTTCCAAACGCCCAATGCGAAAGCGACCAACGCCGGAGTCGAAAATTCATTCGCGCCAAGCGCAGCCATCCACGAAATCTGATCAATACGTGGCAACACGGCGAAGCTCAACCCACCAATGGTCGGTCCCAAAATAAAACCCAGCCCAAAGGCCATGCCCAAAATGCCCATGCCACGAGCACGCGTCTGCGGCGTGCTGATATCTGCCACGGCGGCGTTGGCTGCCGAAACGTTGCCGGTCATGGCGCCAGCGAGTAAACGTGACACTAATAAAATCGTGAAGTTATCAGCGAAAATCCAAATCAAATACGCCAGCGTATTTCCCGCGCAGGAAATCAACAACACTGGCCGACGACCAATGCGGTCAGACAGTCGACCCCAAAATGGCGCGGCCAGAAATTGCAGGCTAGAATAACAGGCACCAATTAAACCGCCAAACAAGGCGGCTCGCTGCCATTTGTCGGTCCCGGGAAACCAAGCATCGACCACACTCATGGCCCAGCCCAATAGGCCCTGATCATGAGCGGTGTAATATTCGAGCATGTGGCCGAAGAGCGGAAAAATAATACTGAAGCCGACCAAGTCGACAAACAGCACCATGAAAATGGCACCAAGGCCCGCAGGACGAGAGGATGGAATCATGAGGGCGAGGGTCCGGCGTTCTAAATGAAGGAGCGAAGTCGTTTGGGAAATTAGTTGGCTGATCAGCCGAGTCTTCTGCAAATCAGCAACTTGCCACGAACCGACCCGTCGCGCACCTGACTAATGAATTTGGTGACTTCTGTGAAGATCTGAAAAGACAGATTTAAGTAGAGTAGAGATGGCCACGGCTGACGCCGTGACCATCCCCCTCGTCAAACCGGACTGGCGGATTTCCCGCATCCGGCTTTCCCGTG
>JAYVSL010000092.1:0-4039 GCA_043775355.1 Planctomycetota bacterium
GCCGGTGATTTTGCGGTTGATGTAGCAATTGCCGACCTGCAACTCGCGTTGAACGCGGGTGATATGAGTGGGGCTGCGCGAATATAATCCACCGGTGAGGGCATAGCGTGTGCCGTTGGCGATGCGTAAGGCATCATCGATATCTTGCGCACGAATCACGGCCAGCACGGGTCCGAAGATTTCATCTTGCGCTAAGCGTGCGTTGGCGGCGACCTCGGTGAAAATATGTGGGCCGACATAAAATCCTTCGTTAGCGCACGCGCCGGGATCGCCGGCATAGACGAGTTTTCCTTCCTGCTTACCGGCTTCAATGGCCGCGCAAATGCGTTTCTGAGCTTCGCCGTCAATGACGGGTCCGAGCACGCCGGGCATTTCCGCCGGTCCGCTGGTCAGGCTACGCGTAGCGGCGATCAGTCGCGTGACGAAGGCATCATCGGCCTCGGCCCACGATTTTCTGGCTTCGTACACCATCATGGCGCTTAGTTCAGCGCGGCGTTGACGCATGATGGTTGCCGCCATCGACAATCAGAAATCGTTCGCGCCATTCGATGTCTTGACACGAGGAATGGGATTTCCCTGGGGCCGTGCCATGAGTTGGGCTGGACTCTGGCTGTCGAGCCAACGTCGCAATCCGAGGGCGCTCGCCGTCACGAGATCGTTCGGGCTCGCGGCGATGAAAGCATTGAGCTGGAGTTTGGCCTCGTCGAAAAGCTTGTCGGCGATGCACTGCAAAGCGCGGTAATATCTGAGATTTTCGCCATTGGGAGTATGAGGAATACGTGATTCCGCATCCTCCCACGAGATCTCTCCAGAATAATACAAGAGCGCGACTCGATCGACCTGGGAAGCATTGAATTGGTCCATGCTAGTGGTCAAAGCAGGAAAGTCCGGCTCGGGCTTACCGAGGATGCGCCGCAGGGCTACACGCTCGAGGATGAAACGGGTGACGCGCGCATACCAATAAACCGACTCGTAGCCTTCCTGTTCCAGTAAGTCGTGGGCCTTCCAGGCATGTTCGAATTCTCCGGCGGGCAATGCCAGCGAGGCCAGGGCATGCGATCGGCGTCCATTGTCGAGATACCCCTCGTTTCCCAGGGTGATCGCCATCCGTTTTTCGGCACCCACGCGGATGATCTGGTCCATCACCACATCGATATAAGAATTATACGTGTCATCCGCCTCGAACCTGAGCGCGTCTTTCGCCCATTCGATGCCTTTGTCAATGCTCGGCGGTTCACTGAAGAAGGCGCTCACCACCAGAGAATCCATGAGACTACTGGACGAAAGACCACCAGCTTGGGCGCGTTCAAGCAATGGTAGCGCTTGGTCATGGCGTCTATGGCGGCTCAGCGAAACCCCCAGAACATAAGCCGCCCGATACTGGTACGGCAGTCCATTCGCCCAGGCGATATCCTCGGCGACTGGAAGCGGCGGACGGCTCAAGCCCAACGCCCCACGCACCGTGCCTTTTAGGCCGGGCTGATGATCATCTCCATGCGTCAGCAGCGCAGGCGGAATAAGTTCCTCGCCTTTGCCTCCAGGTGGTCGCCAACGCAGCCTGCACGCACCGCCCGGCCACGTGCGATACCATGCTACTTCAATTGGGTTCCATCCAGGCTTGAGATCGACGTCGATGCAACGTTTGAGATAGCCGTCGAAATGCCAGTTGTCGAGCGCCGCGCCGCCGATGGAAAGCCATGATCCATCATCGCTCGCTAAGGAAAACCGATAGCGCCCCTCTTTCTCGATCTTCACCGATCCACGCCAATGAGCGATGAAGTTGCCACGATAGAGACTGCCCGAAAGGGGCGGTCCATGGCAATCGATGTTCGCGTCGACGCGATCCTCGAGATTTTTCTTGTCGTCTTTTCCGAGCGGTGCATCGACTTCATAATGGACGCGGTCTGGCTGCCAGTGCATCCAGTGATCTCGCAATGAGAGACTCCATGGATCCGCTGCGACCGCCGCCGTCAGCCAATTCCGTAGCTCAGGCACGCAAGCCGAGCGACGCGCGGCAGCCACCAGTCGGATGAGCTCATTCGGACGAGGACCATGGCCATCCGCAGGATAGCGCTTCACCGCCGCTTCGATCAAGCCGTCGGTCAGAGGCACATCCAGGTCCGCCAACTTGGTGATGGGGTACGCGATGAGCGCCGGGCTGAGTCCGCGTGGGCGCGCCCATTCCTTGCGGATCGCGGTGTTCACGAACTGAAGCAGCGCATGTGCAGGCTTCGGCGTGGCTCCTTCGTGATTCATGAGGAGGAAGCTGATATTATCGAAACTGAAATGGACCGATGGCAGTGGCATGCGCGCCGTTACCAGCGCCTGCGGGACTATCCGCTTGAACGTCGCGAGTATCTTCTTTCCCTGCTCGCGCCCACTTTCTCCGTAGGAAATCATCACGGCATTGTAGAGGTGATCCACGAGATCGCGGGCGACATCACCGAGCCCAACCAGCCGATGGTGCTGTCCGTCCATCATTCCATGAGGCCGGTCGCTTAATTCTTCACTGATGCGCAGAGCCGTAGCCAATGCCTTGCCATCATCCGGTTGCCAGACGCGCGCGGCTTGTTGGACCATGCCGATCAGGGTGGAGCGATCGACATGCTCGTCTGGCGACACGCCCATGCCCGTGGCGAATTCCCGCGCCAGGCGCACGGCATCGGCATCGCTGAGATCATAAGAGCGGAGAAACCAGGCGGCTTGCGTCAATACTTCTCGCTCTGCAGCGAGGCTGGGAATCGATAATTTTGAATCCGCGTAGGCGTTCACTTTAGTCAACGGCGAAAAGAGCGACGCATCGTCCAGATCGTCGAACCATGCCGCCTTGCCGCACTCCCCAGCACTAATGACACGCGCGAACATTTCATGCGGCGTGAGATTGCTGGCATGCTCCAGCAGACGCCAGTCGCGGGTCGCAAGCACGCGGATCGCCCGCACCGCTGGCGAATTCTGTTCGGCGGGAAAACTGCCGACTTCATCCATCACCTGCTTCGTTGCACCATCAGCGATGATGCGCAGCCACCATTCCGGGGCCATCTCCTGGGCGGACGAAGCCAACTTCGCACCACGCGCTTTCTGCCGGCGGGCAGCCAGCTCAAGAGCATAGTCGACCCAAGGACCATAATCACCGTGACCAAGGGACGATCCCCCCAGCGAAAGATTGACATACGACATAATCGCCAGACCGAGCAGATGCTGATCGTTCGGCGCTCGATCGAGTGGCTCCCGCAAAGCGGCAAGGCATTTGATTTGATGCTGGCTCGTCAGTGATGCCCACGGGTTGCAGGGAGACTCATCCGTCAGCATGCGACAGCAAAGCAAGATGACCATCAAAAAACGTAGAATGACCGCATTCATGATACTGACTCCATGAGGTGATGTCTCGGCGTCCGTGGAATGTAGCCGATGGCCAAATTGCCGCGTAAGCCATGGTATCGTCACACGACCATAGCCCCGAGGTCTGTTTTGGCGAGGGCGTTGACCAGTGCGAGCAAGGGCGATTGCATTACCTCGGCGAAAACGTCCGGATCTTGGCGGCGTCTTGGCGCCTGTCATGGTGCCGCCATGCAGAATATCGTTGTCGCCGAACCGTATCGTTTCGTGCCGCCGCATCGCGGTGGATTCTGGCCGTGGTTATTCGGTCGACTGTTGGTGCGTAGCAAGCTGCGGGCATTTGGTGTCGAACAGGTACAGTTCAAAGGACTTGATCGCCTGCGCGCTTCATTCGCCGCTGGTCATGGCGTCATGTTGACGCCCAATCATTGTCGGCCGTGCGATCCTTGGATTCTGAAGCCTGAGATGGCCTTGATGGATTGAGGTTTTTATGGCTTTGCGACGTTCCGTGTGGGTTCAATCTTATTTAACAACCAAAGAGATAAACAACAAACAGGAGGCGCGGAGACGCGGAGATCAGAGGAGGAGAAAATACTTGCCGGAGAGAAGTCGGCTTTTCCTCCTCTTCTAATCTCCGCGTCTCCGCGTCTGCCGTTCGATTTTCTTTTGCCTTGATTGGACCAGTGCCCGAGAAAAGAGCTAA
>JAYVSL010000093.1:0-3050 GCA_043775355.1 Planctomycetota bacterium
TAAAAAGAAAATCTAGATTACATGACGCGACGTCCGTCCCGCTAACGGTCAGCCACAATAACGTATGGAGCGCGAGGACGGAACCGACCTGACGGTCCTTTGCTGGAATCGGTGCGGCAATGCGCAACTCTGGTAAATGCAGACCCATTTCGAAAACCGGGATCTGACTTTCATTGACGATCACTTCAATCTGGGCTTCCATCATCGGCCGAGCATTCGGTGCCGCGCCGCGATCCATCATGGTTAATCGCATCGGATACGTTCCCGGACGCTCGACCTGTAAGCGAACATAGGCCTGCAAAGAATGCATAACCAATTCGTCGTTTGGCGTCTGCCATTGGGTATAGGTTCCGGCGATCACCCACTTTCCCTGATCGGTGCGATAAACTTGGTCGCACAGAATCAACGTGCCGCGAATGGAGCTTATCGAGCTAGTCGAGGTATCAGTCATGGCGGCAGTGTTGGCGCGAATTCGCATTGAGGAAGTGAAAGAATCCGACTACCGAAAACTCACGCTCGTTCGGCGTCAGCCTTCGGCAACCAATTCCATCAACACTTGCGCCGCACGTGCGGGATCCTCCTCAGCGCCTAATTCACCGGCCAAACGCAGACGCTCGACGATCGCTTGTTGCAGCAACATACGCGCTTTGGCCAAACGACGATGACATGACGTGAGAGGAATGCCGAGTTCGATCGCTACGTCGCGCAAAACTTTTCCTTCAATCAAGTTGGCCTTAAGCACCGCGTAGGCTTCGCTTTCTAAGGTGCCATCCTCAGCCCAGCGCTGCAAATCGTCCAACGCTTGCTGCAACACGCTCAGCGCCCACGCGCGATCCATCGCCGCGCGCTGATCCGGCGCGGGAACGTCTCCAACAAGCCGATCAATCATCGGCGTTTCGCCCTCTTTTGCTGCATCAATACTGGCGTGATCGCGCCGACGTTCATGGCGCACGGCATTGAGCGCCGACATCCACGCCAAATTCATCAAATAATACCGAAAGCGGCTGCCGCTCCCGGGAGCCGCTCGCGCCAGCAATTCTGGTTTACGCATCAAATCCAATAACACATCTTGGATCACGTCGTCAACTCGTTCGCGCCGTTCGCCGATTAATCTTCGCCGCAGATATTCGCCCACGGCGTCGGCATAAAGCCCAATCAACGCCGCCGCCTGCTGCGGATGCTCAGGCAAACGAGCGATCAGACTCCAACGAGTAGCAGGAAATTCGACCGGCATAGGCGTGCCTACCGTGGAACTTCGCGACCAAGATCAACTCATTGGTGGATGAAAGAGCGGCGGTGACCCGCATGCCGGCGCATGCGTTTTCGCTAAACACCACTCGTAGGTGTTAAATCCGATATCTGCTTACGCTGCATACGAGCTGCACGCAACGCGGCCAAACGCTTGGGCGTTTTTTCGTACGAAGCAAATACGCTTGATCCAGGCGAGTCAGATGGAGTTGCCTTCGTTTCGGGTGGATCAACCAAATGATCAAAGACACTGAAGTGCCCGGTGGTCGACATGAAATCCGTGCCCAAATCACGCTGAGTCGTGTAGTCAATCGGCGGGGCAATCGGCCGCTTTTCCACTGGTCTTGCAATCGGCAACGACGCAGCTGGCTGGGCGATGGGCAGTGGCCATATGCTACGCGCAATCGGCAATGACGCCACGCTAACGACCTTTAGCGTTTGAGCGATTGAGCAAAGTCATCGGCGCTGACGTTCTTATTTGCGCTCACTTTTTTCTCGCAGCGAGATTCCGCAATCAATTGGTGCAGCGCTTTTTCGTACGCTAAGCCATCAAGTGGCAGCTTCACCGTCGCATCGGTCAGCGTCGAATAGATGCACGCGTTCGCTAGCTCGACCGAATGTATGCCTTCTATCGCCGGTGCGATCAGCGGTTTGCCGTCCAGCACCGCGTCGACGAAATTTTGAATAATCGCTTGATGCTGACCACCAATGCCATCAACGGAAAGGTCGACGTTCGAAGTATCTGGCCGAGCAAAGCTCTGGTCGCTGGTTTTGCTGAACTCACTCATTGGCTGCGCATTGCGGGTCCATTCGATCTTGCCGTTTTCAATCACGACGCGCCCACGTTCAGCCGCGATTTCCAGGCGATTGGTCCCAGGCGCTTCGCCCGTGGTGGTGACAAAAACGCCCGTGGCGCCATTGGGAAATTCAAAGTAAGCCGTCACCGCATCTTCGGTTTCGATGTTGTGCCACTTGCCAAATTTACAGAAAGCGCGCACCGAAGTCGGCATGCCGAAGAGCCACTGTAAGAGATCTAAATTATGCGGGCATTGATTCACCAACACGCCACCGCCTTCGCCCTTCCAGGTCGCACGCCATCCGCTGGAGGCGTAATACGCTGCGGTGCGAAACCAGTCGGTGACAATCCAATTGACGCGACGAACCTCACCGAGTTCACCCTGCTGAATCAATGCACGCACCTTGGCAAAATGCGGATCGGTACGTTGATTAAACATCGCCGCGAAAACCTGCGCTTTTTTCGGACGCGCATGATAAGAGGCAATCAATCGTTCGCAGTCAGCCTTGTGCACGGACAACGGTTTTTCTACCAACACATGTAAACCTGCGGCCAAGGCCGCCGAACCCAGCGTGGTGTGATCGAAATGCGGAGTCGCAATGAGCACGGCGTCAACCTCGCCAGAGGCAATTAACTGCTGACCATTCGTAAACGCTTTCGCCAACGGAAAACGCACGGTGCGCGCGGGCTTACTGTCCGCGACGGCCGTCACCTGAGCTCGGCTGATTTTCCCTTCGCTGATCATGGCGGCATGACCAGACCCCATGTTGCCAATACCGATGACGCCGATGCGCAAAGGAGATGACGAACTCATGGCCATAAATATCCTTATGCGTTACAAAAGCGTAAGAAGGCACAACCGTGGCCGACGAGTGGCCGACTCTGAAGTGCCACGACGCCTTACGTCAATTGTTGGCGTAAACGTGGAACAATTTCCCGCTGCGCCGAGGCTAAATTACCCTTAAAAGTGCAGCCCGCCGCTTGGCGATGGCCACCGCCACCGAAT
>JAYVSL010000094.1:0-25480 GCA_043775355.1 Planctomycetota bacterium
CAAAAAGCCGTCGCTGACAAAGACCTTTGCCGCACGAATGAGCGTTAATGCTTCGTCAATCGTATGACAACGTTCTAAAATTTGCCGCACGACCATCACCATCGGGCGACCAACAAATGCTTGGCCATCAGTGGCTGCGGCATTAATCGATACCCAAATACCTGCTTCATTAAAACCCGTGACCGCACCGGTCATGCCGCCCCAGGCAACCGAAACGAACGGGATCCCGCCATCAACGCGCACGGTGTAAACGACCTTATCGCGATCGAAACACGAACCGCCTTCAAAGTCGAATAGCCGCCCAATTAATAAGTGGCCATCCTGGGCGCGGTTCCCCTTCACCGCCACGGCGGTGCAGCCCACCTGCGGCGGATGCACCAACGGATTATCAATCAGATATTGGCTGATGTCATGTAAGGCATGATATTGCAGACCACGCGTAAATGCCGGGCTGACCGCCGAAAATGGATCGTGATAACGACGATGACCTTCCGTAATCGCTGCGATTTCCGTAAGTTCCTGCGGCAAGAAATACGAATCGAGTGAGCGGTTGTTCCAATTCACCAAACCTAATAGCAGATGCCGCGCCCAGAAATTTGGCACGCGCTCAGTGAAGACGCCCATCATCTCGGTTTCAATGCGCGCAATACTTTCACCCGCCAAGGCACCTTGATAAAAACCAATTTCTGCTGGCGATCCTTCCAGATGGATGTGCGTGATTGAGCCAACTTGTTCACGATAACAGCGGCGCAACGTTACCCGAGACTTCTCACCTACGAGCGCATCCTCTTGTTGCGCACTCAGCGTCGGCAACTCCAACTTCGGCATCGCGCGTGTGGCTATAACCATGCCTGTTCCTGGAATTCCCAGCATGACCCAGGCGATTCCCAAAACGATCAACGCGCATAACCAACGCAGAAAAATCATGGCGGCTACCTGAGCGTAATTCTATGCTGGCGCAACCACCCCTAGACTCAGCGATTCGCCCACCAGCATTCGCATTCTCACCAAGCTTGCCTGATGGACTCGTTCATCAGGTGAATGGCCTACTGAATATGGCCGGGAATTAGTCGTAAACGGCTATCATCGTAGTAATGACCACCAATGCCTGATCCCACAACGCTCAGCAAATCAACGGCACCAACCGCATATCTAGTGATGGCTTTCGCTGCGCTCTATGTGATCTGGGGCAGCACCTACCTTGGTATGGCAATCGCTATCGAAACCATGCCGCCGTTTTTGATGGCCTGCGCGCGCTTTATTGTTGCTGGTGGTTTACTTTATTTTGTTCGGCTTTGGCTTGGCGATCCTGCACCCAATGCTCGCCAATGGGGCTCGGCTGCGATCATTGGAACGTTGCTGTTTGTTGGCGGCAATGGCGTGGTGGCATGGGCAGAACGTTGGGTGCCATCAGGTATCGCCGCACTTCTTATCACCACCACGCCTTTTTGGATGACCATGTTGCCATGGTTCGTGGGACAAGCGCCACGGCCCAGAGTACTCGGCCTGATTGGAATTGCTGTGGGATTAATTGGCGTCGGGCTGCTGGTAGGATTTCCCGCCGGAAATGCGCCGACCACGCAGTTGGTGATTGGTTCGCTCGCCATCGTGGCGGCTGCGCTCTCATGGACCATTGGCTCATTGATGAACAAGCGCTTGCCACTTCCGAAAAGCGCATGGATGTCATCGGCAACCCAGATGCTTTGCGGAGCCGTTGGTCTTGGCTTGGCCGGAGTCATCGGCGGAGAAGTTCCACAAGTCGACCTTGCTCACATTTCTGTGCGTTCGTGGATGGCGTTACTCTATCTGATTTTTATTGGCGCGATTCTTGGATTCAGTGCATACGCCTATTTGTTGCAACACGTCAGCATGGCGCGCGTCTCAACCTATGCCTTTGTTAATCCGGTGGTCGCGGTGATGCTCGGGTGGTTGATGAATAACGAACCGATCGGTCCCCGCACGCTGGTTGCCGGGGCACTCGTGGTTTCGGCGGTTATTATTATTCTGCGTTCAACCTCGACAGCAGCGCCAACTTTGCCGCCGCCTGATGCTAAACCGACCAGCCGATAACGAAAACATTTTCGTCGTCGCTGCCAACCATATAGCCTGATAAATCTGGTGATGAATTTATATTGACGCTTTTATGGTGCGTTTACCAACATCAGACGTGGATCAGCCAAGGTCGTCCATTTACCTTGACTGTTAGTGCCACCGTCAGTGCTTACGAGCGTCAGGAATCTGTCGCTCGCTGTAAGCGGAATATCCAGCTTGGCTGGAGCTTGATGGTAAAGCGGTGCCTCGCCATCGAACGCCACGCGTCCATCTATCAAAACCACGAAGTGTCCCGGGCCATAGGTCAGGGAGACGTACGTATTGGCGAGAATAGCGGTGAAACGTGTCGGTGTCCTGTTATATGCTTGAGCGATGACGCGAAGATCGATGGTGAATCCACAACTTGCATGCATGCCAATCAGTTGATGACCGAAGGTGGCGAAGTCAGTACCCGAAATCACCGTGGGTGAAGAGGTAGGTTTCGTCACCTTTTCTTCTGGTGGGCGTACAACGATACCCCCACGACGAATAATATCATACGTTTCATTACTACGGTTTAGGAAGGTATACTGGCTGCCTTGTGAATTCACCACGGTAGGAACGGCCCTCCCCGGAAGGAGAAAAGCCCCATCGATAAACGGCGAGCCAATGGCTCGATGGTAGATACTTGGACCAGATAAGTGAATAGAATTGTTAGACTCAAATTGTCCGGTGCTGGGATTGAGTCCCGCCATGGTCCCGGTTCCACGACCATCGCCACCAGCGATCAAATCGCCCACATCAATCGCCAATGGACGTGGCTGACCGGTGCGAACAAATCGTTCAGCAACGAAATCTATTACTTTCAGTGTACCCATGGCGGAAATATAATCTGTTTTTCCAAGCGTGTCCGCCGTGGGAATAAACTGTCGTGCTTCTCCAGCTCCTAATTGATCAGAAGCACGTTCGCCACCGACGCCACCAACCCGTATGTCGGCCGCACCAGAAATGACATGCACCTGCGCTTGACCATCCATCGCCAAATCGACTCCCACTTCGGTACCTTGGTCGACCACCTGAAAATGCTCCGTCGCCACGGTAAAACCCTTCGCCGCTGGAGGAACATTGGTAGCCAAACGACCGCAATGCAGCAGGACCTTCATCGGCGACTGCACATCGATTTTCAGCGGACCTTCCAACGCCAACACCACGGCGTTGTCAAACCGCAGTTCAATGACTCCTGAGGCCAAAGACAACGAGCCCGAGCTCAGTCGTGCTGCGTCTGTTGGTGACTGAACTTGCTCAGCAGACCAACGAACAGCGCGAATATAATGTACGCTGGCCAACGACCCTGATTCTTGCACTGGTTTTTGTACCAGTTCTTTCGCTGGGGTCGGGCGTAAGACCAACGTCATGCCGCCAACGATGGCGATCATCAAGAGTGCCACAGAAGCCAAGTTCCATCCCCACGTTCGTCGCTGCTGACTCGCTTGATTGCGCGCGCGATGAACACCGGAAATCTGCGCCATCACTTGTTTTTGAAATCGTTGGCTTTGACGATTTGCAGCAATGGCACGCAGTACTGGCGCTGGATCAATGGGCAGGCGTACCTGTTCACGCAGCATACGATCGAGAGCGAGATCATCGCGCAATTCATCACGCAATTCAGCGTCATCAGCAACCGCAGCGGTTATTTGTTTGATCAACGCGGCATCGCGTTCTCCGGCGATATAGCGCAAGAAAAGTTTTTCGAGGTCAGGTTGCATGACCACTCTCGCGCAATTTGGCTAATAAACACGTACGCAGCACTTTCCGCGCGCGATGGAGAACCAAGTGTACCCAATCACTTGATCGACCATAGCGAGTGGCCAAATCTTCGACTGCGACCTGCTCCATATAATGTGCTTTCACGATCTCTGCGACTTGATCACGCAAACCAGATAAACACGCATTTAATTGGTCGTGCAATCCTGGATTTGCAAAAGCAGTCGCCTCATCGTTCTGATGCAGCACCTGGTCCAAACGATGATCCGCACGTAGGCGATCTTTGAATGATCGCTCCGCCAACCATCGTCGGCGTTCATTGAGCGCCTGATAGCGCGCGATGGTGGTCACCCAACCCATGAACGACGTGCCGAGTTGATATTGATCCAAGCGAAAGAACGCCACCACCAAGGTTTTCTGCACCACATCATCAACCGCCGCGACCTGCGGCAGAATCGCCGCCACGACCATGCGAAGCTGCGCCTCGCAAGCGGCAATGACGATACGAAAGGCATCGCGATCCCCTTCGCGCACCAGCACAATAGCCCGATCAACTTCCTCTTCATCTGGTGTCAGCATTGAGTTGGTCTCATACCAAACTATGTACGCAAAGACAAAGAACTTTCACCGACCTTGGTCAAGATTCAGGCGTAAGTACCAGAGGCGCAGAGCAAAGAGACCTGCGAATTCGTCGGCATATATGCGACTTTCGCTTTTCACCGCTCACCAGATGGCCCCTCTGCGGCCCTGCGCACTCCTGTTAAAACTGCCTTTCTAGACAGTCTCTAATTCTTCGTGAGGTCGCCTTTTGCTATCCGACACAAGAGCTCTGCGCCCTGCTTCAGACGCTCATCTGGCACCGTGTAACATATGCGAAAGTGCGATGCGCGTTCGCTGAAAACACTGCCTGGAATGATCAGCATGTTGTTCTTGATGGCGAGGTCGACGAACTGATCGCCGGTCAGGCCGCGTGGCGCTTTCGCAAACAGGTAAAACGCGCCATCAGGCGGGGCAAGTTCGAAATGCTGGGATAAAATCCCGACCATTAGATCGCGCTTACGTTCATAGGCAGCGATATTACCAGTGTTATCCACCAGTGGGCAAGCAAGCGCCGCGTACTGCACCATTGATGGCGCACAGACAAAACTATACTGCTGAACCTTAGTCATGGCTTCGATAATTTCTTTCGGGCCGACTGCGTAACCAAGACGCCATCCAGTCATGCCGAATGATTTTGAGTGCCCGACCAGCACAACGGTATCAGGGTAGACTTCGGCCATGGAGGTCATCGGCGCATAACTGAATGCACGATATATTTCATCGCTAATGACCGTGATGCCGTGCTTGGCACAGACTTTCGCAATCGCTTCCAATTCGCTTTTGGGGAAAATTCGACCGGTGGGATTGCCTGGGCTGTTCAACAGCAGCAGTTTGGTCTTTGGTGTGATAAGTTTTTCCAAACGCGCCGCATCGATGCCGAAACCGGTGTCGTACGTATCAAGATACACCGGCTTCCCTCCGAAGAGGTTCACCAAATGTTTGTACATGACGAAATAGGGATCGGGAATGATGACCTCGTCACCATCATCGACCAGTGCGAGAAGAGCGAGAAATAATCCGCCGCTGACACCGGAGGTGATCAACACCTGATCGGCTGCATAATCGCGCCCGGTAAAAGCTTTTTCATCCTTTGTCACGAGGTCACGTAATTCGGGAATACCCTGGGTTTGCGTGTAGGTATTTTTGCCCGCACGAATCGCCGCAATCGCCGCTTCTTTGACCTGTGGCGCGACCTCAAAGTCTGGCTGACCGATGGAGAGATTGATCGGATCTTTCAGCGCTTTGGCGAGATCGAAGATCTTACGAATTCCACTAGAGTCGATGCGGGAAACACGTTGGGCAAGTTTCATGGTGATATTCAAAATAAGGGTGTTGATGCGGAGCGCAGAATCACAAGGCCAGCGTTTGCCGACGCGCGAATGATTCAGCCATTAAGCAGACCGCAAGACGCGAGTAAGACCCACGATTGTTGCAACCGCAAGAGATGGTAAACAGACGATGGACTGCAGGTTCCAGGTTTTCTATGACGTCGCTTACCTGCAAGTTGGCCCTTTAATGATGCCGTCGCAGGCTGAAGACTGCAGGTTTTTAATAAGACGTCGTATGACGACCCGGCGGTCCCGGTGGTCTAAAGTCAGTAGCCTGGACTAACTATTTTCCGCGCAATTTGACTAATGTCAGCTGATTCCGTTTACCGTTACGATACTGGTAATCGACTTGGTCCATGATCTTACGCATTAAGAAGACCCCCAGTCCGCCTGCCTTGCCCGCTGCTACGTGACTCTGGATATCAATGTCGGTCATTTGATTGGGATCAAATGACATGCCGCTATCGCTGATCTCAATGCGAAAACGTTCCTCGTCGACATCCACAGCGATTTCAATTTTGGCCGAACCGCGTGGCTGACCTGCGTACCCGTGTTCAATAATGTTGGTAACGGCCTCGTCGACGGCGATCTGTAAGCGGTTGAGAAAATGACCAGGAAATTCGCCCACGATGACGCCGCGACTGACTAAATCTCGCACCTGCGCCAAGTATGCATGATCGTTGCTGATGGTGAGTTGATGTTTGAAATTCATCCGCTGGTCACATTACGTACGGCGATGATGGTGAGGTCGTCGGATTGTTCCGCGTTACCACGGTGGCCAGCGACTTCTTGGACTAATTTTGCGATCACCCCACGAGCGTCCAGGCGTCCATTTTGGGCGATGATCTGATAGAATCGTTCATCACCAAATTCTTCATTGGCGCCATTCATCGCTTCGGGGAAACCATCCGTGTAAATTAACATGATGTCGCCCGCGCCCAGGACCGTGGTTTGTTCTTGAATGGTCTTGTCGAACAACGGGCCTTCATTGAAACCCAAGGCGATACCTTTACCGCTCGCTAGCTCATAAGAGCCGGTTTCTGCACGGTAAATAACCATCGGATTGTGACCCGCTGAAGCGTATGTCAGCGAGCTGGTATTTTCATCTAAGATAGCATAAAACGCAGTGACAAACATGCCGCGCTTGATCTGTTTTGAGATCAAACGATTGGTTTCTTTCAACGTATCAGCAGCGCAATTTTGATATTTGTTCGCTACCAGACGGATAATCGTACGCGTGACTGCCATCACCATCGATCCAGGAATTCCCTTACCGGAAACGTCAGCGACAATGAAACCCCACAAACCATTGCCCAGCGGGATAAAGTCGAAGTAGTCGCCAGACACCGCCTTAGCACCTTGATAGAAAGCCGCGCTGTCATAACCAAGAATCGTCGGTGCTTCAGCGGGTAACAATTGGCGCTGCACCTCACGCGCGATCGATAACTCGTATTCCGCTTTTTCTTGTTCAACCAAAGCGACTTGAGCAATCTTGAGATTACCAGTCATACGATTGAATTCCCCGGCCAAGGTTCCAATCTCATCATTCGAACGGGCTTTAGTTTCGTGGTCCAGCTTGCCGCGCGCGACGATCTTCATGTCGGCGATCAGCATATCGAGTGGTCGGGTAATATTGCTCGCCAACCAATTGGCGACCGCAACCACGACGCCGATGGCAATAAACACCGCAATGCCAATGGTAAGGAAAAGATTTCTGCTCACGCGCTGCACGCTTTCGGCAGCAATATCGACACGCACATGCGCAGGACCTCCACCTACAGAAGCTTGGCCAAAGCTTGAATCCAGAGCAATTTTGAAACGGTAAATGGGAATCTCGTTGTTACCGACTTTCTTGACCTGTTCCTCAACCGTAATTCCCTGTGGTAGCAGAACCGAACCACCGGTTTTGGGAACATAAATACTTGGATAGTTTATACCCTTGGTGGAAAGTTCTTCGCGGTCGCCAATGCCGACTCCACTGATCTCAACGACTGATGGGCAATCAAAGCTGATTGAGAGGATATCGCTGTAGGAAAAATTTTTATCTCCACCCCAATCCCGCGCATTGTTCAAATTCGCGATGAGATCCTTTTCGACATCTTCACGTTTGGGAGCGGGAACATCAACGCCAGTAAACTTGGGGTCGTTCTTCAAATTACGAAAAAAATCCAGACGAGTCTTGACCGCCGTACCAATCTGCGCCACCAGGCGCGCGATCTCAACGCCTGAATGTTGTTTCTGTCCGAATAAAAAACTATTCGTAGTAAATGCCATACTGGTACCGAGCGCGATGAGCGCCGCAGCCGTCACCCCAGATAATACCAACATAAACTTGGCACGCAGGCCCATTCCTCGTTGGCCAAATTGCTTAGTTTTGTTGGACGTCGGCTTGTTATCAGAGCCATGATTGCGATTAACAGTCGTGCGACGGTCATTGGCCGCCAAGTGTGGGCCAGAACCACTTGTCGTTGGTGCATGCACACCAGAGCCGCTGACCGCAGCCTGTGACCCTGAAACACCAGTACGCTTAGCGCTAGCGCCGACCGAAGCCTGTGATCCCGAAATACCAGTAGCACCGGCAGCATGAGAAGCTGTTACACCGTGAGACCCTGCGGTTCGGTTACGCGCTTGGGTGTTCGATCGTTCATTTCGACGAGTGGCCATCAGCTCTACTTTCTATCGTGATAACTAATGCAAAAGCGCAGCGGTAAGTATTCCTGCAAACACGCCAGCGGCAAGGTCGTCGGCGATAATGCCGAACGCTCCTGGCAAACGCTCGAACCAACTTACAGGCCAAGGCTTGGCGATGTCAAACACGCGAAAAAGTAAAACCGACAGGATCACCCCTGTTATCGGCGAAACGGCCAAGGTTGAAGCAGGTACCAAAGCAATGGTCACCCAGGTACCGGCAACTTCATCGATCACCACTGGCCCTGGGTCGCCTGAAGCAAAATGGCGAACCGCAGCAGGGGCACTCACGAGACAAAAAACCGTTGCAGCGAACGCGGCAATAATCAAAGACCATGTCAGAACATGAATCGGTACACACCAAATGAACATCAGGCCCACGCCACCAGCGACCACGCTCGCCCACGTTCCCGGACCTGGTCGCAGCAACCCAATCCCCAATACCGTAGCGCAAGAAACTGCCATCCGCTGAAGCTGCGTTGGTGATTGATTTCGTAGCGGTGAAATCACCTCAGGCATCGACGTCTAGTTCTCCAAAGCGCCCCTTCACGAGTTCAGCTATGGCGTGAACCGCGTCTTTGGCGTCATCCCCTTCAGCCGTAATCGTCAATTCAGAATCGCATTCGGCCGCAAGCATCAACAACTCAAGGACGCTTTTTGCGTCGACCACCATGTCATCTTTCGTGATATGGATGTCACTACTAAAGCGACTCGCGGTGGTCGCAATCTGTGTTGATGGACGGGCGTGTAGGCCCATCTTGTTACTCAAAATTACTCGCGCCTCGACCGTGGGCATCCGAATTCGATCCTTTCTTTGCCCACCAAGCAAACCGGCTGGGCGGGACCTTTGTAACAGCCACACGCTGAGAAGCAAAAGGTCCCTGCGTGACCTCGCGTCAGTTGAGCTATGTCAAACTCTACGGGCTCAATGCGTTTTGGTGAGTCACTCGCTAAGGAAGTAAATTCCCTCGCTTACTCACCACGATAGAGCCGCTCAGCAAATCGCCGATCAAGCGCGTCAATGCGCCTCACGCGCTCTGCGGTATCGTCGACGTTGTAGGCGACGCGACGAAAGTAGACCGCATCACCGCTAAAAAGCGTGTAGCAGGCCAAAGGATTACGATCACGCGGCTGTCCAACCGACCCAACATTTATTAGGTATTTGCCATCCGAGACATCAAAGCCATTGACCAATTCTGCCGCCGCCAAGAAGCATCGATCCTCCGTAAATATTCCAGGACGATGCGTATGACCGACAAAGCAAAGACGCTGGAACCCGGCAAAAATACTGTCCATCTTATCTGAGTCAGAGCCTTCCCACAGATCGCTTTCCAGCACGTATTCCATTACTGGATCACGTGGGCTGCCGTGGACCAATAAAATATCGTCAATTTCATGACGAATCGGCAGGTTTTGCAATAATTCCATCAACGCTTTGCGCTGCGCTGCGGGTTGAACTTTTTGCAACGTGTCGCGCGTCCAATCGATCGCGCGTTTTGCTGCCGCGTGAAAACCATACGCGCCATATAACAACGCATGTTCGTGATTACCCATCAAAATCAATTTGCAGCGCGAGGCCACCAAATCGAGGCACTCACGCGGTTGAGGGCCATAACCGACCACGTCACCAAGACAATAAATACGCTTCACCGTGCCAGCCGCATCAATGTCAGCGAGTACCGCTTCAAGAGCGGCAAGATTCGCATGGATGTCAGAGATAAAAGCGATCACGGGAATAGTTAGCCTTGGTGGAGGTGCTGCGGAATCAAGAAATGTCAAAATTTCTGTGCGATAGAAATAAGGACACGGATCAACGAAGCGAGATACGACTGTGAACTACTCCACGCTTATGTCTAGTTCTGGCATCATCTCCCTCGTAGCTTCCCTCGTGGCTTCCCGCTTGATCACTCGCATCCCGCACCACGAGCGCCAACAGAGGCACCGTCGACTCAAGTTTACGGCCGTTGCTTGACGTGATGCTCGCCAGTCGCTCAATCATACGATAATGCGTCTCCCTCGTCTCTTCAGTGATGGAATGGTTCTCCAACAACGACTTCCTATCCCCGTGTGGGGATGGTCGACACCCAATCAAGCGATCCGTGTGACCCTTGCCGGTCATGGTGCGGAAACCATCGCGAATGCTCGTGGCATGTGGATGGTCAAGTTGCCGTCCATGCGCGCCGAGACCTGTCTAGGACAGGAACTTGATCTGGTCGTGCATGGTGATGCCACCGTCACCATTCATGATGTCACCATCGGCGAAGTGTGGCTGTGCAGCGGTCAGTCAAATATGGAATGGCCGCTTTCCTGCAGTGCGGATGCTGGACGACAAGTCGCAGAAACCGACGTGCCCGATCTGCGGTTCTTCACCGTCCCGCACGTTGGGGCAACCGGCCCGCAAGACGATGTTCTTGAGGGCGCCGCGTGGTGCCGCAGTACTCCCGCCAGCGCTGCCTCGTTTTCGGCAGTGGCTTGGCATTTTGGTCATGCTTTGCACCGCGCGCTCAACGTCCCTATCGGCTTAATCCATAGTTCATGGTCTGGAACTCCGGCAGAAGCGTGGATTAGTCGCGCCGCGCTCGATAGCGATCACGCTTTACGACCGATTCTTGATCGCGTTCCGGCAATGCTGCCAACCGCTGATTCCGCTGTGTACCGCAAACAAATCCAAGCCTGGGAGGAAGCCGCGCGACACCAAGATTCCGGCAACACCGGGGTTCGTCGTCGCTGGCATCTGGCGACCCATGACGATCAAAGCTGGAGTGTCATCGAATTACCGCAGCCATGGCAACGCAGCGGCTTGGCCTGCGAAGGAGCGGTATGGTTTCGTCGCAGCGTGACCATTCCCGCCGCTTGGAAAAATCAGGAATTAGAATTATCACTGGGTCCGATTGATCACGTCGAAGTTGTCTACCTTGACGGTGAGCGTATCGGTGGAGTCGATCCCGAAATCGCTGACCCGCGTATGCTCCCGCGTTTTTACCGAATTCCCGCAGCAGCGGTTAAAGCAACCACGCTGACCATCGCCATTCGCGTGTTCAATCGTGGCGGCATCGGCGGTTTCACCGGCTCTACCGATCAAATGTGGTTACGTCCGCTTGTGGAAACCTATAAACCTGCAGATGCAGAAAAAGCCAAGGCCACCAAAGCAAAGGCTAGCACCAAAGCCAAAGCTACCACCAAAGCCAAAAAAACGGTGGCCGACATCACCGTGATTTCGCTCGCTGGCAGTTGGCGACACCAAGTCGAACTTGCGCTTGAAGCCAAGACCGACGTGCCACCACCACCGCTGCACAACACACACCAATTCGTCCCAGCATCGCTCAACAATGCCATGATCCAACCGTTGGTGCCCTTCGCCATGCGTGGAGTCATTTGGTATCAAGGCGAGAGCAACACCGAACGTGCTGAGCAATACCATAATTTGCTGGCCGCCTTGATTCGCGATTGGCGACTCGCTTGGGGCCAGGGTGAATTCTCCATTGGCGTCGTCCAATTAGCTGGATTCCGCGCCCATCCGACTGCCCCAGGGCCAAGCACCTGGGCAGAACTTCGCGAAGCCCAGGGTTATGCCAGCCAAATTCCCCGCATCGGTGTGGTCACCGCGATTGACGTCGGCGACATTCACGACATTCATCCGCGCAATAAACTCACGGTCGGTGAACGCCTCGCGGCCTGGGCCCGTGCGACCATTTATGATCAGCCCGTTCCATGGCAGGGACCACGTTTCGCTGCGGTTCAGATCGACGGCGCCAAAGTACTGGTACGTTTCAATGGCCAACAAGGCGCACTCACCACCAAAGACGGCAATCCTCCAACCGCATTCGCCATTGCCGGCCGTGATCGCAAGTTTGTTTGGGCCACGGCAAAAATTGACGGCGATCAGGTCGTCTTAACCCATCCAAAAATCACCGCGCCCGTGTCAGCCCGTTATGCGTGGGCTGATCATCCAGAGGTCAACTTAGTCGACAGCGCTGGACTTCCCGCACTCCCATTCCGCACTGATGATTGGCCGCTGAGCACCGCCGGACAACGCTGAATTATTCAGCGTTGTCCGAAGTCGGCTCATTTTTATAGATCACTTAAACGAAGTTATTAAGCCTTACCCTTACGCTTGGCTTTAGCCAAGCGTTCGAGGCGTCGGTGTTTGCGATCTTCGCGTTTCGCTTCCTGTTTGGCCAAGCGCACATCGTTTTTGCTATCGCGTGGGCTTGGCTTCGGCGCGGGTTCACGCACTCCCTTGGCAGGTTTACGACCGTTGGCATTTCGCTGTAACAATCGCTGTGAAAAGCGCTGTGATTCGCCATCGCCCTCATCAACTGCACTGCGTACACGTGGCCGTTGAACCAAGCTCAACACCACATCACAGCGTTCGATGTCAGCAGATGCGACTAACACATCCAGGTGTTCACCAATACCGATCACGCGACCGCTGCGCTTGCCCACCAGCGCGTAGCGTTCTGGATCATAGTTGTAAAAATCATCCTTTAATTCACGTAACGGCACGAATCCATCCATGCCCGTTTCGGTCAATTGCACGGTCAAACCGCCCGGTGTCGCGCCCGTCACCACCCCGGCAAATTCCTGGCCGAGACGTGCCGCCAAATAACGCGTGGCTTTGCGTGCGTGCAAATCACGTTCGGCAGATTCGGCTCGTTGTTCCAAATTCGACGACTGACGTGCCAACGCATCCAAATAATCACGGCGTTGTTCGGTGTCGGCGTAAGACTTCATGCCCAAGGTGAGTTTCACCAGGCGATGCACTAAAAGATCCGGGTAACGACGAATTGGGCTGGTGAAGTGACAATACGACGGAAACGCCAACGCGTAGTGGCCGATATTATCAATGCTATAGACGGCTTTCTTGAACGAACGCAGGCACAATAAATTGAGCACCAGTCGTGCGTCGGCCGGTTCTTTGGCCAAGTCGTAGAGCATCTTTTGCAGACCGAAGCGATTCTGAATGCGCGAACTGTCGAGTCCGTAGACTTCGAGCAAGTGCGCGAACAATTTAATCCGCTCTGGATCCGGTTCTTCGTGGATACGATAAACACATGGCGTATTCCGTTGTTCCAGCCACGTCGCGACCGCACGATTGGCCAGCAACATGCACTCTTCAATCAACTGATGCGAGATGTCCGTCGATTCGTGCGCGATGCCAGTCGGCAGGCCGTTGACGTCGAGTGAGAAACGATGCTCGACCGAGAAGAGATTCAGTGCACCTGCTTTATCGCGCGCACGGCGTAAACCTTGCGCAATGTCACCGGTTTGACGCACTACCGCCAACAAATCAGCAGGCCATTTTTCCTCGCCTGCACGACCTTCGAGCACGTCGAGCGCTTCTTCGTAGGTCAAACGATGACGCGAGTTGATCAGCGTTTCGGCTAAACGCGTGTCGATCAGTTTGAAACTCTTGTCGAGCGTCAAAAATGCCGAGAGACAGAAACGGTCACGATTCGGCACCAAGCTGCACAAACCATTCGAGAGATTCTCTGGCAACATCGGGATAACCCGATTGATCAGGTAGCAACTCGTCGCGCGCTGAGCCGCTTCTTGATCGAGCGGTGAATGCTGCGTGACGTAGTGACTGACGTCAGCGATGTGTACGCCGAGCACCCAGCGACCTTGGTCGTCTTTTTCTAAACTAATCGCATCATCAAAATCTTTGGCGGTTGCCGGATCGATGGTGTAAACCAGCTTTTGACGGAGGTCTTCACGTTTCCCCAGTGGGAAACTATCTTGATAAGCAGCCGCTTGTGCGACTACCGGTTTGGGAAATTCGCCTGGCAGATCGTGAGCGAGACAGACATAGCGGAAGTCGGCGACCTCGGGCGATTCATCACTTAAAATGCGCGTTAAGTGTACGCCAGCGGCGCCCGTCGGATCAATTTCGACCGTGCCGACCACGCGCTTGCCAGCTTGGTAGGCATTGCTGAAACCTGGGAAAGTACCGAGTACCGGCAATTCGCCCTCACGACGATTATCACACAACAGCACCAAACCACCGGGTCTGAAGTTCACCGTGCCAACTACCTCGCGGCCTGAGCGACGCAGAATACGAGTGACTAATACCAAACCATCTTCAGCCACCATCGCTTGCGTCACGTCGCCTGGACCGGCACCGATCAAATAATTTGGATTCACCGGCAACAAACGTCCATCGGCAAAACGTGCCAACACGCCACCGGTGTCGCCTTCGGCGTCCTCTAACACCACCGAAAATTCGCCGTCAGTGCCGGACACTTGATAACGCCCAGGGCGAACTTCCAGGACGCGGCCTTGTTCGACCAACTTGCGCAGCGTCACCGCCAATTCACGACCATGCGTATCGCCGCCCATCGCTGCGGCCAGTTGCGTGGCCGTAGCACCCGTGGGCATGTCTTTCAGTTTAGCCAATAATGCATCGGCCGTGGTTGCTACCGACGACTCGCTCGTCGATTGGCGACTTGGTGCGCCACGCAACGGTTGCCGAATCCGGCTCTTCACAAAATCTTTTGCTGACCACCCGTCAGACGCTTTGCCGGACTTTCCAGTAGACGTACCGCTGAGCTTTCCGGTTGGTGCCACGTTGGGCTTTCCGGTTGATGCTCCGCTGGACTTTCCCCGCTGCTTAGCCATCGTTTCTTGACCTTTCCATTGCCGGTCGTGGACCGGAAAGACGCAGCACACGCGGCGACTTCTTCCTGTCCAGCCCCCAGTCCCGTGTTCTCGATCAGCCGCGCTCGGCTCAATTGCAACATCAATGGCAAGAAACCCTGACCCCATGCTCACCACCTCTTTGCGTTTGCCATGATTCGCACCCCACTTCCTGCTACTGACCAATTGTTGGCGGTGCTCACCGCCGCCCGACTCGGCAGTTTTACGAAAGCTGCACATGCGCTTGGTCTCAGTCAGCCAGCACTCAGTCGGCAGGTTATGGGATTGGAACGCTCGCTCGGCATCAAACTCTTCGAGCGTATTGGACGAGCCGTACAATTGACCTCCGGTGGTGAAGAGTTGGTCAGCAGAGCTGGTCCGCTGTTGGAAGAGCTCGCGCGCGTCAGCAAAATTCTTTCAGCCAACAACGGCACCTCGACCGGACGTGTTCGCCTCGGCGCCAGTGAATCGGTAGCGGTCAACGCCCTGCCCTCGATTTTACGTCCGTATCTGCTGGCTAATCGCCGCTTAAATTTTCGCCTGATTTGCCGCACCAGCGATCGCTTACCTGAAATGGTTGCTAACGGCGAACTCGACATGGCGGTGTGCGCGGTGGAATTCGATCCGCCTGGCTTGACCTGCAAACGACTGTGGGACGAAGAATTAGTCCTGGTTTTACCGGTCAATCACCCCAGTCGCAGCCGCTCAATCGATAGTTACATCAACGAAGAATTCGTCCTCTTGCCGCCGAGCACCGTGACACGTCGTCTGCTTGACCATGCCCTCGCACTCAAAGGCGTTGAGCTGAAAGTCGCGCTCGAACATGACAGCCCGGAAGTGATCAAGTCCATGGTTCTTGCCGGTCTTGGCTTGGCGATTCTGCCAGAGCCGTGCGTGCGTAAAGAAACCCGCCGAGGTGAACTCGCCGCGTGGCCGTTCAGCGACATAAAAGTCGTTCGTCAGATCGTCGCACTGAGCGATCCACGCCGACAACCGTGGCCAGTCGAAACCGCGCTGCTGGATGCCCTCGGCCGTTACGGTCGGTGATCTGCGGAGCTGAACGGCGCTCGTTCAGCGCTTCTGCTCAACCAAAATCGCGTACCTCGACTTGCGAATAGACAATGGCGCTCAATGCTCCGCGCCCATGCGCAACGCCCTAATCGTCCCCCTCCTTGCACTCCTTGCCGTCGCCAGCACGGGTTGCCAATTTCGTAACAGCAAAAAACAACCGGTAGCACAACCAGTCGTCGCCAAGGATTATAACAAACCCCTTGGCGTCGGTGAACAAGCGCTGGTTGAAATTGACATCAAAGATCTGCCGAATTTTAGCTTGGCCAATGAAGAGCGCGCCAGTTTACAGCGCGCCATTCAGTACAGTCTCGCTTATCTGAACAGTCCGAGCGTGATCCCCTCAAGCGCGAACCGCCGCTATCCCATGGGCAGCATCACCAAAGATCAGGTCATCCGCAGTTTGCAAGCGCTGACCGAATTATTACAAAATACCACGGATGAAGCGCAATTAAATGCGGCACTGAAAAGCCGTTTCCGCGCACTGATGAGCGTTGGCTGTGACAATCAGGGAACGGTATTGTTTACCGGATATTTCACGCCGATTCTCAAAGCCAGCCGAGTTGCAAGCGCACAATATCGTTACCCGATTTACAAAGTTCCCGCCGACTTCATCAAGCCAGCGAATGAAAAAGAAATTGCGCAGCAACGTTTATCTGACGGCGGCACGCGGCCATATCCGACCCGCGCAGAGCTAGAAGCCAGTGGCGCGCTGAAGGGCCTCGAACTGCTGTATTTTTCCGAGCCCTATGATCCTTACGTCGTCGAAGTCCAAGGTTCAGCAAAGGCAACGCTGCCCGATGGTACCCAAGTCGAAGTCGGAGTCGCTGGGATCAACGGTCATCCATACCATCCGATCGCACAAGATTTGGTCAGCGAAGGAAAGATTCGTAAAGAGGACCTGTCGCTCGCCAGCGTGCGCGCCTATTTCCGCGCTCACCCGGATGAACTGAGTACCTACACCAACCGCAACCCGCGCTTTGTATTCTTTACTCCCAGCAAAGGCGGCCCCTTCGGTAGTCTTGGTCAACCGGTAACGACCGATGTTTCCGTTGCCACCGACAAGAGTATTTTCCCTCCAGGCGCACCGTGCTTGGCCGCCACCACTGCCAGCGATGCCAGTGGTCGCCGTGGTAATTATGCCGCCCTACGCCTCGACCAAGACAGCGGCGGCGGCATCCGCGCCGCAGGACGCTGTGATTTATTCATGGGTGTCGGCGATGCCGCTGAACGCCGCGCCGGAAATCAGTTTGCTGAGGGCAAATTGTATTACCTGTTGCTGCGAGAATAAGCGGAAAAAATCGTTAAACGATCACCTCCGTCGAATAATGCGCATTTCGCACTTCTTCTTATGTTTGCATCTTGCCTCGAGAGCTGATGAATGACACGCGGATGATTCATCGCGCTTGCGGTGGTCGAGCTTCCCATGGTTCAATGACTGTCCACGACTACTGTCCCGCCTAAGGAGATCCGCCATGCGTCACTCCTCGCTCATCGTTCTCTTGCTGTTTTCGGTTGGGCTTAGCGCCGTCGAAGCAAAGCCCGAGAGCAAACCTACGCCGCCAGCAGCAGGTGCGGTTCCTGCGGTTGCGGTTCCGGCAGCGACTGAAAAGCCGGCGACGACGGCACCTGCACGCCAACCCGATCCAGCAGCGGCCATCATTGCTGAAGGCAAATACATTTACCGTCAGCGCGACATCGATGCTTTGATGTTGATCGCTGTGCGTCATGCGAAGGCCCGCTTTAATAAAACTGAAGATGAACATCTGCGCGAGGTACTGACCTCAGCGCTCTTGGCTCGTGAGCCGTTCCTCGACGCGCTTGCTGCACTTCCTGGTGGCTCCGCTGGTTTTAGTGGGCCTGAACGTGACGCGCTGATTCTTGATTTACTCGATTACCAAACCGAACTCGCGAAGGTGCCCGCTGCTCAAGCCCCAGCAGCAGGCGCGGATCCAACCGTTGTGGGAGCTCCTGTCACGGCAGTACCTGCGTCACCCGATGCTGGGCCAATGCTCATTCGTCTGCCGATGTTACATCTCACCCGTTCGCTGCCGGGTGCAGGCAAACGTCAGCTCAACCTCACCATCGCATTATTTTTCCGTGATCCGGCGGTGGCACAAAAACTCCAACCACGTGCACCGCTGATCCAGGATGCAATCCTCAGTCATGTTCAAGGGCTGAGCGCTCCACAGTTTATTGAGCCGAACCAACTCACTTTGAAAGATGGGATAACCGCCGCCATCATCGCCAAAATTCCTGATTTTCCCGCTGATGCGGTGCTTATACCAGAAATGGATGCCAGCGCTGGTGACGGTACGGAAATTCCTAAGACGAAGAGCGCACCGTAATTTTAGCGAACCAACCTCAGCTTATGCCGCTGGCGGCTCCGGCTGATGTTCTAGCTGTACTGGCGCTGAAGTTGATGACTCTGACTCACGCGTAGCCGCTTTCTGTTTCGCCTTAAGGGCATGTCGACCGTCACGTAATTTTTTCACGCTGTCGAATATTTGCTCCTTCTTCTGCGCCTCACGCCATGACATTCTCAACAGCACAAAAGCGAGTAGCGCGCCAGCCGCAACCACACCGATCATCAGCCATGTATGATCGGCTTGGGGTACCGTTGGCGCCAAGTTGAAACCGTCGGTAACAAATAAGAACGTGTGAGCGCGATCGCTTTGGCGCTGAATCCCCATGTTGCGGTCACGCGCCGCGCGCGCTTCATTCGCTTTCACTTCCATGGATCGAAGCCGTAGAAAACGGCCATTTGCGGTGATGACGTCACCAGGTAGCGGCAACGGATCATTGGTAATCGCGGCGAACTCAAAAGCGCGAAGAATCAGTTTACGCGAGGTTTTGGTTTTATTGCCATCACTCAACTCCCAATCGCCCCAATCCTCGCTCCATAAAATAACGCGCACCACACGATCAACGCCAAACGGTCGGTCTTGCGCTACTGCGGTTTCTTCCCACGCGTGAAATACATGTCCCCGAATAGTAAAAAGCTCACCGCGAAACTTTGCCGGTTCCTTATGAATCTCGCTAGCGAGTTCGTTGGCGTTCTTTGCCGCAGCGTAAATTTCTGGTGTACGACGATCCAACAGGACTTGGCCAAGCGTATAATAGTACGGACGTGTTTCGATCAGCAACAAATCGTCATCGATGTTCTGATAGATATCTTCCGGAAGTTTCCACGAACCATTCATAACGTAAGGATTTGCTCGCTCTCGTTGAACCGCAGGCTTCGCCACCACGCGCGCCGCGATCAATGGCAATTCAATATTTTGGGGGAGAGCAGCGCTCGGCGGAGGAATTTGTGTCGGTGCAACCGCTAGCTTTTCGACTGCGGAAACGTTCGTAACCGGCGCCGATTTGTCCTTCGCAAGTGTAGCAAAGCCAAGATAGCGCCCCACCACCACGACCTCTTCGCCAATCACGAGTTCGCGTGCTTCTTCTGGAGCAATGATCTCGATATATTGTTGATTCGGCAGACCAACTAAAAGCCGTTGATAACCATCACTCGCACCAGCGATCGGTGCTGGCTGACTGTCTTCTAACATGCCGGTGATGACCGTGTTCTCGCCCACCTTCACGTGACGCAGCATCAAGTCACGGGCTTCAACGCGCTGCGGCAAAGGCGGAGCACGGCGATCATGTTCGAGCTTTGCCGCCAACCACGCCAGGGTTTTGGCATCAGGTTGATCAATCCACAAAGGCACATTGGCACTTGCCGATTGATCGGATACCTCCGCTTGATGAACGGCAATGGCAGCCGCATCCGGCAGCGCTGGCAGATCGACGATTGTCGGTTTCGCCATCGGCGTCAGAGGAATCTCTTGGTTGAGTCGATTCGTAACCGGGTTGAGCGAGTTGCGAATTTTATCCAGATAACCCCATAACAAATAGCCGGAAATGCAAATCACCCCGGCAAGAAACACCAGATGCGTATAGCGCCGACGAGCGAGCGGGGCCTTCGCCTGTTCACGCCGAACAGGATCGAGAGTAAAGCCAACGCCCTTAGCAGGTTTTTTCTGTTGGAAATTCAGCATAGGATCCTCGACGGGGTTAACCCATCGTCAGCGCGCAGGTTCATTACTGATTGGCATTGGCTCACTGATTTGGTTTGGTTCACCAATGCCAACCAGTGAGTGCTCCGTCGTAAGCGACAATGAACTGACCATCGGGTGAAACGCCCAGGTGAGTTCCACCGCGCAGGCCAAGGTCACTGACTTTGCGTGACGGACCGGCCACCGCGTTGCTACCGCGGAAATCGATCACTTGCAGATCATCGCGACTATCGTCGAGCACGTAGAGCAAACCGAGGCGATCAGCGATCAAACCAACCACGGAACGAAATTGCGCTGGGCCATCACCTTTTCCGCCGGTATTATTGACGTGTACGCCTTCCTTCTTGGTTTGGTCGAGATTAAATTTTTTGATCTCGTAGGTATCATAATCATAGACAAAAGCGGCGTCACCAGCGGTCGTCACCGCCACATGGGTTGGCTCGCTCAATTCATCCGGCTGTTTGCCGCGATCGTAACGGCCGAAGCTAAAGAGAAATGCGCCCGCGCTATCAAAGACTTGAACGCGATGCTGTTTCGTATCGAGGACATAACTGCGACCAGCACCGTCCATGGCGACTGATACCGGCGCTTGCAGTTGACCGTTGTTCTTGCCCGGTTGAGCAAACACCAAGGGTTTTTGTTTGATGTCAGCAAGATCGAAGCGAACTGCGTGCATATCGCTGGTGTCGAGCACCACCGCGGACTGGCCATCGGGTGCCACGGCCATTGCTCCAGCGCGATTCATAACTCCGCCACTGCGAGACAGACCGCCGATGCGATACTGTAAAAATCCGTCTTGATCGAAAACTGCGAGCAAACCGCTGTCGGCATCCAAGCCAATAATACGGCCCTGACCGTCCATACTGTATCGCGCAAATTTCCACAAAGCAGCGCCGGCAACTCCGGTGAAGGCGCCTTCCGCACTGTAACGAGCGACGTAACCGTACTCTGGATAGGTAACGAAAACTTCACCCGTTGCATCAACGGTAATGGATGACGCGGCACCCGCACGGCTCACCAGTGCGACATCACTCAGTCCTTTCCATGCTTGCGAGGTTTGCCCCTTGGCATCAGCCACTAAAACCTGGCCACTGGCGAGCAAAATGAGCGTCCCTTTCGCATGAGCCGCGATATCGACCGTAGGATTTTTGGCGTCGTTCTGTAATTGCCAGGTTGGTAAACGACGATGAAAGCGATCAAAGCGCTGCACCTGCGCTTGCGCGGCATCCAGGCACAATAATTCACCGTTGCGGTTCAACGCTAATTGCGTGAGCCCGGTGAATGAATCATTGCCTTTACCAGCCCGACCCAGGCGCAAACGGAAAACGCCATTCGCCTCATAAACCAATACTCCGCCAGCTTCTTGATCCGCAATGAAAGCCGTGCCATCACTTCCAAGAACCAGATCAGTTGGCGCCTGACCAGCGGCGTAGTCGCGTAACGGATTACCATCAGCGCCATACACCAAAATGGCAGCGCGCTTACCATCTAAAACATGGAGTTCTTTACCAACCGTAAAGGCGACCATCGGACGCGCTGGACCTTTGTCCTGAGCGAATGCGACTGCCGAAGAAGATAACCAGCCGCTGGCAAAACGCTGAACGGTGCCAGCAGCCGTAATGCCCAGCCACGTTCCCGCAGGTTCACGCACGACTTGCGTTAATGCTGGTTGACGTCCGGTACCCAAGCTCGCGAAAGATTTAGGCTCACGCGTACGCCAATTATCATCAGCGGTCGCCGTGAGCGCGACCTTTACCACCAATTCTTGACCATATGGATCACGCGCCGTGGCGATCAAGGTCGCTTTCCCAGGAATTCCAGGGGCCGTCCACATGACCTCTGGCGTGGTCCCGGTGCGTGCGCTCAACGAACCGCTTTGACCAATCATACCTTCTAAGCTCCAACTATACGCGACGGCATCGCCGTCAGGATCGCTTACTGGGAGACTGATTTTTACGGTACTTTGCACCAACGCACTAACGGGAGCTGCGGTTCCCACCAAGGACGGAGCCGCGTTGGGCGCCGCTTCTTTCGGCAATGGAACAACATCGAAACCGATATTTGCGGGAACTGAACTCATCCACGTTAAACGGACACTGACATGGGCAGGATCACTGGCATCGATCACCTGCGCCTTCGCCACCAACGCGCGATCCTCGACCAGAATTTCTTTCGTCAGCGGATGTTTCTTCACCTGACCGGGACCGTAAATTGCCAACATCGCACCCGGCAATAATTTCACCGAAGCGTCGAAATGAACCACGACGGCGGTCTTGTCGACTTTTTCGACCACCCCCAGCGGTTGCTCGGCAGCCGTTAGCCCGATGCCAAGCTGGCCGATGAGCAGGGTAAGAACAGGGATAAAAGCATAGTTCAAGCGCATGCGGCAGCCTTAGGAAAGATCAGGGTAGCAGTGTCGCGCCACTGATGAGCCACTCGCCATTGGCGCGAGTCAGCGTGTAAATAAATTTCAATGTGCGTTCAGGATACGTCGCAAGCGCATGACGAACGCTGACGTTGGCGGTAGCGGAATCACCCGTGCGAGTAAATGAATTCATTGAGCTAACAAATACTAAACCAGGTTCACTCGCCAGTTCGCTCAAAGACGTGGCGAAAGTCTTATCGCTTACCAACATGGAAATGGTTTTGCCTGCGGATTTCACCAGCGCTGCGTCAAGCTCGGCCAAACGTGATGCAACTGCCGAACGGCAGCGTCGGTCTTCCAATTTGGTCTCTAACGCGGTTTTCTCCGGACGATTGGCGCCATTGCGTTCAACAAATGACGTCAGCGATTGCTCCAACACTGTCACTGACTGGGTTGGATCATCAAATAATTTTCCCAAAGCCACTGCCTGCGCCACGACTAAAGCTTCTTTTTCGCTGGCAGTCTTCGCCTGGGTTTCCTCGACTAATTTTGAGTTGGTGAATTCGTTTTCTGCCAACACCAACGTCGGACTACCCGGAGCAATCCGCCGCATCGCTTTCAAACTAGTTTCGGCGCCGATCAGATTTCTATCCTTAATGGCTTTTTCGAACTGCTCACGCAAGCCAGACAATACGCCCTTCGCCTTGGTCACCTGCTCTAAACCGGCGGCAGCACGCGGATTCTTCGCATCAAACTGCTGAGCCGCGGTGAAATGCAGCAGCGCTGCGTCAATGTCTTTGCGTGCGAGAGCATCTTCGCCCTGGGCGAGTCGCTCCTGCATGGCGGTGCTGCGCGCAGTCAGCTCTTCGTTTTGTTTTCGTGCCCGCCGAAGCAGCGTCGCGGCAACTTCATCAGTAGGATCAGCCGCCGCGATCGGAGCGAGCAATTCTTCTGCCCGCGCGGGATTTCCTTCGCTCAGCAAGGTTTCCGCTTCCGTTACCAAACGACTACGCTGTTTACGGATATCACCACGACTATCGAGCTGAGTTTGCAGGGATTTCACGCGCTCATCTGCTGGTAATAAACGCGTGGCGGTCGCCAACGCGGTGGTGGCAGTCGTCAGGTCATTTGCCTTCAACGCTTCTTCCACGCGCTGCAATTCCACCCCACCTTGGGCCGCATCAAGCTCGCGGTTCACGCTTTGCCATGCAGCATCCTGCGGCGCCGTTTGCAGACCATTGGACACCATGGCACGAGCACCGGAAAGATCGCCTGCTGCTAAACGTTTGCGCGCTTCGCTCACCTCGTTTTCCGACGATGGCGTTCCTGTCGTTACCAGTTTGACTGGCGCGGTGATATGTTCGCTTGGCAATTTTACCGACTCAATCGCTGGTTTCGCTGGCGGTTGCAAAAACACATAGCCACCAATTCCTGCGCCAACGACTACCGCCAGCGCGGCTGCCCATAGCCATCGACGACTACCATTTTCAGCATCGAACGCCTGCTTTTTCACCAATGTTCCGCCAGCACGTAACGCTTTCAGATCATGAAATGCCGTGGCCGGATCCATCCCATTCGCGAGTGCATCAAGATCCTTCAACAAATCAGTCGCGGTCTGATAGCGATGATCAGGATCCTTCTGAATACATTTCAGCACGACCGCTTGGTAACCTTCCGGAATCGACGGATCGATTTCCTTCGGTGGCTTCGGCGCTTGATGAATGTGCTGATAAATGACCGAGGTCGCATCGCCGCCGGTAAATGGCAGTCGGCGCGTCAGTAATTCGTAGAACACCACGCCTAAGGCATAAATATCAGTGCGACAATCGCAGCGTTCACCACGGCCCTGCTCAGGGCTGAAATAACTCACCGTGCCCATGATGGTTCCAGCCATGGTTAAACCGGTGTCTTCCGATCGTGCAACGCGCACCAAACCGAAGTCCATCAGCTTCACCAAACCTTTTTTGGTCACCATCATATTGGCCGGTTTAATATCGCGATGAACGATGCCTAAATCTCCTGCCGCTGCCAATCCACGCGCGGCCTGCGCTACCAAATCCAGCGCTTCACGATGCGTTGGGTTAAATCCATCGCGTACTTTAACTGAGAGATCTTGCCCCTCAACGTACTCCATAGCGAAATAGTGATGACCTTCGTGCACACCAGCGTAGTAAACGCCGACGACATGTGGACTCGAAATTTGTGCTACGGCTTTGGCTTCAAGCTGAAAGCGTTGACGAAAGTTGGCGTTCTCGCTGAGATTTGACGGCAGCACCTTGATCGCCACCGGCCGATCAAGACTGATCTGACGTCCACGATACACCGCGCCCATGCCACCGCGTCCAAGCAGTGCACCAATTTCAAAGTCGCCCCAGATCTGATGCTGATGTGTGCCCGACGAGGCTTTATTTTTCGCTTCCGCATCAACGTGCAGTTCAGTGGCACGCGTCTGATCATTCGGCGATTTGGGAGCGCCCGTCATGGCCTTGGTGACGCGCGATTCATTCACCGGTTTGACCGAACCTCCGGACAAATCGGCTACCCGAGTTAGCAGATCGTCAGCACTTAGCTGACCCTGTCGTACTCCAGAGATCACCGTCGGCTGATCAGCGATGACCGATGACGGTGGCTTCTTTTTTGGCGGTTGATCAGTCATAGGGGAATCTGGAGACCTCAATCGACCATCCCAGGCTAGGGCGGCAGCGGCGGAATCGTGGGTCGACAACCATGACCGTCAACCAGACGCAGTGGCGTTTCATAGCCTGGATCGCCGCCTGATCCAAAAAATTCGACATGATCCCCTCAACTGACCGCAAAATACTCAGTACAATGCTGGCCAGCAGGGCAATTGCATTACCCCTCGTGTGACACGGGCGTGGCTATTCTGGCGAGGAGCTGGATGAGGTAATTATGGTCCCAGCCCGCGATTTTCCTGC
>JAYVSL010000095.1:0-3046 GCA_043775355.1 Planctomycetota bacterium
GGAAAACTGCACCGACAGCCGCCGCTTACCCGCAAAAGACATTTACAAAACCGGCAAATCTAATTGTCGCTGACCGGCAAACCTAATTGTCGCTAGACATCTTACGCCATACACTCGCCAGCGCCGAGTTCATCGAGGCTGAAGATTTTGTCGCAGCCGTAGTTGATATCGATGATTTTTATGCCAGCCAATTATTGGGTGAAGGTGACCCAGTGGACGCGTTCACGATCACCCAGTTGAGCCACTTGGCGTGCGTGGCGGTATTGCTTACACGTTTTGATCATTGAAGTAGCGGTGGTTCATGTTGGCTCGTCTTGGCCAGATCTCTGGTTGCCTTATGGGTACCATGCGGAAAGGCTGCGCGTGAGGCAATTCCATGAACGACGATTCCAAGCCGACGATTCCAACAGTGGAAAAACCACGCGACTGGCACGCGGTTCATCTCTGGCAGATTCAGTCGATACGTGATGGCCTGCTGATTCTCATGTTCGTGGGGCTGATCTACCTGGGCGATGTGCTCAGTATAATCACCGTGCCGCTGTTGGTGGCGCTGATGTTGGCTTATTTAGTGGAACCGGTGGTGGCGTGGTTGGCGCGGACGGTGCCGCGCATTGGGCGCAAGGGTGCGGTGTTGTTGATGATGGCCATGCTGGGATTGGTCGGAGTTGGCATCTTGCTCGGCACGGTTCCATTGCTGTTTAAGCAGGGGGTTTCGTTGGTGCGTAACGCCGATCGCTATGTCGCCAACGTCAAGACGTTCGCGTCGAGCAACGATTTGCCAGAGTGGTTGCGCGATCACCTCAGTTCCGTGGTGTCGTATTTGCCGGATGGGAAAAGTGCATCGGTAGTTCCTGATGCGGTGACCAAACCCACGGTTGAGCCGACGTCTGCGGTGCCACCGGAAAATAAAAATGTGGCTCAAGGATCTGTGCCACTCGACGAACAACGCGTGCGTGAATTGATTCGGGCTGAACTGGCGATGCAGCATCCGGCGGAATCCACCGATGGCAGTTTGTATGGTAAGATCGCCAGCAGTGCGATTCACGTTGCCGGCGTGATGGGTGGTATTTTGGGTGGCGTGATTCAGTTAGTAATTTTCGTCTTCATCGTGGTCTTTTGCTTTTTCTTTTTCAGCACGTCTTTTCCGGCAGTTCAGGAATATGTGCGCTCTTTCATTCCTGCAACGAATCGCCCGCGCAGCTTGGAATTGATTGGCAAGATGGATCGTGCGATCAGCGGCTTCGTACGTGGGCGCTTGCTGACCTGTTCGGTGATGTGTGTTATTTATTCGGTTGGTTGGACCATCATGGGCGTGCCGCACGCGATCTTGCTGGGTGTTGGCACCGGCATTTTGGGTTTGATCCCATATTTCAGTGCGATTGGTTTGCCGCTCGCATGGTTGTTGTTGGCGATTGAACTTACTGGCATGAAAGATCGCAGTGGTTGGTATTTTGCTGAGGCCGTTACTGGTGCGGTGCCTGCTGTTATCTGGTGGAAAGTATTGGTTTTCCCGTGGATCGTAAACTTCGTCGCCCAAAGCACGGAAGATTACGTGATGACCCCGATGATCCAAGGCAAGGCGACGAATCTGCATCCGGCGGTTATTTTGCTGGCCTGTATCGCCGGTGGCGCGCTGGCTGGTATTTACGGCATGATCTTGGCCATTCCCGTGACGGCCTGCGGCAAAATTATGCTTGATGACGTGTTGATGCCGCGCTTGAAACAATGGTTGGAAGGCCGCCGTCAGGATCCATTGCCGATGTGAGCGATGTTTGTTTGCTAAGGAGTGGCCATGCAGATGGAGAATGACATGGAGGACCGGAGAACCGGAGAAGCCAAAAGCCAAGAAGCAGGGTGGATTTCACGATTGAGAATCCGCTCATTCTCCGTTCCTCCGTTTCTCTTGGTGCGTCAGGCCAAGTCTGGCCGTCCTTGTTGAATGAAAGGTTCAATCATGTAACTGCCTGTGAACATGTAGCTGACTTGGCGTGGTATTCGGGTGACCGGTGCTGCGAAGCCTGGGTTGGTGTACGATGCGAGCCGTAATGCGAAAGTGTGAACCGGATTCGGTCCCGAAATGACGTTGGGGATGGTGAGCCTCCCAGGAGGGGTGAAGCCAGTATGAGTGATGAAGTACAGGCATGTGCAGTCATTCAATCCCACGGGATGAGAGCGGACGGCGCGTTTCGAGAGGATGGTTGGGAACCTGAGAGATCCGTTGGCGCTGGGGTTGTACCTCTGGGCTGCGCTGGGAATGCATAACCGGTGTGGCTGTGCTGGCGGAAGTCGGATGGGGTCGTAGTAGCTTTGAAGCTGGGTAATTCCGGTGGAGCGATGGACCCCTGCCATGTGGATGTACCTTGCGAAGTGAGGAGAGCTGATTGCAGAATTCTGCCACGACAGGAGAGATGGAGTGGTGTCCTTTTTGGTCTTCGACCAAGGTGGGAGGCCCTGCGTCGAAACTTTCTGAACTTCAAGAGAAGCTGTATCGTAAGGCGAAGTTAGAGTCGAGTTTCAGGTTTTACTCTTTGTTTGGCCTGATTCTTCGGCGCGATGTGTTGCAGGCGGCTTGGGACCGGGTGGCCGCTAACAATGGCTGTCCTGGTGTAGACGGTGTGACGATCGCGATGATCGGCAGCCGCCCAGGGGGATCGGAGTTTTTGCTCAATGAAATTGAGCGTGAACTGCGGTCGCATACGTACCGTCCTTCAGCAGTGAAACGGGTGATGATTCCAAAGGCGAATGGGAAACAGCGTCCGCTGGGCATTCCGACGGTGAAAGACCGCGTGGTGCAGACAGCGGTGAAGCTCATTCTTGAGCCGATCTTCGATGCTGATTTCCTGGAGTGTTCGCACGGATTTCGTCCCGGACGTGGCGCGCATCAGGCGCTGCGTCAGGTGACGGATCACGTGCGTGAGGGCCGTGGTGCGGCTTATGATGCGGATTTATCGTCGTATTTTGACACGATTCCTCACGACCAATTAATGGCCTGTGTCGAACGGCGAATAGCTGACCGTAGTGTCCTATCGCTTATCCGACTCTGGCT
>JAYVSL010000096.1:0-13036 GCA_043775355.1 Planctomycetota bacterium
CCCAAGGCCGCTATCGAATGTGGTGGCGCAGCGGAAGTGGCGTCGCTGACCAGTATGTCCGATCGTATTCAACACGCGCTGCGGCGGCTTGAAGCATAATTTTTATGAGCCAGCGCGATCTGAATCAGAAACTCAACAAGCCGCCGGAGCAGGAAGACCGCAGCGAACCGCAGTCACTTGAAGAGGCAAAAATCATGCTGCGCGCATTGCGCGTGCAGCAGGCGGAGTTGAAAAAAAAGCATGACGAGGTGCAGCGAGCGCAGGCCGAAGGTGAGCTTGCCACGTCATTCAAGTTGCTGGAACTGACCGGTGAATTGGCAAAAGTTGGCGGTTGGCAGGTTGATCTGGGAACCATGAAGCTGACTTGGACCAGGGAAACGTTCCGCATCAGTGATATGGATGAACTGGTGGAGCCGGACTTAGCAAACGGCATCAATATATTTGCGCCGTCAGCGCGACCGATCATTGCCAGCGCAGTGCAGCTAGCGATCGATAGCGGTACGCCGTACGACTTAGAATTGCCCATTATTACAGAGAAAGGCCGGCACAAGTGGGTTCGGACTCAGGGCTATGCTGAGATTCGTGACGGCAAAGCGGTTCGGATATTTGGGACATTCCAGGACATTTCGCAGCGCAAAGAAACGGAAGCACGGCTGGCGTCACTGTCGGCGATCAGCACTTCGGTATTCGATTCATTGTCGGAACACATCGCGGTGCTCGATCAGCATGGCATCATCGTTTCGGTCAATCGTGCTTGGCGAGATTTCTCTCAGAACAATGGTGCCGAAATTCTGGCGCATACCGCTATCGGCACGAATTATTTTTCAGTGTGCGAAAATGCCCTGGAGAGCGCTTCCGGCGATGATGCCGGAGCGGTCATGGCGGGTATCAAGTCGGTCATGACCGGGAAGCAAACCGCGTTTCAACGTGAGTATCCGTGCGATTCGCCGAGCGATCCACGGTGGTTTCTGATGCGGGTGTCACCGATGGCCGGTCAGCTTGGCGGGGTGGTGATTAGCCATGCCGATATTACCGCACGAAAGAAGATGGAGCTTCAGCTACGTTCGGCTTTGCTGGAAATTGAAAATCAGCAATTCGCCATGGACCAACACGCCATTGTCGCAGTCACTGATGCGGAAGGCATGATTACCTATGTGAACGAAAAGTTTTGCGTGATCAGTGGCTATTCGCGGGAAGAACTGCTTGGTAAAAATCACCGCATTTTGAATTCAGGAATTCACCCAAAAGATTTTTTCACCGCGTTATGGACTTCAATCAAGCGAGGACAGGTGTGGCATGGCGATATTTGCAATCGCAACAAAGGCGGAGCGTTGTATTGGGTCAATTCCACCATCGTTCCGGTGCGAGACGCAGCAGGAAAGTCACAGGCGTTTATTGCCATTCGTACCGATATTACCCAATCGAAGGCTGCCGAATTAAAATTAGCCCAGGCGAAAGAGCAGGCCGATCAGTTGAACCACGAATTGAAGGGACGAATTATCCAGGCCAACGAACTGGCGTTGAAGGCCGAACGCGCCAGCGAGGTCAAGAGCGCCTTCCTGGCCAATATGAGTCACGAAATCCGCACCCCGATGAATGGCATCATGGGCATGATCGAAGTGTTACTGGGCACGGAAATGAGCGCCGAACAGCGAGATTTCGCCATGACTGCCTACCGTTCTACGGAAGCACTGCTGACTATCATCAACGATATTCTCGATTTTTCTAAGTTGGAAGCGAGCCGGATGAAACTGGAATGCATTCCTTTTGACCTGCATGAACTCATTTTCCAAATCGTTGAACTATTTCGCCCGCAGGTCACTGAACGTGGGTTAGAATTGTTGGTTTTGATCTCGGCTGACGTTCCACGTCAAGCGCTGGGCGATCCTGGTCGGGTGCGGCAGATTGTATCGAATCTGGTTGGCAACGCGGTCAAGTTTACCCACGTCGGTCACGTCAAAATCGAAGTCACCTGGAAGAATGCCAGCTTCGCAGTTGCCGTTAGCGACACCGGCATTGGGATTTCGCCGCAACATCTTCCCCAATTATTTACCGCGTTCACGCAAGTCGATTCTTCGCACTCCCGCAAGTTTGGCGGCACGGGGTTGGGCTTGGTGATCAGCAAACGCTTTGCGGAGATGATGAATGGCACGCTGACCGTGGTCAGTCAGGAAGGGCGCGGTTCCATCTTCACCGCCACCTTGCCCTTGCCATTAGTCGAGCTAGCGCTGACGTCGAAGTCCTTGTCGTCGCCATTGGTCGGACAACGCATTTTGGTGGTCGACGATAACGAGGCCAGTTGTGAGATCGCCAGTGAGATGTTGCTCGAATTAGGGGCGCGTCCTGAGATGTGCGGTAATGGTCACCAGGCGGTAGCGACGTTGGTCGCGGCGGCGACCGGGCCCGATCCTTTTTCGGCTGCTCTTATTGATCTACGTTTACAGGGCATGGACGGCGTCGAAGTCGCGCAGGCGATTCGCCGATCCCCAGCGTGCGCAGCGCTGGCGTTGATTATGTTGACGGGATCTGGTCACCAGGGGGAAGCGACCGTCATGGCATCAGCGGGATTTAATGGGTATTTGGTCAAGCCCGTACGCTTTGAAGTTTTCAGTTCGGTATTGACGACCGCCATTGAGCGTTGCCGTGCTGGCAATGTCGACTTGGTGACGCGTTACAGTCTGGTTACGTCGGCGGCCAGTTCGGCAATCGAAGAAGAAAAAATCCAGTTGGATGTGCTTCTGGTCGAAGATCACGAGGTCAACATGAAGCTTGCTTGCGCCGTGTTGAAGAAGCTCGGCGCTCGCGTGGCAGTTGCCGATCATGGCAAAGCCGCCGTGGAGATGACGGATCTCCATCGTTACGATATGGTCTTTATGGATTGTCAGATGCCGGTTATGGATGGCTATGAAGCCACGCAGGCGATTCGAACGCGGGAGGGGATGAGCGGTGCTCCACGTCTGCCGATTATTGCGATGACCGCCAACGTCATGTCGGGATCGCGTGAACGCTGCTTAGCGTCAGGTATGGATGACTATCTGGCGAAGCCATTCAAGATGCATCAGGTCAAGGAAATGATTTGCCGTTGGGTGCCCAGAACCAGAGATGAATCCACCAGCACGGCATTGGCGGTGCAGGCTTCTGTCGAACAAGATACCGAACCGCTGTCAAACGCCGGCGCTGAGATCGCCATCGACTTTGCCGTCTTGCGTGAGATCGATCGTTTAGATCCCGGCATGGCGGTGACTATTTTAAACTCCTTTCACAAAAACTTAACTCAAGGGCGTGCAGCGATCGTCGCGCACCTACTCAGCAATGATCTGTTCGCGCTCAATCGTGCAGCACATAAGATCAAGGGCAGTAGTGGATCCATCGGCGCGCTGGCGTTGCATACGGTCGCACGTGAATTGGAAGCAGCGGCCCTGGCACAAGACATGGAAACCTGTCGCATGCTGGCCGCGACCTTAGAGCAAGCGAGCGAAGCGTTCATTGCCGCGACCGCCTCAGATCGCCTGACTCAACTCACCAATCCTGTTTCACCAACATCACTAAAAAACCACCGGAGTAATGAGCCATGCGCATCTTAATTGCTGAAGACGATGACACCTGTTCGATGATTCTGGCATCGATGCTCAAACCCTATGGCGCAGCGGTCGTGGTCGAGGACGGCGAAGCCCTGATCCGCACCTTCACCACCGAACTCGTGAAAAAACAGCCGTTCGACCTGATCTGCCTGGATATCAAAATGCCTGGCCTGGATGGGCAAGCCAGCTTGCGCTGTATTCGCGCCATCGAACAAGGCTTCGGCCTGATCGGCGGATCTGGAGTTAAAATCCTGATGACCACCGGCATGAACGCACCCGAATCCATCCTGGCCGCCTTCCGCAGCCAATGCGAAGGCTACTTGGTCAAACCGATCGATCGAGCAAAGCTCATCGCGCAATTGATCAGTTTGAAATTTTCGCCGCTCTGATTTTCTCCGCAGACAGAGCGACTCGACTGGCCTAACTGAGCTTTGTTCGGCAGTATGATGTTTTTCCGTAGTATCTTGGATTTTGTGTATGCGTACGTGCATGAATGTTCGATGACCAAGCCTTCCCAATCGTTACGGTGGACAGAGAGACCATGTTAAGACCAGGTCCACATCCGAAGGAAGCACAGCGGCTTCGCGTCCTGAAAGACCTTGAACTTCTCGACACCCTGCCCGAAGTAGATTTTGATGACCTCGCGCAGGCGGCGGCCGCTTTAGTCGACGTCCCTATTTGTCTGGTCAGCTTGGTCGATGAACATCGCCAGTGGTTCAAATCCCGAGTCGGTCTGGACGTGAGCGAGACGCCGCGCTTGATTTCATTTTGCGGACATGCGATTCTTCAGCCGAATCTATCTCCGCTGGTCGTCGAAGACGCCACCAAAGACCCACGCTTTTCTGATAATCCCATTGTTGTCGGTGATCCACGGGTCATTTTTTACGTCGGCGTTCCCATCGTGGTCCAGGGCATGCCTATTGGCACCTTGTGCGTCATCGATCACCAGCCAAGAAATATATCACCCGAAAAGCTGAAAATTCTGAAGGGCTTAGCGCGTCAGGTACAACGGTTGATTGAATTCAGAAATAGTTGTAGAGACCAAATTTTGAATGTCGTGTCATTGCGCGACGCGCACGCCCTGGCGATATCGGCAAAAGAGACGGCCGAGGCCGCAAAAATCCGCTTGCAGACGACGCTCGCTGCCATTCCTGATCTGCTCTTTGAGGTGGGAGAGGATGGTCGCTTATACGATTACCGTGCGCATCGTGCCGACCTTCTGGCGGCTCCGCCGGAAGTGTTCATCGGAAAAAAAATCGACGAGGTCTTACCTCCAGCGGCTTCCGTCACCTGCATGGCGGCCATCCGGGAAGCCGCAGAAAAAAGCTGGTCAACCGGGAGTGTCTACTCGCTAGCGCTGCCCCAAGGCGAGGTGTGGTTTGAGCTTTCGGTGGCAGCCATGCCTGTCAGCGAGACATTGGGTCGACGATTCATTCTGTTGGCCCGCGATGTCACCGCACGCCACCGGGCAGAAGCAGCGCTGCGCGCGAGCGAACGCCGGCTGCGCGCCATCATCGAGACCGAGCCGGAGTGTGTGAAATTACTCGGCCCCAACTGCACGCTCATGGAGATGAACCCTGCTGGCCTGCGGATGATCGAGGCGAACTCGATCGACGAGGTGATTGGCCAATCGGTGCTGGGCATGATTCTGCCAGAACACCGCGCGGCGTTCGCCGGGCTCGCCGAGCGCGTGCAGCGGGGCGAATCCGGGGTCCTCGAATTCGAAATCCAGGGGCTGAAGGGCACGCGCCGCTGGCTGGAAACCCGGGCCGTGCCGCTCCAGGATGCGGCGTGCCGGGGGCTGTCGGTGTTGGGCATCACCCGCGACATCACCGCACGCAAGCAGGCTGAGGACGCGCTGAAGGCCAGCGAAGCGCGATTCCGTGCCATCATCGACGCGTCCAGCATACCGAAGGCATTGAACGATCAGCGGCTGAATATTATCTATTTGAATCGAGCATTTTCTCAAACTTTTGGCTATGACCTCGCGGATATCCCGACGCTCGCGGATTGGTGGCCCAAGGCCTACCCTGATCCAGCGTATCGGCAGTGGGTCATGGAATCGTGGCGAGAAAGACTGGAAGAAGCAAAACGCACAGGCGCTAAATTTTCCCCCATAGAGTTGAAGATTTGCTGTAAAAACGGAACGTACGTCGTTGCAGAGGCAAGCGCGGCTTCATTGAATGATTCATTCTCTGACATCCACCTGGTTACGCTTTTTAATATTACGGAGCGGAAGCGCTCAGAAGAAGAGCTGAAAGAAAACGCCAAGCGCCTGTTAGAAATAAATTCAGCTTTGATTCAGCAGAAGCGGGCACTTGACCAACATGCCCTCGTTTCGATCACCGATGTCCATGGGACGATCACCTATGCCAATGAAAAATTCTGCGACATCAGTGGATATGCCGCCGCAGAATTAGTGGGTAAGACGCACCGCGTCGTCAATTCTGGTTGCCATTCGTCGGAGTTCTTTTCGGCTTTATGGAGAGATATTGGTGCCGGCCTGGTGTGGCATGGAGAGATTTGTAATCGCAAGAAGAACGGCGAATTATATTGGATTAAATCCACGATCGTGCCCCTGAAGACTGCGGACGGCAAGCCGACGTCCTATATAGCCATAAGAACCGATATTACTGCGAGCAAAGAGTCAGAGCGGGTGCGCAGGGAGCTGGAAGGACAGTTGTTGCAAGCGCAAAAAATGGAGGCGATTGGAACCTTGGCTGGGGGTATCGCTCACGACTTCAATAATATTCTGGGCATCGTGATTGGAAATGCGGAAATGCTGGGAACCGAGGCGACGCTCACGCAGAAACAGCGTAGCTGCCAGACGAGGATTATCTCCGCTAGCGATCGTGCCGGTGATCTGGTGCGACAGATATTGAACTTCAGTCGTAAGCAGGACTCGGCCCGCGACATTGTCCAGTTCGATCGTTTGATCGCCGATGCATTGGATTTTTTGCGCGCGTCAATTCCTTCGTCGACGTCGATGACGAGGACATTTTCGGCGGGCGATTCCCGTGTGCGGGTCGATGTGACGCAGATTCATCAAGTGGTGATGAACTTGGTCACCAACGCCTGGCAGTCCCTACCGGGACAGCAGGGTGTGATCACGGTGAGCACGACCATCGTGGATGTCAGTGGAGGAATACTCGCGAAGGGCACCGCGCTTCCGGCGGGCCGCTATGTTCAGTTGGAAGTCAGTGACAATGGCTCTGGCATTCCACCAGAACTCGTAGGCCGTATTTTTGAGCCATTTTTCACCACCAAAGATCCCGGTAAAGGCACGGGACTGGGATTAGCGGTGGTGCACGGCGTCGTCCGTCGTCACGACGGGGCGATCGACGTACGCAATAACGAAGGGGAAGGCGCGACCTTCCGCGTGTTGCTTCCCGTGGTAATGGATTCTGTCAGTCCATCAGTGCCTTGCAGCCTACCGCCCGTGGGTGGCGGTAAACGCGTGTTGGTGGTGGATGATGAATTCGCACTGGCCGAGTTGGCCAGTGCGATATTGACCGATGTGGGATATCAGGTCACGACCTGCGGTTCTCCTAGGATCGCCTTGACCATGTTGAGTGGCAACGATCCAGGGTTTGATGTGTTGGTTATGGATCTGGCGATGCCCGACATGACGGGATGGCAATTGGCTGCTGCGGTACATGCACGGCACGCGGAACTCCCGATCGTTTTGACAACCGGATTCATCGACCCCGCGAGCGAGGGTGAGCTTGCCCGTCTGAACATGACGGGTGTGCTGATGAAGCCCTGGACCATGTGGTCATTGGCTCAGGCGGTCCATGTGGCATTGCAGAAAAACTCTGGAGGTATTCGATGATTCGCGTTCTGGTGGTGGATGACGACGAGGCTTTTCGCCAAACGGTCTGTGACCTGTTGCTCGATGGTGACTTTGAAATTCTCAGCGCCGAGTCCGGTGCTCAATCGTTCGCCGTGTTACGAAATCAATCCGTGGATATCGTGCTTACGGATATCGTGATGCCGGATGAGGATGGCTTGGAGATCGTTCGGAAAATAAAGAAAATGAATCCCGCCCCCAAGATCGTCGCCATGTCTGGCGGCGGACGTATCGCGGCGACGGATTATCTAGAAATAGCGCGATTAATGGGCGCATCAGCCACGATTAAGAAACCCTTCAAACGGCAGGAGCTGGTCGATCTCTTGCAGCAAGTATTTTCGTCGTGCTCTTAAGTGCGCTTAAGAGCTCTTAAGTGCGCTTAAGTGCGCTTAAGTGAGCCGAGAAACGCAGTTGGAATAAAACGTTGCGATGGCAAGTTTTATTCCAACTGCATTTTTCACAGTTTATTCAACTGCTCAATCGCGGCGGTGAAATCTTGTGGTGGAGCGCAGTGAATATCGAGCGCTGGTCCGCCGATGGGATGTGGCAGGCGCACGCGTGAGGCGTGCAGCAAGTGGCGGGTGACGTGAACCGGATCGCGACGGTCGCTGTAGAAACGGTCGCCGTAGAGCGGGAAGCCCATTTCGCTGAAATGGATGCGGATTTGATGGTAGCGTCCGGTCTTTGGTTCGACGCGGACTAAGCTGCCGTAGCGACCGAGACGATCGACGACTTCCCAGGTGGTGATGGCTTCGCGTGCGTCGGGGCCGCGTCCGCTTTTCCATTTTTCAAAGCCGCGTTGGCTGTCGACTTTTACCAAATAGCTTTTGTAGGTTCCGCTTTCTTGTGGGTGGCCGCGAACAATGGCGTGGTAGGTTTTTTCCACCGCGTGATCGCGGAACATTTTTTCGAGGCGCTCGGAAACTTCTTTTGAGCGGGCAAACAACACGATGCCAGAGGTGTCGGCGTCCAGCCGATGGACGGCGAAGAGTTCGCCCAGATGTGGTTTCAGGATGTCGATGAGACTCCAGCTTTTCACCGCGTCGGTCGGCGTCACGGGTAAAAATGGAGGTTTATCGTAAGCGATGACGCCAACGTCGTCGAGCAAGACGCGCCGAGGATCGAAGCGGTGTTCGGTGTCTTCGGGCAGAAAGAATTCAACCACTTCGCCGCGTTTGAGAATGCGGCTACCATAGGTTTCGATTCGTCCGTCAATGCGGCAGCAGCCGTTTTCCAGCAGTCGGCGAGCAGCGCGTACCGAAACCGATCCTTTGGCGGAATGCACTAAAAAATGCGCCAGGTCGCGTCCGGCTTCGACTTTAATGGTGCGCGCATTCGGCCCCGGAGTCCAGATCGCTCCTTTTTCAATTTGTGGCGCCCGCTGGCGTTTTGGCTTCTTGCCGAGGTCTTCCAGCTTCATCCGTTTAGGCGGAGAAGGGCGATCACTGCGTCCACCACGATCGAGCGGCGCACGTTCTTGGCGAGGCGGACGTTCGCCTGGGGCTGAGCGCGGCGGGCGTTCGCCGCGAGCCGGGCGTTCGCCTGGGGCTGAGCGCGGCGGGCGTTCTCCGCGAGCCGGGCGTTCTCCGCGTTCCTCGCGAGGTGGTCGCTCTCCACGCGCAGGCCGTTTGCCACGCTCTTCACGAGCTGGCCGTTCTCCGCGCGGTGGTCGCTCTCCGCGTGGTGGTCGCTCTCCACGCGCAGGCCGTTCTCCACGCGCAGGCCGTTCTCCACGCTCTGGTCGTTCTCCACGACCAGCACGTTGCGGCCGTTCTCCGCGTTCCTCACGCGCAGGCCGCGTAGGTCTTTCTCCGCGTTCGGCTCGGCCTGGGCGTTCACGAGCACCGTCACGCGGTGGTCGAGCGCCGCGCGCTGGCCGTTCGCCATCGTTAGAAGAAGGACGTGGTCTTGGATTTTTCGGCGGTTGACGCATGTGCGCAGGCTAGGACGGAATCGGCAACAGGCTACAGGCTGCGATTTTCGAGCTTCGAATAGCTACGAGCTTCGAGCTACAAGCTTCGAGCTACAAGTTCATATTCGATGTCGCAGCACGATCCTTCAGCTTGGAGCCTGTGGCCAGTCGCCTCTAGCTCGAAGCTCGTAGCTCGTAGCTCGAAGCTCGTAGCTCGTAGCTCGCGGCCGCGCGGCCGCGCACCCGATAGCATCATCCCCCACTCGCGCTAAACCCCAGCAATGCTCGATGCCCGCAGTGCTTTTTTGGCGTATTGCCGACTCGAACTGGGTTTGTCTGGCAACACCTTAGCCGCCTACAAGCGGGATTTGGCCTTGGTGCACATCGCGTTGGCGGCGCTTAGACTTGATTTGGTGTCGTGTGGTCCAGATGAGGTCGGGCGCATGTTGGCCTGGTTACGTGATGAACGGAAACTGGCGTCAGCGTCGCTCGTGCGATTGCTGGTGTCGCTGCGTATGTACACGCGCTATTTGGTCGGTGAAAAATTGATGGAACGTGATCGCATTCAGTTGGCGCAGATGCCCAAGTTATGGAACAGCCTACCAGAAGTGCTGTCGGTCGATGAGGTCGAGCGTCTGCTGTATGCGGTTGCCGACGGACCGTTGCGTTTGCGCGATCGTCTGGCGCTTGAGCTGCTTTATGCCTGTGGCGGACGCGCCAGCGAAGTGGCCGGCATTGGTTTGGAGGATCTCAAACAACATGCCGCGCTGGTGCAGTTGCACGGAAAAGGCGGAAAAGAGCGGATGGTTCCGCTGGGCGAGCGCGCTCGCTCAGCCTTGCGTCGTTACGTCGATGATCTGCGTCCGCAGTTGGACCCGCAGAACAAATGCCGAAATCTGCTGGTGACCGCCAAGGGTCGACCGCTGTCACGCCATGCGTTATGGAAATTGGTTCACGATGCGGGATTGCGGGCGGGGGTTACCAAACCGGTCTACACCCATTTGCTGCGTCATAGTTTCGCCACGCATTTGTTGGAAGGCGGCGCCGATCTGCGTTCGGTGCAGGAACTCTTGGGTCATGCCAATCTGACCACTACGCAGCGTTATACGCATGTCGACGCGAAACGGCTGATTGAGGTGCATCGGAAATTTCATCCGCGATCTGTTTAGGCTGCTACCAGCTACCAGCTACGAGCTTCGAGCGACAAACAGCTACGAGCTACCAGCTACGAGCTACGAGTTTCGAATTTCGAGCTACAGGTTCATATGCGATGTCGCAGTACGATCTCTAGCTCGAAGCTCGAAGCTCGTAGCTCGTAGCTGTTTGTAGTTCGAAGCCCAAAGTCCGGAGAAGCAGTTGCCGAACTCCCAGATTTGATGGTAGACTCAACGGCTATGGACGATCAACGGATGGTGCAATTGGCGCTCGACAACCGCATGCTCACGGTGGAGCAGGTGGAGCGAGCCAAGAAAGAGCAGCGAACGCTGTCTGACCGTGGGGTCGAACACGGTTTGTGGTTTCTGTTGTTGGACCTGGGATTTGTTACCGACGCCCAGGCCCGCGAGCTGCGCAAATACGCTAGTTCACATTCCATCCGCGCGTTGGAGGTCGAAGGCTACGTGTTGCAAGGCCGCATCGGCAGCGGTGGCATGGGCGACGTTTTCCGCGCGGTGAATGCAACGGGAGAAGAAGCGGCGGTAAAATTGCTGTCATCCAAACTGGCAAATAGTCAAGAAAATGCGCGACGTTTTCAGCGCGAAGCGCGCGCGTCCATGCGGCTGAAACATCCGCATATCACTCAATCGTTGGCTGCCGGTGATGTCGAAGGTCAACGCTACTTGGTGATGGAACTCATCAAAGGTCCCAGCTTGAAACAGCGTATGACCGAACGCGGAAAAATGCCTGAAGACCATGCCACGGTAATGCTGTGGCAGATGTCGAGTGCGCTGCGTTATGCGTGGAATCACGGGGTTTTGCATCGCGATGTGAAACCGGCGAACTTGATGTTGGCCCCACCGCGTCCTGGCGTCGCCGAACCTTTTTGTGCTAAGATTTGCGATTTTGGTTTAGCGAAAGTGATGGCCGAAGGATTGCTGGACGACGACAGCAAAGGCATGTTGACCGGCGCTGGCATGGCGCTGGGCACCCCGCATTACATGCCGCCAGAACAGGCGTCTGGGGAAATCGACCTCGATCAACGAGCGGATATTTACAGTCTGGCAGCGTCGACCTATCACGCGCTGTTGGGCCAGACCATGCACGTCGGCAAGAGCTCGACGATTATCATGTACAAGCAAGTGACTGAGAGCGCCGATCTGGGGCCGCTGCGCGAGATCGGTATCAGCGAGGGCATGATCAAATTGCTAGGACATATGTTGGAGAAGAGCCGCAAGCGCCGCTTCAACACCTGGGACGAAGTGTTGAACGGTCTGAATGCACTGGCACCAGCGCTGGTTTTGACGCAAGAAACCGCACTTTCGGCAGTTGCCGGTTCGGCCAGTCACGCGGCTCCTCCGCCAGCTTCGCCAGCGGTTGGCGAGAGCAGTGATCAAAGCTCGTCATCAGAACACGTCTTAATGCGTCCGACGGTTCGCATGCCGAAGAAGCCGAAACGTATGCCGGTGCTTATTGGTATTCTTATCGGCGCACTGGTGATGGTGAGCGTCGGCGGATTCAGTTTTTTGCGCATGGCTGATCGTGGCCAACGCGTTTCTCCGGCGACTTTCGCGGTAGTGTTGGCAGGTGTCGGACAGCAGGAACAACGCACGCTTTTACTTGAGCCTGGCGATTATCCTGGCCCGTGGCGTTTTGGCGTCGCGCACGTCGGTGTTACCATCCGCGCTGACGGCGCAGGAGTACGAGTAGTCGATGCAGGCGTCGCCAGCGACGTACCGTTAGTGCGATTTGAGCCTGGTTTAACCGGCTTTTCTCTTACCGGGGTGGAGTTGTCGCACGTGGGTGGCGTTGCTATCGAGGCCATGGCGGGAACGCGCGCGACCGTTAGCGGTGGCAAAATCACTGGTCAGGTCATTGCGAGCGGAGCACACATTAGCATGCACACGCTGACCATGCACGGTGGGTTGGTGGTCGATTTGCAGGGAGCGATCGCGCTGGAGGATTGCATCGTGAATCAACTGCCAGCGGTGACCTTACAAGATGGTCGTATCGAAGTCGTGCGCTCACGCTTCGGCGGCAGCGGAACTGGCCCGGTGATTTTGGCGATCAATGGGCAACTCGATCTTGACGCCGTGGTCATCGAACCGGCGATTCCTGGCATGACGGGTCTTGACCTGCGGGGTGGCATCAGCGCTACCTTGCGTGACGTCGCCATTCGCGGAGTTGCCATCGGGGTGAAAATCGATGGTGCTCGGGTGCCAGCGATGAATGGCGTGACCGTAAATGCAGCGGATGTTGGCCTGTGGTGGCGTGGCACGCGTGATCCGACCTGGAGCTGGGAGCGTCTGCAATTGGGAGCGCCGAAACCATCACAGGGCCTTGAATTACCGGCGGCTGCAGAGGGGGCCCGTCCGGAGCGCCTTGGTCTGGTTCCCGCCGGTCAATTGGCCGCCGTCCGTTGATCTTCCGGCTTGCACCATCAGGGCAATTGCATTACCCCTCGTGTGACACGGGCGTGGCTATTCTGGCGAGGAGCTGGATGAGGTAATTATGGTCCCAGCCCGCGATTTTCCTGCG
>JAYVSL010000097.1:0-2980 GCA_043775355.1 Planctomycetota bacterium
ATCAGCAAAGGAAGGTGGTGTAATCGGAGCGGGATAGATGGTTTCGACAGCATTGAGGGCATGATGTCATGCCGCCGCAAACAACGAAGACATTTCTCGCCTTCATACTTACGAATTTATTGAAATTGGTAAATATCGACTCGCGATCATATGCCACAGGTGTCACCGTGAATGATTATCGCCGAATATTTTCATCAGATGGTAAATGCGCATCCATATTATGTTTCAGTGACGACAACGGTGCATGCAATCGATTATAGTACTTCATCAATATAAATGTAATTATACAATTATGGAATGGCATCACTTACATGTTTCCAGATAGTCACAACTGAAAATCAACCAATTCTATCGAATATTAAGCCGATGCCAGGAATGGGCGCAATAGGTGGAACCTTGACATTCGGTGCGCCGGGGATCTCCAGAAACGACTCAACCCCAGCCGAGGCTGAGGTTGATGCGTCCAATAAAACTTGGCTTGGTTGTCCAGTCGGAAGCGTACAAACAGAGAATCGGCCTTTTTCTAAAATACCGGTAAAATCCACGCGATATCACCCGATTCTTGGGGGTGTCGCAGTAAACAGATAACCCCACCGTTTCCGGTGGGGTTTCTTTTTGGTTGAGCGAATTGGACGAGCAAAAAACAATTCTCTGCCGATGGAATGTATGGAAGTGGAAGTGTGGGCGATTCAAGGCATGCGATAATGTTTCCGTTTTCCGTTGATCACGGGCAAGTCGTTGAGGAATTGAGAAATTGAACGGGTTCGAATTAATGCGCTCTCAGGAAGGGTGCATTAGTGGTTTATTCGCATGAGAAGTTAGCGATATTAGTGCGTTCCTGGCGACGCATTTCGCCTAGGAAAAAAGCCAAATTCACGACGGCCGCGATGAATATGCCCGCCAAGGCTTCCCCGAGTTATGTAGTAATCCTGCGCAATGCGATCCATGCTCCAGCCCTTGAGCCAGAGTTCATGGGCTCGCTGGATTGAGTCTTTCCATTTCTGACGCTTGGCTTGCCGTCGAGCGACTCTCTCGGCGCGTTTTTTCTGCCGAGCCAGTTCCTTTCGCTGTTTTTCCGTTTTCTTACGTTGCACGCGGATAGGGGCTCGACCAGATGCGGCAATCACTTATCGAATCCGTTCAAGCGTGCGGTCAGCGAGCCGTCACTCCGATCACGATTGCTGGGTTGGTTGGCATGGCGGGTGTGTCGGCTGGTGAGAATTTCAGTCTGACGCTGGACCGGGATGGTGCGGTCTGATCGTGGGGCTATGGCAGTTATGGAGTGCTGGGTTTGGGTACATTGGTGAGTTCGGTGTCTTGCCGCAGCGGCTGGGTGGCATCCGCGATGTGGTGCAGGTGCAGGCGGGTTCTCCGTACGTGATCGCTCTAAGCGCGGACGGTACGGTATGGACGTGGGGAAACGGTTATCAGGGACAATTGGGCGAGTTGCCGATTGCAGTTGTCCCACTGCGGTCCACGCCGCCGTCGTTGACGCCTGAATCGATTGTGTACTGGCAAGAACAGGTCGATGCAGTCGTACGATGGGCACCACGCCCGCCCGGTCGATCACCGCCAGAATTGTTTGCGCCTGACGCAGTACCGCGCGTGGACCAGACATCACCACCGTGTGGTCTTCGTTGCCGAGGGTGCGACTGTATCAAAATGGGGTATTGTTTCGAAAGACTCACTTCATAGTTTCCCGCCCCACCATATATACCTGGGCGGTCATAGTGTTCCGTTGGCGTGTTATCGTTAGCGGAACTATACATGATATTTCTCAGGCCTTGTTTGGTCATTCACAGAGCCGTGGTTTACTCCATGCGCTTAAGGAAAATGCACCATGAACAAGCGCTTGTCTTTATGCTCTAATCTTACGACAAATCACGCGACTTCGATTGATTGCGACGCTAGCGAAGAGACGGTTTTACCAGAGGAATATATAAATTTCCCGCAGCCGAAGATGATAAAGTTCATGACGAATTGGCGTTGTGTAGTTTCGGTATGGCGTGGGTGCTGTTCTCTGCCAACGCTGTCAAGATTGACCCTGTTGTTTTTGGTCTACTCAATTGGTGGAGTCTTACCATTAATGGCTGCTACCGCACCGACGGTGGCGACTCCCGCGGCAGCATCGCCAGTATCGGTAAGTGGCACTACGACACAGCTATCGGTTTTGGGCGCGGATAGCGTTGGCGCGGCAAGTTTATTGTATAATTGGAGCGCAATTGGCGCTTCACCAGCGGCGGTGGTGTTTACACCGAATGGAACCAACAGCGCGAAAGCGAGCACAGCGACGTTTACTCAGGTCGGAAATTATACCTTACAGTGTTCCATTGCGAATACGGCGGCTCTCACCGTCGTCAGTTCGGTATCGGTGACGGTGACTTCGCTGACACCAAATTCAGACGTTATAGTAGGGGTAAATCCACCCGTTCTAAAAATTGATGTGCAAGATATCGTCACTGCATCAACCAGCGCTACCTTTGATGCGAGCGGCACCACCCTTCCTGGGGGAGAAACCGCAACTTATAGCTGGATAGAAAGCGGTAATGCGACGCCGTTGTCGACCGCCGCTACCCTAACTTGCGATGTGAAAGCCTTAGCGGGAAAAACGCTGACCTTGAAAGTAACGGCTGGGGCAAATTCCACGCAGCGCGCTATTCCGCTCATCTATATCAACGCTCCAACGACCTTACCTGATCTCAGTGGAACGGGCGGTTTACTCAGTGGCGGTTTTCTGATTGTTGATGCCACCACGGCAACCATTAACGGTCATATGTCATGGTTGGCTGTCCGATTGATTAATGGTGCACTGGTAACGAACAGCGCGGCCACGACGACGGATACTTCACGTGTGGCCTGGACGGTGACGAACCAATGTTTTATTGACGCGACGAGTAAGATAGATGTATCGAGTAAGGGATTTCTTGCTGGTTATACGTGGAGTTCGAGCGGTCCGACGACGTTGGGCGCATCTGCCACG
>JAYVSL010000098.1:0-34800 GCA_043775355.1 Planctomycetota bacterium
CAGGCCTGGGACCGCCGGCTGCTAGCCGGCTCTTAATTTCCCATTCCTGGGACCACCGGCTGCTAGCCGGCTCTTAATTTTCCGGGCCTGGGACCGCCGGCTGCTAGCCGGCTCTTAATTTCCCATTCCTGGGACCGCCGGCTGCTAACCGGAGAGCCGAGTGGGGTCGCTAAACGGTCGGATCAACCGTCAGCAGTTCGGTGCGTGGCCGGAAGAAGCCTTTGATGCATCGTTCATCACGAACACAAATCTGAATGTGACTCTTGGCGTGGAAGCCTGCTCCTTCGTACAAAGGCTCTCCTTCGACGAACATGGCTCGCACTGAATCGTAGGGAATGCCCTGGGCAGCCTTGTTGTTCTGATGCAGAAACTCAATCACGGCACAGTCGAGGTGGCGCAGAATGAGGTCCTTGGAACTACCTATGGGCTTGTTCATGGGTAGCGGCAACTCGACTCGTGTCAGTTCAGCGATCAGCGATTGATGGCTCTTTTTTACGAGGCCAAGGGGAGCTTGTTCCAGCAAGTTGAGGCAATGACCGAGATCAATGACGGCGTCGAAGGCAAATGGTTCGGTGATCTTTGGACCACCCTTGCGGGGATTTTTAGCTTGTCGTTTGGCCCACTCCAGCGCGCGCGTGTGGTTGCCTTCCCAAAAATAAAAACCGTGCCCTAGCCAGTCATGGTCATTTTCGCTGCGCCGCATCGGCATTTTGCCTGCAATAATTCATTCACTAACGCTTTGGTCACAACCGTGAAATCCGATGACGAAAGCAGGAAGGCGAGTGTACACCGTGATGGTTCAGCGGTAGCTAGCGGCGAGTTTGCCCTGCTTCGTAACAATTCCAGCTTCGACGAGGAACTTCATCGATTCGCGCTTGGCCTCTTGTTCTGATAGTTCCGCTAACCGCTGCTGGCGCTGCGACAGGGCCTTCAACTGGCGGTCGATTTCTTGCTTTTCGATGGTCTGGGAACTTGTCATATTCCAACGGTGTGTCTGTCTGAGCGAAAGAAAAGAGGGGACTCGGCGACCATCACGGCATGGTGCTCGGCCTGGATGCTTTAAGAGCCGAGTACAACTCGGCGATCTCGGGGGCGGGGAAAGGAATTGCCCCTTGCCGGCTAGGCCTGGGGGAAGAATGAATTGCCCCTGGCCGACGAGGACGTCGGCGTTCCCAGGGGTCGAACGGTCTTCGCTGGGATCGCCGAGTTGTACTCGGCTTGGATGCCGGAGAGCCGAGTACAACTCGGCGTTTCCGGGGGGGGAAATGGATTGCCCCTTGCCGGTTGGCAGCCGGCGGTCCCAGGCCTGCTAAAAAAATCCTGTTCCGTAACTCTTCGTTTCTTTGCCAATCAAGGAACGACGTCGATGCCTTCAGCTTTCGCCGCTGCTGCTAAATCACTATCGAAGGTCGCCAAGCCGACACTGGCTAACTTGGCGCAAGCAGCGTGCAGGGCGTCCTGCGTGCGCAGGTGCACGGCTACACGTTCGGCAATGGCCACGGCTTCATGCCAAATTGCATCCGGCTGTGGTGTGATCATCAGCGAACCGTCATCCAAACTTTGCTGGAGTTCAGCCAGAGCACGCTGCACTTCGTTGGCCGTCATCTCGCCGCGCTTGCGCTTACGGATCAGCGACACGCGCGTTTCTGCCAAGCCCAACGCGTTGACCAACGACACCGATTCGGAAGACAACAGCGCCAGCGCTTGGGCGCTGGCATGTTCGCGTGAGAACGCCGCCACGAGCACGGATGCATCGAACAGCCGCATCAGCGCGATTCCCGCCGCATATCGACCACGCTATTTCCAGGATAAGGCGGACTGGTGAACGAGCGCTGCAACGCCTCCAATCGATCCCGCAATGCCGACGGTGCCGGCGCAGCAACACAGCGCATCACCGGTCGCCCGTGATCAACCACCGCCACGGCTTCGCCTTGGCGGACCGCCGCCACCAACGCGGCGAGTTCCGGATGTTGGTCGAGTTCGAGCGTCATCATGGGGTCACCTCCTCAGGAGTCTGCTGGGGTTTCTTCCAGGTTGAAGCAGGGTTTTCGGCACCCTGCTCCGCCAGATGAAACGCCCCATGAGCCGCGCACCATGGTTTGATCGACACCTGCGCAAAACGGGATGAGGGATTGCTCCTTGTCGGCTGGCAGCCGGCGGCCTGGGAACGCCGGCTGCTAGCCGGCCTGGATGCCAAGCCGCCGAACACCGTGGCGTGCAGATCAAAAAAAAGACCAGGGAAACGGTCGGCGATCTTGCCGTGGATCCGCTGGATCCCGCTCACATGGCAGGCTGCACGGCGGTCATCCACACTGCTGCGCCGGCTCATCGCATGGGTGAATTTGGTGAAAGCGCGTTGGCAGCCTATCGCGCCACCAATGTTGTCGGCACGGCCAAGCTGATCGCGGCCATGCGCAGCGCGAAGGTGCCACGTCTTATCTATGTCAGCTCGATTAAAGCTCTTGGTGAGCGATCGATGCAGCGGCCTCTTGGCCCTGACGAACAGCGGATGCCTGAGGACCCTTACGGTATAAGCAAAGCCGAGGCCGAAGAGACGGTGTTGCCTGCGCATGCGGCTGGGTTCATTGAGGCGACAGCGCAGATCGACCGAATCAGCGCTGGGCGACATAAAGGAGGAAGGTATGGTAATTTTCGTCGCGTTTTCATCTGATATGGACCGTGTCCCATTGGCAGTCGGCGAATGAGCGCTGCGATCCGAAGTCCACTTTGTACGGCAGGTTCAAAATGCCGGTATCGGTGGGGTTCAGTGGGCCATTGCCTGACATTCTCCGACAAAGATGCAACGATCGCGCTTGTCCTTCAGCGGCGTTCCGGTAATTCGTGCATCGTGACTAGAGAACTTTTACCTGATATCAGCGCAACGATTTCACTAACCGCCACGCTTTTTGTGGCCGTGTCAGCGATCGCCATTTTATCATTTTTATCATGAGCATCGTTCCCCCGCTCAATCCGCGACCGCGCTTAGCCGGGCGTTACCGCCTTGGGCCGGTGATCGGTATTGGTGGATTCGGGACGGTATTTGACGCGTTTGATGAGGTCACGCATTCTCGCGTCGCGGTCAAAAGTCTGCGCCAAGTTGACCCCCAGCGGCTCTTTTGCTTCAAACAAGAATTCCGTCTGCTCGCAGACTGCCGACATGTGAATCTTGTACGTTACTACGAACTTTTCCAAGAGCGTGAGCGCTGGTATTTGGCGATGGAGCATGTCGACGGCGTCGACGTTATGAGCCACGTGCGCGGCGCTGACGTGGCGAGTGCCGATAGCACCACCATGACCCATTCGAAGTCGGTTGATGTGCCTGGGGAAAATATCGGCGGATTAAAGCACGGCTTTCCACCGCCCACCACGGGTGAGCGCCAGGGCGAAGTGACGGTCGCTTCCGAGCGTGAACTTTTGCGTATTCGCGCTTTGCTCGCGCAACTTGCCAGCGGGCTGGAACATTTACACGCTAACCATTTAGTGCACCGCGATCTGACGCCGCGCAACATTATGGTCGACCAGACGGGACGTTTGGTGATTCTTGATTTTGGGCTGACGCTGCGTGGCAGTGGAACGTCGATGATGCGCAATTTGCGCGTCGGTACGCCAAAATATATGGCGCCAGAACAAGTCAGTTCCGAACCGTCGACCCCGGCCGCCGATTGGTACGCGGTTGGTTGTATTCTTTACGAAATGCTGACCGGCATCGCGCCGTTCGTTGGCTCAACGAATCAAGTGCTGTCAGACAAACGCACAAAAGTAGCGGTGGATCCACGAAAACTATACGCCCACCTGCCAGATGATCTGTGTCAGTTGGCGATGGACTGCCTGATCGTTGAACCACTGGCGCGACCCACCGATGCCGCCGAACGGCTGCGTGCCTGTGCGGCGGCGACGACCACCATTCGCTCACCGCTGCGTGCGCCCGTCGCTCTGCCATTTGTTGGGCGCCAAGCACAACTCGATCGACTTGATCAAACCTGGCGAGAACTCGTTCGCGACCACGCTGGTACCGTGGTCTTGCTGCGTGCTCCATCGGGCATGGGAAAAAGCGCGTTGATCGATCGTTTTGTTTCGCGCTTACCGAATAAAGATCTCTTACTTTTACGGAGTCGCTGCTACCAACATGAATCCGTCCCCTTTAAAGCCTTGGACGGATTGGCCGACGCGATCGGCGAATATTTACAAGACGCGCACGAAGACGAACTGACTCGGCTGTTGCCAGAGGGCCTACCTTACCTCGCGCGATTATTCCCCGTCCTGCGCATGATTCCCCGTATCGAAGCAACGGTGGAAGCCGACCAAAACACACAACTCGATCCGCACGAACAACGTCGGCGCGGCTTCCAAACCCTACGCGCCTTATTTCATCGTCTGGCCAGTGATCATCACGTGGTCATCACCATCGACGACATTCAGTGGGGTGACGAAGATAGTCTGACCGCCCTGACTGAATTGCTCGCTCCTCCCGCTGCGCCACCAGTTCTGGTCATGGCCAGCGGCCGCACTGAAGATGGCGGCAACCACGTTATTGACCGTATCGCGCACGTATTCACCCAAGCAAACATCGGCGTGGTTCCTCTAGAAATCGGCCCGTTTTCGGCAAATGAGACTGACGAACTTGCTGGACAACTGCTGACCAGCCATGCTCGCACCAGCGTCGAAATCGCTGCTGCACATCGTGACAGCGGTGGCCATCCGTTATTTCTGCGCGAGCTGGTCTTAGCCCAGGCCGAAGGCGCCGCCAATAATCACCCGACGTTGCGTGATTTATTGGCTCGCCGGTTAATGACCCTTGACGCTCCTGCTCGGCGTTTGATGGAGGTCACTGCGGTCGCTGGGCGTCCGCGAACGCTGTCGTTGCTGCATCACGCCGTTGGCGACATCACCAATCTGGCTGCGGCCGTTCATCAATTGGGCGCCGATCGCTTAGTGCGACTGCGTACCACGTTGGGACGCGATGAAATGGGGGTTTATCACGATAAAATTGCGGAAACTGCCATCGCGTTATTATCGCCTGAGCAGCTCGTCCGCCATCACGTCGCGCTCGCCAATGCGCTCATCGAAACGGATGATGCTGACCAGGAAGCCGAAGCGCTCAGTATGCATTTGCTTGCGGCCGGTGATAAATCCGGTGGTTGGCGTTACGGTATTATTGCTGCCGATCGTGCGAGCGCCGCGCTGGCCTTTGATCGCGCTGGCGAACTCTATGGCAAGCTCCTCGCGATCATGCCTGCGGAAATTGATCGTTCGACTTTCTTGATGAAAATGGCCGATGCGCTGGCCAACGCCGGTCGTGGAATCGAAGCTGCGAAGGCTTACGCCGATGCTGGCGCAAACCCGATTTTCCCTGCACGTTTGCATGCTCTGCAACGTGCCGCCGGTCAGTACCTGCGCAGCGGCTACATGGACGAAGGCTTAGCCATTGCCAAACACGTGCTCGGCGAAGTCGGACTAAAATGGCATGAAAGCAGCCTATCTGCCTTGTTTTCGCTGTTGATTCGCCGCACCTGGCTGCGCCTACGTGGGATCGCCTTCAGCGAAAAAAATCCTGAGGCGATTGCTCAAGCTCAACAGATTAAAATGGACGCACTATGGTCGCTTGGTCACGGTCTTGGTGGCGTCGATACCGTACGCGGCGCTGAATTTCACATCCGCCATTTACATTTAGCCCTGCAAGCTGGCGATCCCTATCGCATCGGCCGTGGCTTAGCCTGGGAATCCATCCTGAACGCTGCTGAAGGCGGTGCAGGAGGTCGACGCCGAGGACGCGCGCAAGCTGCCGCTGGTCATGCGCTGGCAAAGCGGCTGAATAACGACCATGCCGCCGCGTGGAGCTGGGCCGCCGAAGGCTACAACAACTGGTGCGATGGGCGCTGGAGCGACGCGCTCGCGTGCAGTGAAAAAGCGGCCAAAGGTTACCGTGAAGAATGTCTCGATATTACCTGGGAAATCGGTTCGGTGTACGCGTGGTGCTGGGGCCCCGTGTTGTGTTACAGCGGCCGTCTGACTGAACTGCGTCAATTAGTTACGCAAGTTGAACGTGAATTCGGCCAGCTTGGTGATCTGTATACCTTGGTCACGCTGCGCACGGTGGTGTCGCCATGGCTGACGTTGGCCGACGGAGAACCCGAACGTGCGCGTCAGGAATCCGCCGACGCGGTCGCCAAGTGGTCGAAAAAACACTGGCATTTACAGCATCTTTTCGATCGCATGACCGATGCCCGGGTCGCGCTCTATCAAGGTGACGGCGCCCGCGCAGCGGACTTGATGGAGAGCGGCTGGCCACGTTTCACCGCGACCATGCAAAATCTTCTGCAAACTAAACGCATGTTTATGCACGGCCTGCGCGGCCAAGCCGTGATCATGGCTGTTCTGCAAGGTAAGCGCCCACTCAGCGCGCTAAAGGTCGCCGACGCCGATGCCAAACGACTCAGCAAAGAAGGCACCGCCTGGGCAACGTCTTATGCCCTTCATCTGCGCGCAGCACTCCATCTCGCGCGCGGTAATACCAAAGCCGCGATCGCTGATTATCGCGCCAGCATTGCCGCGTTCGCTGCGCTCAACATGCCGCTACACGCCGCAGCGGCGCGCATTCGTCTTGGCCAAGCCGCCAACGATGACACCGAATGCCACGCCGGAATCGCTGCGCTGAACGCACTCGGCGTGAAAGAACCTGAACGCTACGCGGCTACCCTGGTCGCTGGGCCAGCCGCGAAGTCGTCGATTTGAATTTCAACTCCACACCATGCGTGGTGGAGATTGAGTGACGTCCAGCCTCAAGAGCTACGCAAAAAAGACAAGATTTAACAAGAGAAACGGAGGAATGGAGAAAGGCATGGACAGAGGAAAGCAGGAATGCTTTTCTATGATGTCGCCAACACCTGCTGTATTCCTCTCCCTCCGTTCCTCCGTTTCTCTTGTTCAGTCATGTTTCCTGCCTTGGCGGTGGAACGTTGCATTCATGCGGATTTTTCAACTCAACTGGCTTGTTCCTGCTCAGCGCGAGTCGTTTGTTTGCCAATAATTGGTGGTTCTGCTGGGCCTGGGCGACGACGGACGATGGCCGATACGCCCCAGGTTAAACTATACAAACCCCACAGCCAACCGATCAGCGTCAGTAATGGCAGACCACATAGCCACCACGGGAACACCACCACAAACGGAAGAACGACGATGCAAACCACCGTGAGCAGCGTCGCGGTAATGGTCAAAGAAACACCTTTGATCACCTGATTAAATAATTCGATGCGCCATTTACGCAGCGCCTGCATCATGGTGCGATCGGTGCCGGCTTCTCGATGCCAACCACCGCCGACGCTGTCGGGAATAAAGAATGGTCGACGTTGATATCCGTCACGCCATGAATCGATTAACGCATCACCTGCCACGGCAAAGGCGCTGGCTAGCGCCCGACGAAGCGGGGGGAAGTGATCGATCAAAAGATGTTTGGCGAGGTAGTAGAACTTCAGAAAGAAAAACACGCCACTGACCAGCAAGCGCATGGCGAACGATGGGTTACGCGTGTCTTTTGGGCGAATATCAGCTACTTCGGCTTTCGTCAGCTGCGTCCCCACCAGCATCAGCGGCAGATCCCGCATCAAGATCGGTGGTAAATAATCTTGCAAGAACATCGTCAACGAGCGCATCAGCTTGGGACCCTGAGAACATGGCCGAGCCTGACGGGTTTTGACTTTGGCGTAGAACTCTGCCGCTTTGGGAAAGGTCTGGGGAATCAATTCCTCTCGCACGCCCATGATGTGTCCGACCAAACGCCACGCGTGCAAAAAGGCCTCGCAATCGTCGTTGCTCAAACGGCAGCCCCATTTCCGCAAGCCAGCAGGAATGGTGTAGCCGAAGGTCAGCAGCGTGTAGGCGAGATCTTCCTGATTTACCGGTTTGCCCAGCTCGGCCACATTGTACGGCTTCATACGAATATCGGCGGTCAAGGCGCCCATCGAACTGTTGGCAAATTTTGCTGAGGCATGCGCCTGTGGCGGCAACGCTTTTTCTGGATTCAACAACATCGTGCGCATGGCTGCGTGCAGCAACCGCACTTTGCGCGCGGCAATAAAACCACGGCCCCACACATAGCGTTTCCCCAAATTATTATCCGCATCATTGACGTCACGAATCAAATGCAGGCCGCCTGGCTCCATCACCGCATCAAGCATCAATCCGGTTTCATAAATGCGTTGATAAATAAAGCGGTGCTGGCCGAGCTTTCCGGTGTCGTACAGCGTCGGAATGCCTTTCGCGATCAGGTAACACGACGGCAAGCTGCCCGCATACAGCACGCCGATGATCGCGATCATATTCTCGTTCCAGATCTCGCTCGCCCGTTCGAGCTTTTTCTGATCAACCCATTCTGGCACGATCATCGGATCGAAATAATCCACGAACGCTGGCGGCATCTGCTCAAGTGCTTTGGCAACCTGCGACTCTTTGAGCAGCATTAATTCCGGCGCCTGCAACAGAAGATCCGCCAAGCCCAGCAATTTGTGATACCCCATGCGTCCGTTGACGTGATCAAACGGCGCACCCGCAATAACCGCCTCGGCCATCGGATCGACTTCGACGTCGCCGATCATGCGCATCTTATCGAGCTCGGCGTTGCTCCAGGGATCAACCACTGGCGATACAGGTAACGAAATCAATGACATGAGGCGCTCCAAGGAGGCGGCACGCTAGTTCACCATCGATCTCAGCACAAGGTCAACGACGACACGTGAGCAACACCCGTGTTCAGGCGACACGCTCGGGTAAAATACGTCAACGTTATTAGCTCGACCAAAGCGCTAGTTATCCTCGATCAAGATGACTTTGACGCGAATCGCGCCCGAACTGCTCGTGCAATATTGACCACAATAAGGCCCCATGAAAATACGTCCATCACCCTCGATAATGCCGGGTTTCATCCAGGTGCCGGACTCGATCTGGACGGCCAACGCGGAGATGGGATACAGATCATTGCCGGGGTAAAAGTAGGCCCTCGGGCGCACGTCGCCATGCCAGTCAGCAGTGTGCGGGCCGTGGCCAAAATCGCAGGTCCAGGTGTCGGTGGGATGCGGCACCACGCGTAGGCGCTCGCCCTTGGCGATGCGCAGCTTGGTGTCAGTGCGCACCTGGGCAGCGCTTATTGAGAGCATGGTGCCTTTGAGGCGGTCCCACTGCTTGGGCGTGAGATTATCGTAGTCGGGGTTGGTCATCGGCAGGATGGCATCGAGTTCATCGATACGCTTCTTGACGCGCTCTTTGGTAATGCCGGCAAGTGCGGGTTCGGCCGATTTGTACCACTCGAACGCTCGGGCCAACATTCCTTCTTTGGTGGGACTGCGACTTTTCTTGCTGAGATCATACCACTTATCAGCCAGTTCGATCTTCTTGCTGTTGTCCGAAGGTTTGAGCATTTCCATCTCTGCCATCGATTTGAAATCAGCGTCCTGGGCGTTGGCCAACAGCGGCAGGCCGAGATCCCATTTCTGAGCTTCGAAGCAAAAATATTTTCCCGCCACCAGATTTGCGCCCGGATCATCAGGCTTTTCGAGCAGGGTAATAATCGCTTGCGCTGTCGGGTTGGCGCGAGCGCGGCTGAGCGCGGTCTTCTTCAGCGTCCGAGCGTCAACGCCGCTGAAATAAGCGGCCATCAGATCACATGCGACCATCGCTTGGTGAAAATCACTCGTATCCATCGCGAGTTCGCTGACTTCCATCAGCAGCACATATTGGGAAACGGAATCATCTTTCGAGGCGTCGACCTGGGTGAGGAGCTTGTTTGCCAGAGCGCGCTTCTGGTTCGGCTTCTTTTTGGCATAGTCATCTCTGTAGAGTGTGCGGATTGCAGCCACTGCCGCCTTTTGCGCGTCGGGAGCTGGTACCGCCGAGGTGCCTTTGACCTGTGATGCCGGCTTGGTGAACAGGGCCTTGCGCTGAGCTTCTTGCTCAGCCTTGCTGGATTTCACCTGCTGCTCATGCGCGGCCTGGCTCAATTCCTGAGCCCGAATACCAGCTTGACTGCCAACGAAACGCACCGCCACTTCAAATAAGCGCACGGCGATCTGATCGTGTTGGTTGGGGTTATCCTTGGCGAATTTTTCAGCCCGTTCGAGATAGTCGTTGGCCATTTCTTTCGGCACCTCCTTGTTGACCACCAAGTCGACAGTGGCAAGGGCGTCAGTGATACCTTTTTCACCGCTCTTCTGAGCGACGAACTTCTTCACGTCCTCAGGGTTCATGTGCTTCTTGCACCAGAAGATATTCGCCTCCAGGTAGCGTACGGTGTCGATGTCATCAGGCTTCTGATAAAACTTAAGCGCCTGCGAAAACGCTACGGCAGCGGCGACCCTGCGGCTGGGGTTGTCGTCTGAATCGTCCATCGCCTGTTTGCCGAATGCCACCAACCGTTCGGCTTGGGCCTGGGCCATCTCGTCAGCTGCAGTCAATTTGGGTGGTACGACGGTCGTCTCACCGGCCTCGGCCACAGCCAGAGCAGACACCAATGCGATTGGCATGAGCGACAGCGCGAATCGTGCGAAAAATAGAATTGGGCGCATACAGGCTTCCTACGGTTAAATCGTTCGGTCAAGACAGGACCGTTCTGAACTGTCCCTGATGCACACCGTGACGCAAGAACTGGCAAGCGCCCCAGCGCAGTAATTAATCGCCTCGCGGCTGTGCTCCATTCTTCCGCTCTTCTGTTCGCTTTCTTTTGCAGTGATTCGTCGTCATTCCTGATCTATCTGACCTCTACAGGTCAGATAGATCAGGACGAGGAAATCACTTTTACGCGCGTTCCAGAGTTTTCACCCGGTACGAACAAACTGAATTGGCTCGTTACCGTCTGCGGATAGGCACTGACGAATGCGTGCCAAAATGCTCGCTTTATCCAGGCCATGATCGGCAAGTTGACGCTCGCGCGCTGCATGCGGCACCAATTCATCACGCACGCCAACACGGCGAATGGTCACGGCCAAATCGTGGTCGACAGCGGCTTCGGCAACGCACGAACCAAAGCCACCCGGCAGAGCGTGATCTTCGAGAGTTAATACGCGGCCATGGGTCGTCGCTAATTCGCTGAGCAACGCCACGTCAATGGGCTTGGCGAAACGAGCATTGACCAAGGTGACCCTGGCGGCCTCTTCGGCGGTAAGTTCTGCGTAGGCTTCAAACGCGGTTTTTACCGGCGTTCCGTACGCCCATACCATCAAGCGACGTGAGCGATTGGCGTCGGCGACCGTCGCACGATGCAGAACTTCAGCGCGACCATAAACGATCGGCGAGTGACCCCAGGCAACATCCGGGATTTCGTCTTTCGGATAACGAATGAGATAGCCCGCCAGACGTGCGTCGGTTTGCCGATGCGCATGCGACCAGCGCAACATCGCTACCAGTTCTTCGCCGTCTTTCGGCGCCAACAACGTCAGCCCTGGGAAACAACGGCTCCACGCAATGTCATAAAGACCCTGATGCGTTTCGCCGTCTTCACCGACCAGACCGGCGCGGTCGAGCGTCACCACGATGCCAAGATTGCGTTGCACGACTAATTCTTGGAACAGCTGATCGAAACCGCGCTGAGCAAAGGTCGAATAATGCGCGACGACGGGAAGCATGCCAGAAATCGCCAAGCCTTCAGCAAAGCCAAAGCTGTGCTGTTCGCAAATGCCGACGTCGTACATGCGCTCAGGGAATTTTTGTGCGAAGGCGCGTAGGCCCGTGCCGGAAGGCATCGCCGCTGTGATCGTCACCAAACGCGGATCTTCTGCGGCCATGGCCATCATCGCATCGGCAAAAACCTGCGAATACGTGCGGCGAGACTTTGCTTTGGGATGAAAATATCCGGTGTCGACATCGAAGCCTTTGGGACCATGGAAGGTCAGCGGGTCAGCTAATGATGGTTGCCAGCCGCCGCCTTTTTTCGTCAACACATGCAACAACACCGGCCCGCGTAAATCCGCAACGCGCGTCAGCGCCGCTTCGGTCGCGGCGAGATCGTGACCATCAACCGGACCGTAATAACTGAAGCCCAGATCTTCAAAAATGTATCCCGGCGTGATCAGTTTATGCGCCGCCAGTTCCAGCGTTTTAGCAAAACGTTCCAGGCCTTTTGCGCGGGGAATGCGTTTGAGGGTTTGCACGAAACGCTCACGCAGGTTCTGAAACATTTGACCGCTACGAATACGATCAAGGTACGTGTGCAGCGAACCCACCGGCGCATCGATAAAATTTCCATTATCATTCAAGATCACTAACAAATCACTTTTGAGTTGGCCCGCGTTGATCAGACCTTCAAAAGCCATGCCACCGGTCAGCGCTCCGTCACCAATGACGGCAACGGTACGACGACGTTGTTTTTGACAGCGATAGCCTTCCGCCACGCCCACGCCGGTGGAAATCGAGGTCGAGGAATGACCCACTTTGGCAAGGTCGTAGGGACTTTCCTTCGGATCAGGAAATCCGCTGATGCCGCCTTCTTGACGATTGGTGTGAAAGGTTTTGGCGCGGCCGGTAATTAACTTGTGCGGATACGCTTGATGGCCGACGTCCCACAAAATGCGATCGCTGCTGAAATCAAAAACACGATGCAGAGCTAAAGTTAATTCAATGGTGCCCAAATTCGACGACAGATGACCGCCGTGCTTAGACGTGGTCTCTTTGATGCGGTGGCGCATTTCCTCCGCCAGTTGAGCCAATTCCACCGGCGTGAATCGACGCAAATCGGCAGGCGAAATCAAACCATCGAGCAGGGGCAGCGGCTTCATGGGGACCTAAGATAAAACCAGCCGACGCTGGGGAAGCGCCGGCTGGTCAAGGTGTGACGAGTGCTGTTGGTATGCAAAGAGCACGCCAACAGCACGCGGAAGGTTTATTTGATTTCGATGACGTCCGCTTCGACGGTGGTCTGAATTTCGAACACTTCACCAGAAATCACTTCGCCAACGTTGCCAGCGTTGTCGACCGCCGTGACTTTGATCTTCGCGGTCTTGGTACCGACCGCTGGGATTTCGAAACGGAAGGCGCTGTCAGTGGGCATGCCTTTGCCAATTTCTTTCCAACCCTTCGCCGCATCGGTCTGTAAAAATACCGACACTGAATTTGCGGTCAGATTGGCGTCTTTGATGGCGAAGGGCACCGAGACACGGTCGCCCGGCTTGAACGCTCGACGGTTTCCCACCGCTTTATCGGCTTCGACGATGCCAATGGCTGACGACAGCGCGATAGCTGGAGCTGCCGTATCGACGATCAATATGAACTGATCTTCAGCCTTGCCTTTCGGCGTCGCCGAAACGTTGCCAGCCTGATCGGTGGCGACGATCGATAGACGGTATTTACCGTCAGAAATTGCCTTCCACGAAACGCTCTTGAACGGTTCGGTCAGGAATGGGCCTTCGATCCAACTGGTGCCATCATCTTGGCTGACCCACAAACGTGCTGCGCTCAGGCCAGCGGGGCCAACATCAGCAACTTGCGTTTCCAAGGCGACGTCATGTTTATTAGCAATCGCAGGCCCAATGACCTGACCGCTTGGATTCACCGAATCGACCACCATCGAGGTGCTTTCCGTCGAACCCACATTGCCCGCTTTATCCGCAATCACGACTTGGAGTTGACCAGCCGTGGTCATGTCTTTCGGCACCGTCCATTCATAGCTGCCGGTGTTCGGGATGCTCTGCGCGATCACATCCCAGGTGCCTTTGCCGTCGCGTGAATAACGAATCGTCACTGGCGAGGCCTGCAAGTATTTGTCTGAAGCCTGCCATTTCACCGTGTATTTACTGCCGCCGCGCAATTTGGCTTTCGACGGCGGAAATTCGATGGTGCCAGTTGGCGCTGTGCGATCGATGATGAACTCAGCATTTGCTTTGGTTGCGGCTTCTGGGACCGCAGCGGCAAGACCTGAATTGAGCGTTTTACGGAAATACAGTTTCCAATGACCTTCGGTCGGCGACCAGGTGACGGGTTGTTCTTTCTGAAACACGATGCCGTGCTTTTGCCATTCGCCCCACGCTTTGCCGTCAAAAGATGAATACCACAGTTCACGCGACAACACGTCGGCTTCATCTTTGCCACGGACGTTGATCGACACTTCCTTACGCGCCCACACTTTCACTTGGCGGTCTTCAATCTGCTGCGTTTCTTCCCCAGCGGTCGCCGGTGCTGGTGCTGGTGCCGGTGGTAGCACGTCGGCAGCCGGTGCTGCGGAGATCGCGGCACACAACGCAGGGACGATCCAAGAAGCGAAACGGCGGATGGTCATGATTTAATTCTCCGTGAGGCGGTTGACGGCGGCGCGGAACAAACGAACGCCATCGCCTTCGGCGCGGCGTGGTTCACGGGTCCAACGTGGGTGATTTTCCCAGCGCAGAAACCGTTCGGGATGTGGCATCAGACCAAAGACGCGACCGGTAGGATCACAGATCCCAGCGATATCGTCCGTCGATCCGTTTGGATTCGTTCCGCTGCTGTAACGCAGCGCAATCTGATGACCTTTGGCCAGCTTGGCCAACAGTGGCTTCGGTGCAACAAATCGACCTTCGCCGTGGGCGACCGGTAATTCAATTTCACCGTCGTCAGGAATCCACGCGCAACGCTGCGGATCGCCAATCAAACGCACCCAACGATCGGTATACACGCCAGAAGTATTGTCGGTCAACGTCGCCTGCTGCGTGGTGTCGCCACCCACGCGCGGCAGCAAACCAGCTTTCACCAATACCTGAAAGCCATTGCAAATGCCGATGGCAAAACCACCGCGCTCAACAAACGCCAGTAATTCATCGCGCAGTGCGGACATCAGCTCGTTAGCGAAAATACGCCCAGAGGCCACGTCATCGCCATAGCTGAATCCGCCTGGGATCGCCAAAATCTGATAGTCACGCAGCAGCGCTGGTTTTTCCCGCAAACGATTCACATGCAGGACGGTCGAATTCGCTCCGACTAAATCAAAAGCGAAAGCCGTCTCGACCTCGCAGTTCGTTCCTGCTGCACGTAATACCAGCACCTTCGGCTTCATTCCAGCTCCTCAGCGAAGGCGGCATTGAAGCGGGGGAAGGGAGATGGTCAACGCTCCTATGTCCGATGTCCTATGTCCGATGTCCGATGTCCGATGTCCGATGTCTGATGTCTGATGTCTGATGTCGGGGAGCAGCGATCAAACCCCTCGCCTTATTTGGGATCTATGGCTCTTTGGCCGGCGTCTTTGCTGACGAAGGTTTGGAATTCTAGGTCGATCTTGGGTTTGTCTGGGTGATTGGTGCGTACGACGACCACCTCTTTATGGTCGCCGATGGCGAGCGTTCCTTCGTCGCCGACCTGGGCGGTGGCGGTGATCAAGATGCTGCCATCGCTCTGCGTGCTGGGGGTGAAACGCCACAGCGTTCCTGGGTAATCGATGCCGAGAATTTGCAGACCACCGGCGGGCAATTCTTCGGGCGGGCAACTCATACGAATGCGTTTACGTAGGCGATTGGGTTCGTCAGGACGGACCTTAGTGACATAGCGGTAAACGTCATGCCAGGCCTGATCAGCAGGACGCACCAGCGGATCTTTTCCTGGTTCGACTGCGTCCACCTGAACGGTGGGGCGGACCTGCCAAAAGGTTTCGACTTCGATCGCTTCAAGCTCGACATCGGTCAGATAAATACTGACGCCAACGCGCAGTGGACCCGAACGATTGTGATTATCGACTGCCATGTTCAGGGTGGTAGTCCCGTGCGGCAGCAAAAAAATTTCGGCAATTTCCAAGGTGGCACACGAACACGTGGGATCCAATATCTTCACTTTCACCGCCCGGTCGTGCGGATTACGCACCGTAATCTGTGCGATAAATGGCTGATTTTCTCGCAAAATCGGCGCCTGTGAGGCGTCCGCGACGTTACGGTTATCCAACGACCAGCCGCTCAACGACATGCTCAACAAGGCGAGCACGAATAGCGAACGAGTGGTAATGCGAGCGTAAAGCATAAGCAGCGACTCCGAAATCGATGACGGAGAATGAACGGCACGGACGGCGTCGCGTTCAGCGATTTCACCGCCCAACGACACAACGCCCAGTCGTCAGGGCTTGACGCTCCGTTGGAGTACGGCTTCAGCAAGAGCGACCGCCTCCGCAGACGACGGCGTGTGTGCAGCGAACGGCAACGTCGCCAGCAACGGCAATCCCGTCAGCGCGGTCAGCTCAGCCGCCGCACTGCGCACGGCTAATGAATCATCAACTGCGGTATGAAAATTGAGCACCAAACCGAGCACGCGCAGTCCGCGTTGGCGCGCTACTTCGACGGTTAAACACGTGTGATTGAGCGTGCCCAGATGTGGTCGCGTGACGATCACCACCGGTAGATCCGCCAACACCAGAAGATCGGCCACGGTCTGCCGTTCAGTGGTAAGCGGCACCAGCAATCCGCCGATGCCTTCCACGACTAAATCGTGAACGTCATCGGCATGACCACGGCACGCATTCAGCGCCCGCAACAACGCTGGCATATGCAGCGGTTGGCCCGCTTGGTGAGCCGCTAAATGCGGCGACGCCGGTTCAGGAAATTGCCACGGACACACGCTTTCAGCGGGCTGCCCGTCGCCACAGAGCTGACTCAGCGCACGAGCGTCTTCCGCCGTCGCGCCATCCCAACCACCGCAGGCGACGGGCTTGTGGACCCATGCTCGGCGACCCGCCATGCGCAAACCGGCGACCAGCAATTCAACCACGCGGGTTTTGCCGACTCCGGTGTCGGTACCGATGACGGCCACGTTGAAGGAGGCGACAGCGCCCGTAAATGGCGGAGAGATCGGCGAAAACATTGATTTTCCAGGCCTTTCCTACGAACGACTGATTGAATCGGCGGCGCCGTGACTATGGTGCCCGACCCGCAGCAGCAACCTGGCCCTGAGCCTGGGATCGGCAGACGTCTGCCGCGCTGGCTGCCGACGCGATTTCACCGTCTCAGCGCTTACTGACATCGTCTCATGACCCCAAGGATTTGTCCTCATGCCAACCTATGAATATGCCTGCCCGAAATGTGGCATCGTCGAAGTTTTTCAATCGATCAAAGAAGCCGCTCTGACCAAATGTCCGACCTGCAAAAAAGCGAAAGTTCAGCGCATGGTGTCACTTGGTGGCGGCGTCATTTTCAAAGGCTCCGGTTTCTGGGAAACCGATTACAACCGCAGCAGCGACTACCAAACCAAGAGCAAGGCCGACAGCGCCGCGCCAGCAACCACGTCTAGCGACAAGTCCGACAGCGCGCCCGCAACCAAAAGCGACACGCCCCAACCCAAGACGGCGCCGCAGCCAAAGGCAGCGCCTGAGGCGAAGCCTGCGTCCGAGACCAAGTCGACGCCGCAAGCACAAACCTCGACTCAGCCAAAATCCACTGGCAAGAACCCGAATAAATAGTCCTGAGAGTCTGCCTGAAAAGGCAGATTAAACAGGAGGACGCGGAGACGCAGAGCCAATCTGAAGATCAAAATCCCAAAAAAAATGCAGTTTTGTATCGAATTTGACCCGCCTTCACCTCTGCGCCTCTGCGCTCTCCTGTTCAATCCTGTATTTCCCGTCAGCTTTTGAGAGCTCAGACGGTCACCAGAGAATGACAATTTGCCCAGGTTGGCGTCCCTGTGCCGAAGAGCTGGCCGCCCTCCCTTGGTCACATTGACCTAGAATCCCAATCCAACCGCTGGCACGGGGTGTGCATAGGCGCATCGCCCGTCCTTATCGGTCGGGGCCATCTTTTCCTTCAACTTCCTTTCCGACCATTCGAACAAATACAGGAGCATCCCCATGCCAGCTAAGACGATCGTCTTCAACGAAGCCGTGCGCGACAAGATCCGCAGTGGCGTTGAAAAACTCGCCCGCACCGTCAAAGCCACTCTCGGCCCCTCAGGCCGTAATGTGGTGATCAATAAAAGTTGGGGCACGCCTCAGGTGACCAAAGACGGTGTGACCGTTGCCGAGCAGATCGAATTCCGCTGCCCGTTCGAAAACATGGGCGCGCGCATGGTGCGCGAAGTGGCCTCCAAAACCGGCACCCAAGCTGGCGATGGCACCACCACCGCGACCGTGTTGGCCGAAGCGATTTACGCTCAGGGCCTGAAGGCCGTCACCGCTGGTGTGAACCCGCTCGATCTGAAGAAGGGCATCGACCTCGCTGTCGCCGCTGTGATTGCCAATTTGGAAAAACAGGCCACCAAGGTCAAAGGTGATTTCAAGATCATCGCCCAGGTCGGTTCGATCAGCGCCAACAATGAAGAAGCGATCGGCAAACAAATCGCCGACGCGATGCAAAAAGTTGGCGAAGACGGCGTCATCACCATCGAAGAAGGCAAAGGCCTGAAAGATGAAGTCGATGTCGTCGAAGGCATGCAGTTCGATCGCGGCTACGTCAGCCCGAACTTCATCACCAACGCTGATAAACTGACCGCTGAACTGGAAAATCCCTACATTCTCATCCACGAGAAGAAGATCACTTCGGTGCAGGAACTGGTTCCTCTGCTCGAAAAAGTCGCGAAGGCTAATCGCTCGCTGCTGATCATCGCCGAAGATGTCGAAGGCGAAGCTTTGGCCACCATGGTGGTCAACAACATGCGCAAAGTGCTGAAGTGCTGCGCCGTTAAAGCTCCGGGCTACGGCGATCGTCGCAAAGCGATGTTGGAAGACATCGCCACCTTGACCGGCGGCAAAGCGATCTTCGAAGATCTCGGCATCGAATTGAAGAGCATCGAACTGTCCGACCTTGGCACCGCCAAGTCAGTCAAGATCGAAAAAGAAGTGACCGTCCTGATCGAAGGCGCTGGCAAACGCGCTGACGTCCAAGCGCGCATCAAATCAATCCGCAAAGAAATCGAAGGCACCAAGAGCGATTACGATCGCGAGAAACTGCAAGAACGTTTGGCCAAACTGGCTGGCGGCGTCGCGGTGATCAAAGTCGGCGCAGCCACTGAAGCCGAAATGAAAGAGCGCAAAGATCGCGTCGATGACGCGTTGCATGCGACTCGCGCTGCGGTTGAAGAAGGCATCGTCGCAGGCGGCGGAACCGCCTACCTGCGTGCGATTGAAGCCATCACCAAGCTCGGCTTGGAAGGCGACGTCAAACATGGCGCCGACATCATCAAAGCCGCGCTGCGTTTGCCGACCGTCACCATCGCCGAGAACGCTGGCCAAGAAGGCGAAGTCATCGCCAACGCGGTTCAGAAGCTCAAAGGCAACATGGGTTACAACGCGAAGACTGGCGAGTACCAAGACCTGGTCAAAGCTGGCGTCATCGATCCCGTCAAGGTGTCGAAGAGCGCGTTGATCAACGCCACGTCCGTCGCAACTCTGCTACTCAACACCGAAGCCATGATCGCTGAGATCAAAGAGCCTAAGAAGGACAAGGGCGGCGGAGGTCACCACGACGAAGGTGGTGGCATGGGCGGAATGGGTGGCATGGGCGGAATGGGCGGCGGCGACTTCTAGTTTCGGTTGGGGGGCCTCGGCCCCCCAACAACGGTCCTTCAGACCTGCCCCCTCCATTTAGATCGCGTCGATCATCTTTTTTTCAACTTACTAACAAACCAAAACATCAAGGAATTATCCCATGGCCAGCGCAGCCAAGTCAGCCTCAAAGACCACCATCAAACCGCTCGACGACCGTATTGTCGTTACCCGCACCGAAGCTCAGGCGAAGACCGCCGGCGGTATTTTCCTCCCAGAAAATGCCAAGGAAAAGCCGCAAGAAGGTAAAGTCCTCGCGGTTGGTCCTGGTCGTTTGCTCGATGACGGCAGCCGTTCGAAGCCTGATGTCGCTGTCGGCGACCTCATCCTGTTCGGCAAATACAGCGGTACCGAGCTGACCGTCGACGGCGTCGACGTCATCATCCTCAAAGAAGGCGACATCCTCGCCAAGCTGGGCTAAAGCCCAACTAGCGACGAGCTTCTAGCTGCGAGCTGCGAGTTTCGCGGCGACCAGAACTCGAAGCTCGTAGCTCGCAGCTCGTAGCTCCTCTCTTTCAACACCAACACAAACACTCTCTCTAGGAAACACTCATATGGCTAAGCAGCTCATGTTCGGCGAAGATGCGCGCCGCAAGATTCTCACCGGCATTCAAACCCTCAACGATGCCGTCAAGGTAACGATGGGACCGACCGGCAAGGTCGTCATCATCGAAAAATCTTTCGGCGCCCCTAACGTCACCAAAGACGGCGTGACCGTTGCCAAAGAAATCGAATTCAAAGATCCGTTTGAAAATATGGGCGCACAGATGGTCAAGGAAGTGGCTGACAAGTCCTCCAAGGTCGCTGGCGATGGCACCACCACCGCAACCGTGCTCACCGAAGCGATTTTCCGTGAAGGCCTGAAGGTCACCGCTAGCGGTGCGAATCCGACCGAAGTGAAAAAAGGCATCGACAAAGCGGTTGCCGCTGCGGTCGAACAAATCGCCAAGCTCGCAACCAAGATCAAGAGTTCTGCTGAAATCGCCCAGGTCGGCACCATCAGCGCGAACTCTGACGAAGAGATCGGCAAGCTGTTGGCCGAAGCAATGGACAAAGTCGGCAAAGACGGCGTCATCACCGTCGAAGAAGCCAAGAGCACCGAAACCAAGCTCGACCTCGTCGAAGGCATGCAGTTCGATAAAGGCTACATCAGCCCGTATTTCGCTGCTGGCGCCGAGAACCAAGAAGTGAACCTGGAAAAACCAGCGATCTTGGTTTACGAAAAGAAGATCAGTAACCTGCGCGAATTCCTGCCTCTGCTCGAAAAAGTCGCCCAAGGCGGCAAGAGCCTGCTGGTCATCGCCGAAGAAGTCGAAGGTGAAGCCCTCGCTGCTTTGGTGGTCAACAAGCTGCGTGGCATCCTCAACGTTTGCGCCGTCAAAGCTCCTGGCTTCGGCGACCGTCGTAAGGAAATGCTCAAGGACATCGCGATTCTCACCGGCTCCAAGTTCATCGCTGAAGACCTCGGCGAAAAACTGGAAAACGTGGAACTGGCCGACCTGGGCAGCGCCAAACTGGTGACCGTGGATAAAGAAAATACCACCATCATCGAAGGTGCCGGCAAGAAAGCCGACATCACCGCGCGCATCAACCAGATCAAACAACAAGTCGAAGGCACCACCTCCGACTACGACCGCGAGAAACTCCAAGAGCGTCTCGCCAAGTTGTGTGGCGGCGTAGCCGTGATCAACGTCGGCGCAGCCACCGAGCCCGAGATGAAAGAAAAGAAAGCCCGCATCGAAGACGCTCTGCACGCCACCCGTGCGGCCGTTGAAGAAGGCATCGTCGCCGGCGGCGGCGTTGCTCTGCTGCGCACCAAGAAAGTCATCGAAGACTTGGCCAAGACCCTCGACCACGACCAGCGCCTCGGCGCCGAAATCGTGTTGCGCGCCGTCGAAGCCCCAGCCAAGCAAATCGCTGCCAACGCTGGCCAAAACGGCGCCGTCATCGTCGCTGAAATCCTGGCCAGCAAGAACAACAACTACGGCTACAACGCCCGCACGGCCGAGTACGAAGACCTGGTCAAAGCCGGCGTCGTCGACCCCGCTAAAGTCACCCGCGTCGCGCTGCAAAACGCCGCGTCGATCGCCGGACTGATGCTGACGGTCGAAGCGATGATCACGGATTTGAAAGATGAAGATGCGCCTATCGCTGGCGCCGTGAGCTGATCAACGAAGCGTTGTTTCAGACGCTGAAACGAAAAACGCCCGGCCATTTGGCCGGGCGTTTTTTTTGATATTTAACCGTCAGATAAAAACCGTTACCGTCGAAATGCGGAATTGAGTCACACCAATCCACAATCCATTAACCATTAACCGCGAATCGAAAATTGTCTTAATAAGCTCCTTCGCCGCGCACCACCGTCTGCACCGTTCGAGCCAGGATCACCAAATCCAACCATGGGCTCCAATTATGAACGTAGAACGAATCGAGTGCGACGCGCTCATCATAGGTCGTTTGGTTGCGACCAGAAACCTGCCATAGCCCAGTTAACCCTGGACGAACTCGCAGGTAAATCTGCCATTGGTCTCCGTATTTCGCCGCCTCAGGTCGCGTTATCGGGCGCGGTCCGACTAAACTCATTTCACCAACCAACACGTTGAATAATTGAGGCAATTCATCGAGCGACGTTTTGCGCAAGAATCTGCCGATGAGAGTAATTCGTGGATCGCGACGGAGCTTATGATCACGCTCCCATTCCTCGCGCAAAATTGGATCCGCAGCAAGAACCTGATTCAGCACCACGTCAGCGTCATGACGCATGGTCCGTAACTTCCAGGCGGTAAATTCACGATCACCGCGACCAATACGCTTTTGACCGTAAAAAACCGCACCTCGTGACGTACACCGCACCAGCAAGCCAAGAATGAGCAGCAGCGGCATCCAGAAAATGCCACCAATGCTGATGAGTAATAAATCTAACGAACGTTTCAGTGTACGTTGACTCGGCCGCAATAAGCTCTGATTCAACTCTAAGGCTAGATGCCCGCCAAGATCCTTGGCCTCGACCCACACCGAAGCGACGCCCGTCGTCCCTGGAATCGCCATGACCGTTGGGAAAAGAGGTCCCAAGGTATTCCATAGCTCGCGTAACTGCGGGGCAGAAGCGCCGGGCATGGCGATCAAGAGATGTCGCATGCCGCCCGCTGCACAGACCTGTCCCACTTCGACCATCGGACCAGCGATCGGAACACCACAGACTTCTTTTCCGATTTTTTCTGGATCGTCATCCAAAATCACCAAGGGGCGCAAACCACGCGATGGCCAGCGCTTCAACGCCGCCACCACCTGCTGTCCCGTGGTCCCTGCGCCGCAGACGACGACCGGCGCACCCCACCATGAACGACGCGCAAAGAGAGCGCGGACCAATGACCTCGCCATTGGTATTAAGCACAGACACATCGCCCACGCACCAACGATTGCCGCACGTGAATAATCTTCGCCTGAACGCAGAAAGAATGAGCCCGTGACGAGTATCAAAAAAGCAACCGTCGTCGCCGTGGTCAAGCGGCGCAATTCTTCCGCCGGATGCGGAGGAGTTAATGCATAGCTGCGAGACGTGGCAATAAAGGTCACTACCAGCAACGGTAGTGGCCAGAGCGCCAATAGCTGCTCCAACTGAAACGTACCACCAAGTAAATAACGCAATGCGTGAGCGATAGCCAAAGAAACGCCAAGGCCCACAAGATCCGCCACCACAACCACCGTCAGCATCCGAAGCGGTCGGCACACCGATGTTTCAGAAAGAATGTGATCGATGATTTTCTGACGCTCAGGTGACGACATGAGTCAGCCCTCCGTCCGATTTCTGACGATTGCCACCGATGGCAGGGGATTTCGACCAAGACTCCAGCTGCGACATCGGCTTCATTGAACACCCATCGTCGCCGCGAATGCCATAAAGCGTTCGCGAAAACGCTCTGGTGCAAACATCAGGGCACGCGCACGGCAGGCTTGATGATCTGGCTGTGGACCACGCTCAAAAGCATCGACGGCGGCAATGATCGCTGGCACTGACTGCTCTTGAAAAAGTCGACCGGTAACACCATCACGTACCGTTTCTGCCGCGCCACCACGAGCAAAGGCGATCACCGGGGTGCCGCAGGCCATGGCCTCAACCGGTGCGATACCGAAATCTTCTTCGGCAGCGAAGACAAATGCCCGCGCTCGCCGTAGATCCGCAATCATCTCTGCCCGAGGAACATGACCAAGAACGGTGATATTCGGCGCACGACTGGCAATCGTACGCACGCGCGCCAAGTCCGCACCATCGCCAATAATACGCAAGCGACGTTGCGGCATCGCAGCAAAGGCCTCAGCAATAAGCGGCATGCGCTTGTAGCCAACCATACGCGAAGCGGTCACATAGATATCGTCACGCACACCCTGTGGCGTAAAAATTTCGACATCAACCGGCGGATAAATAACCTCCGCATGCCGACCCCACGCATGCTTGATGCGCCGGGAAATATAGGCGCTGTTGCAAGCCATAGCGTCAGGGCGCTGAGCAGAAGCCACGTCCCATGCACGTAGACGATGCATCTGCCAAGCCCAGAGCGGACGCAACGGCCACGGTATTCGCGATTGATAATCGTGCTGCAAATCCCAGGCATAACGCGCAGGCGAATGAACATAGGCCAAGTGACGACAATCGGGCGACGTAATGACCCCTTTGGCCACGCAGTGACTATTCGATATGACCACGTCGTAACCATGCAGATCCAATTGTTCTACCGCAAGCGGAAGCAGCGGCAGCCAAAGCTGCGGCGTGCGCGCACCACAAGGCAGCCGTTGAATGAAACTGGTGCGCACAACTCGCCCAGCAAGACGACGCTCTCCTTCGGCGTCAGGGTGAGAAGCGACGGCGAAAAGATCAGCCTGTGGATAACATGCAAGAATTTGCTCAAGCACGGCTTCAGAGCCGGCCCAGCGGGTGAACCATTCGTGGACGATGGCGATGCGCATGGATGGAATCACGCTGGTCAACTCGGCATAGGTACGTGGGTGGGTGGCATCATCTGGCGACAACTCTCAGCTCAGTAGCGGTCCACTGGCAGCTTGTGACGGCCACTGGCTTGTCCGGTCAACACACGAAACGCAAGAGCCACCACGGGGTAGGATAGCCACGGGACCAGTAGAATCGGCACCAGTGCGAGGCCAAGCACGCGGCGCAGCGGCGCGTAGCGCCACGGCAAGCGAGTAAGACCAACTAAATAATTTGCCGTTTCTGCCAACACACCGCCATGCGCAAAGCGTTGCCGTAGCAGTGATTGGTGCACCAACGAGCCCAAAGTCGGGAACCGCGACAAATGCCGGCCAAGACACCAACGCGTCGCTCGCGACAAGTGAGGCAACTCCAGCAAAATAGGGAGGCCACGAGCAATGGGGATGATCCAACCGCGGTTTTCAACCTCAGGACGCTCGTAAGCGATATTACTGGTAGGTAAGAAGGCGATGCGACCGCCATCCCGGGACAGCGCTGAGAACAGCAAAACCAGATGCGGTGCGCAGGAATACGCATAGTGGTAACCGAGATCAAAGAACGGACGCAATGGCGCCAGCCGGTAGAGCGTCGAACTGACAAACAACAGATTCCCAAAATTATCGAGGCGACGCATGAAGTCGTCAGCGCCTACGGCACTCCAACCACGCTCACGTATCACTTGATTGCGCACCGCATGAAGAATGGCGACCGCGTCGGCGTGTTCGTTGACCGACGCAAGAGCTGCCGCAACCGCACCTGCCTCCGGACGGTCGTCATCCCCGATCACCCACAGCCAGGGCGTCATGCAGGTCTCAAAACAGCGCAGGATGTTGCCATTGCCTCCGACATTCACCGGATTGCGACGGACCTCGACCCACGGGGGCAAGGGTCCGAGCGTGTCCACGACCGGCGTGGGCGAGGCATTGTCGATGACCACGATCCGTACGCTGCCGGTGACGGCGAGCACAGACACCTGGGCATTGATCTCGGCCAAACAGAGCGCCAGCAAGGCGTTCCGGTTGAAGGTGGGAATAGCTATGGTGAGGAGCACATCTGCAGCAGCAAACGCAAGGTCACGAGATTCCGAATTGGCGCTTGTTGAAGTCATGGAGCGGCACTCTCAGCGTGCCAGGTGCGGCGGCAACGGCGGAAGATCGCGCCGCCCCAAACGAATCCGATGACTACGGTGGTCGCAAGGTAGGCGATCGCCATCCCAAGGGCGCCGAAACGCGCTCCACCCCAAAGAGCCCAGGCAACCAATAACACCGCTCCGGCGACCGACGTTACCAGGAACGGCTCCTGTTTGTGGGCACGCAGATAAGATGCCATGGCGAACACCGACTGATTCAGCAGCGCAGCACCGACCAGCAACACGAGCGGCAACGGTGGCAGAAAACGTTCGGCCAATGGATGAGAAAACAAACGCAGCATGAAAACCACACCAACAAAAGCGACAGCAACGACGAACACTGCAAGTATAGCATGGCGAGTTGCTTGAGCATATTCGACATCAACTCGTTCGTGGTTTCCTAACGCGATCAGACGCCCCCATCCAGGCGCTTTAATTGCAATCCAGGCCATCCCAATCGATGTGATGCCAGTACAGGCATCAAGTGTGAGGCCCATTTGACCGGCGACAATCGGACCATGGCTGGAAAACAAGACTGGGATATTTAACTGAAATATTGCCCAACCACAGGCCCAACTCAGAGCGATCCGCCACTGAAAAGGAAATATTTCATCGCGCCATGAAATACCTTCTTCTGGGCGATTGCACCAAGCAGTCCAAAGATCGCGACGATGTCCAATCCACAACCATAAAATTCCCGCGAAGACTGGGGCAGCAATCAAGGCGGGCAGCGCCCAAAGACCCTTCCCAAGAATGGCCACAATGGCAAAGGCCGCCAACCCAGTAAGAGCCTGTACTCCACGCATCAAAGCTATGCTGACGACATGACCAGATCCCTCGATCAATGATTGCAGGGGAAGAAGCATTACGCCCAACGAAGCTGCCGCGACTGATAATAACCAGGGCGCTAAATTAATTGAGGGATTGGTATGGTCGTGCGCTGCCATAACAAAATGTCCAACGGTACTAATTCCAAATATCATCACCACAGCAACGCCAAAGAACCACCACATGGATAGCCGAAGGATGTGTCCGAGACGGAGTGGGCGACTAGAGTCCCGCTCATTCCGGGCTCGCTCATGTGCAAAAACCTGCACTAAAACGGCAGAAAAACCGAGCTCCAAGACCACCTGAAGCCCAAGCAGACTGCGGGCAGTGGCAAGGTAACCTTGCTCGTCGGGGGCCAAGAGGACCGCGATGCATGCCATCATCCCTAGTTGGGACGCCGCCAGCATTCCGCGAGATGTTAAGGCTACCGATACGGACACGCGTAAACCTCATATCTGAGTTATAAGAATAGCGCCAACTTTATTTGTTCCCCAAGCAAGCTCATTGAGAAATCAAACCCTGGTGGCCGAGTACCGAATGCTCAGCTGGCACATGTCAGTCCGCTAAGTCGCCAGATGAAAAACATGTCGGCGTCACCCTGCGTTTGAATGATACCATGGATAGGAGAACGAATATGGCTGAAGTTACGGTCGTTGACGATGACACCAACGCGCGGGTCGGTGGCAATGATCGCATTGCTCCGTTCAACGGTTTTATCAGTCGATGCGTTACCGACATGGATATGCTCGTACTCAGGCAACGTCGCTATCTGTTCAGAAACCTGCCGATGGAATTCATCAACGTTGGCTTCTCCATTAAAACAAGGGGTGACAATGCTAACGATTAATATCATGGATCATTTCGCGGACAATTGTTCTAGGTAGGAAGTCAGGAGCGGGCGTATTTGCTGTTCCAGATCAACTTTGGTTTTTTCCATCTGACCCGGCCCACGGGTCAAGATCACGAAGGTTGCGCCCGCGACGTTCTTCTTGTCAGTGCTCATTGCCGCAATGATCGTCTCTACCGAGGCCTTCGCGAGGAAGACGATGCACGGCGAATAGAGTTTCCGCAGAACCTGATCAACCTCGCGGTAGTGACCTTTTGGCGCAATGCCCAGACGTTCTGAGATGAAGGTCGCTGCCGACATCCCCATCGCCACAGCCAAGCCATGGGGGATGGCGAAGCTAGTCGCCGATTCGAAGGCGTGTCCAAAGGTATGACCGTAATTGAGTAGATTGCGCACGCCGCGATCGAACTCGTCAGTCTCGATCGAACGTTTTTTGATCGCGAGAGAAGTATGAATCAAACTTTGCAGCAAGCTGACATCATCCCAACGCAGCTTCCCTTGGATGTCCTTCCATGAGCTTGGTCCGTCCAGCAAATGAAACTTGACGATCTCCCCAAAGCCAGAGCGCATCGCCTCATCAGGCAACGTGCGTAGGAGATCCGTAATCAGATAGATATCGGCTGGAGCGTAAAAACTGCCAAGTTGGTTCTTAAAACGGTCAATGTTAATCGAACTTTTTGCGCCGATGCAGCTGTCGCATTGGGAGAGCAAGGTTGTCGGGATCAACCGCCAACGCACACCACGCATGATCACCGTAGCGACAAAGCTGGCGATATCCTGGATGATACCACCGCCCATGGCCACCAGGATACCATCGCGACGGAATCCGGTGGAGAGCAGCCAAGTGAATATCGGCCCAATCCTTTCATAGGATTTATTCTCTTCCGTTGCGACTACAGCGTGAATCCGCTCCGGCTCAGGAAAGGAGGCAACTATGGCATCGCGGTGAAGCGCAAACACGGCCGCATCAATGAGCAACCACGTTGGGCCATCCACACGGGAAGCGGCAAGTGCCGCCGAAAGTCCCAGGTCGAAATGCACCTGATATGGGCCATTTCTACTGCTGATGGTCAATGCTCGAATTGGTTGGGTCATGGAAGCGTGTATCCACCGTCCACTAAAATAGTCTGACCGGTAATGTAAGAATTTTCCTCCGAAGCAAGCCACGCAACGGCATTCGCAATCTCGGTAGGTTCCGCCAATCGCCCAATCGGTATTTTCGCACAAATTGCTTGTAGTTCCATCGGAGAATTATTCTTGCGCGTCAGCTCCGTCGCGGTGAAGCCGGGACTAATGGCATTCACCAGCACACCGTGTGCTGCGTATTCCAAAGCAGCAACCTGGGTCGCAGCAATGATTGCTGCTTTGGTCGCGGCGTAGCCACCTCGGCGCTCCTTGGCTACATGCGCCCAGATGGAAGCGATATTGACAACACGCCCCCAGCCTCGCGATTGCATCCCGGGAAGATGAGCACGCATGAGAGCCAATGGAGCCCTGAGATTGATCTGCTCCATCGCTGCCCAGGCCGCGTCATCCAATTCACTCATACTGCGCAATTCGTTGATGCCCGCGTTGTTAATCAGGATGTCGATGGCAAAATCAGACGCCCCATCACACCAACGCTTGATTGACGTCGAATCAGCTAGGTCGAGGCGATCACGTCCTGGAGCATGCACAACCATGCCCCGCGCGCGCAAGGCATCGACAATCGCGCGACCAATGCCGCGCGAGCCGCCAGTGACCAGTGCCACGCGCGGTGTGCTCACGCCTTAATAGCCTGGATCGTTTCAATCGATTTTTGGTATCGGGCTTCCATCATGGCAATGCGCTTCTCGTCTTCGCGGTGAATAGCACCGTAGTAATCGCGCTTGTTCTTGAGCCAATGAAGCTCGAATTCCACCGCCATAAGGTAGGCCGCCTCTGGATTGTCGAGAGCTCCTGGGCATGCGAAAATGACTTTGCGTGTTTCAAAACGATCGAGGTGTCCTTTGGGGAACTTGGCAAAGAAAGGCTTGCTGTGCACCGAAACGCCGCCGCCGACAACGACCTCAAGCCCTTTGGCCTTGGCCTTGGCAGCCGCCTGCAAAGACAATTCCAAAATTTCGGGGCTATTCACCGATTCACGGGTCTGGCCCAGCGATCCGGTCAAATCAACACGGCCAATGACGATGCCGTCCAGGTCCTTCACCTCAGGAATGTCCAGCATCGCTTCAAAATTTCTAAAGGAGGTAATCGTCTCAAGGTTGATCAGCAGATCACAATCCTCGTAACTGTCGTTGAAGAACGCGATCTTAGCTGCACCGAGGAACTTTTTTAGAGCATACGGCGTCTCGACCATCGGCGCGATGATTCGCTCAGCCCCCAGACTGTTGGCGTCAAACATATCTTTGATCGCTTCACATCCGCCAATCTTGATGTTGAGCCCCACTCCTGCGGCCGACACCACGTTCTTCAGCATCATAGCTTCTTCGATTCGCGTGCCCTCAGCCTCGAATTCCGCCTTGACTCCCGTGACATGATAGCGCCTTTTCATGTCTGAAAGAATTTCGACCATCTTTTTTTCGGTGGGATTCATTGTTATTCCTTACATCGTTTAATGAAGATGTGCGGTCAAATCGCACAGGTGTTGTTGACCAGCTCATCGCGTGGCAGGAAAGGGAACATGTCGTCGAGTGGAGCCGAAATCATCCGGCCATCGGGCAGTTTCTTGGATGAAACTCGCGGCGAGAACGGTTGAGCAGGATCGAGCATAATTTCACACAAATGCGGCCCGTTGGCTGCGAGCGCAGAATCAATCGCTTGGGTCAATTCAGCATGACTATCACAGCGGCTATAAACAATGCCGAATGCAGCAGCAAGTCGATCGAAGGGAGCGAAGCTCACGCCAGTATTGGCATCGAATCCCATGAGGCTGTCAGAGAAATAGGTCGTCTGCGTTTGACGAATTGAGTGGTAGCCCTGGTTATTTAGTACAAAAATGACGATCGGTAGGTGATGAGCAGCAATCGTCTGCAATTCTTGCAGATTCATCTGAATACTACCATCGCCCGCCAAACAGATGATCCGCTGGCGACCGGCTGCCAGACAGGCTCCAATCGCTGCGGGGAGATCGTACCCCATCGAGGCGCAGCCGGAATTCGTATATAATCGTTGGGTGCCGCGAATGCGTGCCGCTTGGAATGGCACCACACAGGCAGTGCCATCGCCAGTGACCACAATGGACTCGGTAGCCAGACGTTCAAACAACCGTTCAGCAAAGCAGTAGGGATTGATCAGCCCAGGCCTGGACCAGTACTCTGGCAGACAAGCGGGATACCGTGCGACACGTTGGCGGCACCACTCAATCCAAGCCACATGTCGCCCATCACCCACATAACCAGTTGCTTGAAGAGCCGGAATGAGGTCGCGCAGATCGGCATGAACCGGCAGGTGCGGGGAAATCGTCGGCTTGCGCAATTCCACTGCGTCAATGTCGACAAAGATCCGATACGCATGCTGAGCGAAGTTCGTCCAATTGTAGCTGACTTGTCGGATGTTCAGACGGCAACCGAGGACCAATAGAACATCGGCGTTCTGCACGGCGAAATTACCAGGACGGTTGCCGATCGTACCTGGACGGCCAGCGAAGCAGGGATGATCATCGGGAATGAGATCATGCGAATTCCACGCCGTTACCACGGGGATGCCTAGGCGAGTCAATAGCGCAATGGTCTGGTCACGCATGCCGCTGATACGGATACCACTACCGAGCATAATGACCGGGCGCTGCGCGCCGGCCAGTTTGGCGATGATAGTTTGGCTAATTTCGGCAACATCCGTTGAAGGCAAAACAGCAGCATCTTCTGCTGGATCATAGCCGCGCAAGGTGGCCGGATCGATCTGGGCACCCTGGACATTCAACGGCACGTCAAGCCAAACCGGACCTGGTCTACCGCTACGCGCCAAGTGAAGAGCACGTTCAAGATGATAACGGATGGTCTCCGGATCCGTCACCATCTCGGCATATTTGGTGACGTGTTTGACCATGGGAATAATGTCGAGTTCCTGATCGCCCAATTGCCGAAGAGCCAAATCGGTGCTGCGCACCAAGGTCTCGTATTTCACCTGTCCAGAGATGACCATCATCGCCTGCGAATCAACGAAAGCCCCGTAAACGCCGGTAATAGCATTGGTGCCACCCGGACCCGAGGTGACGTTCACCGCAGCCATCCGCCCACTCAAGCGATAATAACTTTCCGCCGCCATTGCACATGCCTGCTCGTGATGACAGCAGATGTACGATAAACCTGGGCAGCGACCGATGGCATCATTGAGATGCATGGATCCACCGCCGGTGACAAGAAAGATATCGGAGATACCATGAGCCACGAGCGTGGCGGTAATATAATCAGCAACTCTCATAGATTTCTCCGACACGATGACGTGACGCCTACGACCTGTCCAGCATGACGGTGCCAGGAAATTGTTTTTTCGACCGCTGTCGCCAGCGGGGTCCAGACCTGGAGCCCAAGCTCACTACGAGCGCGCTCCACTCGGGGAACATAAATATCAGGCGGGACGCCACTCGGCCGGCCCAGAACGTTGACTGCCAGAGCCGGCTGGAATCGCCCAGCGACCACCGCCGCAATGGCCCGCATGTCGAGGCCCTGGTCGGAACCAACATTGTAGGGGCGCAGATGCTGACCACGAACCATGATCGTCCACAGCCATGCAGCCAAGTCGCCAGCGTACAGATACGAACGCACAGCTGAGCCATCACCAGAAATATTGACCTCACGTCCCTGCATGCCGTCTCTAACAAAGTTACCGATCGCAAAATGCGCGTCGAGTGGAAGCAGTGGTCCAACGAAGGCAAAACACCGTGCAATGGTTAGGTGCGTGGCGCCTGGGCGACGGCCGCTGATGGCACAGAGCTGCTCAGCAAGGCGCTTGCCTTCGCCATAGGCCGAACCAACCCCTAGAGGATCCGGGGCGAGCCGACAGTCTTCATCAACATGACTCGCTGGTGCCTGCTTGCCATAAATCGCTCCTGAACTGAGAAATAATAGGCGCCGGGGCCGATGACATTCCGCGTAAGCCAACGTATTGCGTGTGCCGTCAATGATGGTGTCGACCATCTCTTGCGGACGTTCCGTATTGAGCTTGGCGCTCGCGTCTGTCGCGGCATGCACCACGTGCGTTACAGCGGCTTGGTAGGAGATCGGCTCGCGCACGTCACCGCTGATCAGCGTGATGTCTGACTGATCGGCAAAACCAAGCATTCGCAAACGAGGGGCCTCAGGGTTGCGTGTCAGAAGAATAATTTTCGTTCCCAATTGCAAACGCTTGGACGCCTGTTGGAGAGTCGCCACCATCCATGAACCGATGAATCCTGTCCCGCCCGTCAGTAACACGGTGGCGCCACGAAAGTCCTCCCAGATGGAGAGATTCCGGTCGATGGCTTCATCGAGATCAGTGGTGGGAAGCGGTCCGTACATACTTCAGTCGCCCATCGCGCCACGGATGGTGGCGATCAGGTAGAAAAGATGTTCTGGACGTAGCCCCGGATACGTTCCCACAAACAACGACTCATTCATCACCCGATCGGCTCCAGAAAGATCGCCGATGACACGAAAGCCCGAGCCCATGGAATCCGCCTTGAGCTGCACGAATGCCGGCTGACGGACCAAGTTGCCGCCGAAAAACATGCGGTTGCCGATCTTCGCAGCGTCGAGGGCACGGGCCAAGCGGGTGCGCGCTTCAGGTCCACCTTTCACCAGCATCATAAATCCGAACCAGCTTGGGTCGCTTGTCGTTTTACCGCTTTTCCAGGTGAATCCGTCGTTATTCCAACCACTGGCGTGAGCGGGCAACATGAAATCGAAGCGCTCTTCCAGCCCGGCCAAGCCCCGCCGAAGTGACTGCCAGTTTTCGCGACGCGCTTGGCTGAAGCGTGGAAGTTTCTTGAGTTGCTGGCGGCCAATAGCGGCTTGCGGATCGAGCGGCTTCAGATTCCAACCGATATGAGTGTAAATATACTTATGGTCATAACCTTTCGGCAATTCGCCCAGCTGCCATTCAAAACGCTTGCGACAGGTATCGTCTTTGCCACTTGGACACCAACAATCACGGCCCCAATCGCGAAAGCTTTCAACCAGAATGCGCAACTTAGCATCGCGCACGATATTGATCGCCCCACCTTCACCCAGGGTCAGATGATGAGGTGGATAAAACGATTGAGTAGAGAGGTCGCCAAATGTACCCGTCGCCTTACCACCGTACGTGCTGCCCAAACTATCGCAGTTATCTTCAATCAGCCACAGGTTCTTCTCGCGACAAAAGCGTGTGACCTCATCCAAATCGAATGGATTGCCCAACGCATGGGCAATCATCACCGCCTTGGTCTTGCCTGACACATACGCGTCTTCCAATTGATCAATGCGCGGACCCATGGTGAGCGGATCGACGTCAATAAATACCGGCACAGCGCCGCACTGGATGATCGGGGCCACCGTCGTTGGGAATCCGGCCGCAACGGTGATGACTTCATCACCTGGACGAATGCGACGTTCACCTAATTTATAACTCGTCAGCGCTGCGAAGGCGAGCAGGTTAGCAGAGCTGCCGCTGTTGGTGAGCACGCAACCCTTCACGCCAATCGTCGCCGCCAGTTCTTTCTCAAAGGCATCGCCATGCTTTCCCAGCGTCAGCCAAAAGTCGAGCATGCTGTCGACGCCGGCCTCCACTTCATCAGCGTCGTAAACTCGCCCAGCGTACGGCACGACCGTGGTGCCCGGAACAAATGCTTTCGGCGCTTCGCGCAGGGTGATTAATTCTCTAGTCTTAGCCAGAATTTCAGCACGCAATTGTGCAACACGATCTTCGTTCATGGTCCGATTCCCGTTATCCAAGAAAGTTTTTGAGAGCGTGCTTGAGTGGCGTACGCCAGTAAGTCGGCGTCAACCATCGCCACGGCAGAGCGGCCAGCCTGTTGCTCGCGATACCATAAGGCCGTTCGACGAGCGGTCTCGGCAACATCCCATACGCCTTTCCAGCCCAAGCGCGCGGCGGCTTTACTGCAATCGAGTTTGAGTAGTCCCGCTTCATGCACTTGCGATGAATCAGCGGCAATTTCCACGGTTCCACTGCCATAGGCGGCAACCAATTGACGAGCCAGGTTTTCTACGGTGGTAACGCTGGTATCGGCGGGGCCAAAATTCCACCCTTCGGCAAAGCGTTGGCCGTCTTCCTGACACAAGCGCCACGCTAAGTTCAGGTAACCCGACAGCGGTTCAAGAACGTGTTGCCAGGGGCGTGTCGCCTGCGGATGGCGCAAACGCAAAGGACGTCCGGCCTGGATTGCTAACACGAAATCCGTGACAATGCGGTCTGCCGACCAATCACCGCCACCGATAACATTTCCCGCGCGCGCCGAGGCCACGCGGCACCCGGCAGAGTCAGCGAAAAAAGAGCGACGCCAGCTGGCGACCGCTAATTCGGTGGCACCCTTTGACGACGAATAGGGATCATGGCCGCCCATGGCTTCATCTTCACGATAGCCCCACAGCCAC
>JAYVSL010000099.1:0-52278 GCA_043775355.1 Planctomycetota bacterium
CGACCGTCCTGGGACCGCCGGCTGCCAGCCGGCCCGGGGCCATTTCGAAATGGGGCAAAGAATGAATTGCCCCTTGCCGGCTGGCAGCCGGCGGTCGCAGGACGGTCGCAGGAACGGTCGCAGGAACGGTCGCAGACCTCTGCTAAAAACTAATACGCGAACGCTTCGATTCTCACCTTCGGCAACAGCGAATCCTGCTTGATCAAATACGCGTCGACGCAGCGCGCGACTTCGCGGCCTTCGGCGATGGCCCATACGATCAGTGATTGTCCACGCCGTGCGTCGCCAGCGGCGAACACACCAGGGACTGACGACATCCGGGTGTTGGCGTCGGTTTTGATATTGCTGCGCTCGTCGAGCGTGCAGCCGACTTGTTCAAGCAAACCGTTTTTGCGTGGTCCGAGGAAACCCATCGCCAACAACACCAGATCGCATTCCCAATGCTTTTCGCTGCCTGCTTTTTCAACGGGTTTGCCAGAGGACCAATCGAGTTCGACGGTGGTAAGTCCAACGACCTTGCCGTCTTTGCCGGTGAATTGTTTAGTCGCGAGCGAGTAATGAACGCTGCCACCTTTGCTGGTCATCTCATCGACCGATGACGAGATGCGTTTGATGCGCGCCCATTGTGGCCATGGATTGCCACCCGTGCGTTCGTCGGGTGGGCATGGCATTAATTCAAAATTGGTCACCGATGCGGCGCCTTGGCGCAGGCTGGTGCCGATGCAGTCGCTGCCGGTGTCGCCACCGCCGATGACGATGACTTTTTTTCCTTTAGCCCAGATCTTTTGTTTCCTGGGATGTAACGCAGCGATGTCTTCATCGCCCCAATTCGCGCGGTTTGACTGCGGCAGAAATTCCATCGCGTAGTGCACGCCGTCTAGGTCACGCCCAGGCACAGGTAAATCGCGTGGCGCTTCGGCGCCGGTGGAAATGACGACGGCGTCGTAGGCCGCCTTCACTTGTTCCCACGGAATGGTTTCGCCGACGGTGGTGTTGTAGCGAAATTCAATGCCTTCAGCAGCGAGCAGATCGATGCGGCGCTGCACTTTTTCTTTACGCAGTTTATAATGCGGAATGCCGTACATCAGCAAGCCGCCAGCGCGGTCGCTTTTCTCAAAAACAGTGACGTGATGGCCAGCGCGATTGAGTTGTTGCGCGCACGCTAATCCAGCCGGACCACCGCCGATAACCGCAACGTTCTTGCCGGTGCGCGCGCTGGGCGGCTCGGGCTTGATCCAGCCCATGGTGAAACCTTTGTCGACGATCGAGACCTCATGTAACTTGATCGTCACCGGTGGCTCATTGATGCCGAGCACGCAGGAATTCTCACACGGTGCAGGACATACCCGACCGGTGAATTCAGGAAAATTATTCGTCGCGTGCAAAGCGACCAGCGCTTCTTGCCAACGACCACGGAATACCAGGTCGTTCCATTCGGGAATCAAATTGCCGAGCGGGCAACCCGTCATGCAGAACGGCACGCCACAATCCATGCAACGACTGGACTGCGTTTTGACCTGCTCGTCGCTGAGTTGCTCGATGTGTTCCTCGTGGTTTACCAAACGTTTATCCGCTGGCAGGTACTTGGGTGCCTGACGAGTGAATTTCATGAAGCCTTTGGGATCGCCCATTTTTTAGTCCTTTTATCGTAGTTGTTTGAGAGATGAGCTTCGAGCTACGAGCTACGAGCTACGAGTTTCGAGTTTCGAGTTTCGAGTTTCGAGTTTCGAGTTTCGAGTTGTCCAGCTCGTAGCTCGTAGCTCGTAGCTCGTAGCTCGTAGCTGTTCGAGAGATTGTCCAGCTCGTAGCTCGTAGCTCGTAGCTCGTAGCTGTTCGAGAAGTTGTCCAGCTCGTAGCTACTTCGCTATTTCACCGCGACCGGCTTCGGTCCGTCGCCCGCCTTCGCCTTCGCCGCACGTTCTAACAAGACACGTCGGTATTCGTGCGGGAATACCTTGACGAATTTCTTGCGCGAAACGTTCCAGTCGTCGAGCAACTTCTTGGCCGTTAGTGAACCGGTCAGGTCGAGATGCTTTTGAATCAGCGCTTTGAGTGACGCGATTTCTTCGGCCTCGACGATTTGTTCCAGATCGACCATGCCTTGATTGCAGCGGCGATTGAATTTGCGGTCTTCGTCAAGGATGTAGGCGAAACCGCCAGACATTCCTGCGCCGAAATTGCGTCCAGTTTTACCCAGCACCACGACCACGCCACCCGTCATGTATTCGCAGCCGTGATCGCCCACGCCTTCGACTACCGCTTTGCAGCCGGAATTGCGCACGCCGAAACGTTCGCCAGCCATACCCGCAAGGAAAATTTCGCCGCCAGTGGCACCGTAGATGACGGTGTTGCCGACGATAGAATTATCATTCCAAGCGTAGGTCGCTTTGCTGTCGGGATGGATGACGATGCGCCCGCCCGACATGCCTTTGCCGACGTAGTCGTTGCCATCACCGATCAGCTTAAGATTGATACCTTCGGTCAGGAAAGCGCCAAAACTCTGACCGGAAACTCCGGTGAAGGTGATGTCGATGGTCCCTGGAGGCAGACCTTCTTTGCCATGTCGTTTAGCAATTTCGCCCGACAGCATGGTGCAGGCCGTGCGGTTCGAATTGCGGATCGTCATGTTGATGGAGACTTTTTGCTTGGACTCCAAAGCTGGTTTGGCCAACTCAATCAACGTGCGGTCGATTACCTTGTCGATGCCGTGATCTTGTTTAGCAATGCAGCGGGTGGCGACTTCAGGCCCAACTTTTGGCTTGGCCAGCATCTTGGAATAATCGAGACCCTTCGATTTCCAGTGTTTGATCGCTTCGTTCATTTCGATGAGTTCGGTGCGGCCGACTAATTCGTCGAGTGATTTCACGCCCAGTTGGGCCATCAATTCGCGGACCTCTTCGGCAAGGAAGGCGAAGAAGTTGACCACGTGCTCAGGCTTGCCGGTGTATTTTTTGCGGAGGGCTTCGTTCTGCGTGGCAACCCCAACTGGGCAGGTGTCGAGGTGGCACTTGCGCATCATAATGCACCCAGCGGTGACCAACGCGACGGTGGCAAAACCAAATTCTTCAGCGCCAAGAATCGCCGCGATGACCACGTCGCGGCCAGTGCGCAGCAGTCCGTCGGTTTGGATTTTAATGCGACCGCGCAGATCGTTCAGCACCAGCGTTTGATGGGTTTCGGCAACGCCGAGTTCCCACGGTACGCCAGCATGTTTGATCGACGAAATTGGACTTGCGCCGGTGCCACCTTCGCAACCAGAGATGGTCACTAAATCCGCGTGCGCTTTAGCAACGCCAGCGGCAACGGTGCCGACGCCAACCTCGCTCACCAGTTTGACCGAAACGTTCGCCGCCGGGTTGGCGTTTTTCAGATCGTAAATCAACTGCGCGAGATCTTCGATCGAATAAATATCGTGGTGCGGTGGTGGACTGATCAGCGTCACGCCAGGCACACTGCCGCGCAGCCAGCCGATGTACTCGCTGACTTTGTGGCCAGGAAGCTGACCGCCTTCGCCGGGTTTGGCGCCTTGCGCCATTTTGATCTGAATTTCACTGGCGTTCACCAGATAGTGCGCGGTGACGCCAAAGCGTCCTGACGCCACTTGTTTGATTGCCGAACGACGCAAATCGCCGTTAGCGTCGGCGGTGAAACGACGTGAATCTTCGCCGCCTTCACCGGTGTTCGAACGTCCGCCGATACGATTCATGGCAACGGCCATGGTTTCATGCGCTTCGGTCGAGATCGAGCCAAGTGACATGGCACCCGTACAGAAGCGTTTGAAAATCGCTTCGACGGGCTCGACTTGGTCGAGTGGGATCGCCGTGGTCGCGGTAAACTTGAACAAGCCACGAAGCGTGCACAGATTGGCCGCCTGATTATCAACCAATTTAGTGTAGCGCCGGAATGTTGCCCGATCGCCAGCGCGCACGGAATGTTGTAACAGCGCGATGACCTCTGGATTCATCAGATGGAATTCGCCATCGCGACGCCAGTGGTAGAAGCCGCCACGTTCAAGATCGCGATTGCTATCGACCATTGGCGAAAACGCCACGCGATGACGCATCAACGATTCTTGTGCGATCTCAAGCACGCCAGCGCCTTCGATGCGCGTTTGCGTGCCGGTGAAATATTTCTGAATAAACGGCGTGGACAAACCAATCGCTTCGAAGATCTGCGCTGAGCAATAGCTTTGAAGCGTCGAAATACCCATCTTGGAAAAGACTTTCAGCAAACCTTTGCCGATCGCCTTGATGTATTTCTTCGTGTAATGATAAACCGCGTCGTGCTCATCGTCAGCGGCAGCGTTGCCGTCGAGTTGCGGAAGCACGCGTGAGTCGACCAAGTCACTCAAGGAATCGAATGCCAAATACGGATTGATGGCGGTGGCGCCGTAGCCAACCAACAGTGCGAAGTGATGCGTCTCGCGCGGTTCGCCGGATTCAACAATCAGCGAACACTGGGTGCGTTTACGTGCCCGGATCAGGTGATGGTGAATGGCGGAAACCGCTAAAAGTGCTGGAATTGGCGCATGTTCAGCGTCGACACCACGATCTGACAGCACCAGCACGGTATTGCCGTCATCGACTGCTTTTTCAGCTTCGATAAATAATTCGGTCAGGCGTTGCTCTAACGCAGCTGGGCCAAGCTTGGCCGAAAAAAGCGTCTTCAGCGTGGTGCCGCGAAAGCCAGGAACATCAGCTTGACGCAGCTGCTCAAGCTCTTTGTTGAGCAAGATCGGCTGATCGAGTTCCAGCATTTGGCAGTGGTCTGGCCCTGGTTCAAGAATGTTGCGTGCTGATCCGACATATTGGGTCAGCGACATCACCACTTCTTCGCGGATCGGATCAATCGGCGGATTAGTGACCTGGGCAAATAATTGTTTGAAGTAGCCGTAGAGCGGACGTGGTTGATTCGACAAAACGGCAGCAGGCGTGTCGTCGCCCATCGAACCCACAGGTTCTTGGCCATCGACAGCCATCGGTGCGATGACGACTTTCAGATCTTCAACGGTGTAGCCGAACGCTTGTTGCTGCTGACGTACTTGTTCGTGCTTGGGGATTGGTGGCTGCGCGGGCGCAGGCAATTGATCGAGCGTGATCTTCGAACGTTCAATCCAATCGGCATACGGATGGGCCGCTGCCAGCTCTTCCTTAATCTGTTCGTCCTCCAGGAAAACTCCGCGCGCGGTGTCGATCATGATCATCCGACCGGGCGCCAAACGCGCCTTTTTCACCGCTTTTTCGGCGGGGATGTCAAGCACGCCCATTTCGGAGGCATAGAGAATTTCATCGTCAGTGGTGATGACATATCGCGCTGGACGCAGGCCGTTGCGATCGAGCGCGGCGCAAATGCGTTCACCATCGCAGGTCACCATATTCGCGGGGCCGTCCCACGGTTCCATCATGGTCGCGTGATATTCGTAAAATCCTTTTTTCGTGCGCGACAAATTGGCCTTGGTTGCCCAGGCTTCTGGAATCATCATCGCCAGCGCGTGCGGCAGTGAACGGCCGGTACGTACCAGCAATTCAAGCGCGTTATCAAAACACGCCGTGTCGCTGCCGCCTTCAATCACGACTGGGCGCAGATCACTGACGGCTTTGCCAATATCTTTGTGCGCGAGCAACGCCTCGCGCGCTTTCATGCGGTTGGTGTTGCCGCGTAGCGTATTGATTTCACCGTTGTGCGCGGCGAAGCGGAAGGGATGCGCCAGATCCCACGTCGGGAAGGTGTTGGTCGAATAACGCTGATGCACCAGAGCAATAGCAGACACCGCGCGCGCATCATCCAGATCGGGATAATACACGCCGACTTGTTCTGACAGGAACATGCCTTTGTAGACTACCGACTTGGACGACAGCGAGCAGACGTAGAAAGAATGGAATGGCGAGTAATGGTTGTCTCGCACGGTGTTTTCCGCACGTTTGCGCGCAAGGTACAGCGCCAATTCAAGTTTGTTCGAGGTAACGTGGCCGCGACCGACAAAAGCTTGTTTGATGAACGGTTCACTTTTACGGGCATTGCGACCGAGCGTGCTGTTGTTGGTTGGCACATCGCGCCAGCCCAGGAATGCCAATCCGTGATGGACCATCGCTTCCTCAAATGCCTTCATGCATTGAGCGCGGTTTTCCTCGCTCTGCGGCAAGAACACCACGCCAGTGCCGTAATCGCCAGAGGGTGGCAGACTGAACGGCAGCAACGCACGATAGAGTGCGTCGGGAATCTGAATCAGAATGCCCGCGCCGTCGCCGTCATTGGGATCCGCGCCGACCGCGCCACGATGAGTCAAATTGCACAGAATTTTCAGCCCGCGCGCAATGATGTCGTGACTGCGCTTGCCTTTGATGTTGGCTAAAAAACCAACGCCACAGTTATCGTGTTCGTTCTGGGGATCGTACATGCCTTGGGCAGGCGGGAGTCCGTTATGCGACAGAGAATGCGACAGAGAATGTGACATAGTCAGCAACCTTTTCTGGTACAAGAAAACAGGAAATTGGTCGGTCGTTCGGATGCGGGCGTTGACTCAACCAAACACCCTGACGCAGAGAACACGAAAAACGCGGAGGCCGTCGTGGTGGCCTCGCACTGCGTTTTCCGCGCTCTCTGCGTCAGGGTGATGGTTATAATCATGAGCTTACTGATGAAGAGGTGATGAAGCGGATGCTTGGCGAGCGATGAAGGCGGCGGCGCGTGCGCGCAGTTCTTGGTACGGAATCAATTGTTCGTAAGGCGCCGGACCAACCATCGGGCGGCTGGATTCCAGCAGCAGCGCTGGCGTGCCGCGTCCAGGCGCAGAGCGATCAAGTTCCCATAAGCTCGCCAACGGATTAAGTCCGGTGGTCAGAATCATGCCGACGCGGCCTTCGTGAACGGGGATATTGAGCAATTGCTGGCCCGGCCGTCCGAGCTGCATAATGCCTGGAAAACCAGCGTTTTCGCAGTCTTTCATCACCGAGCGCGCGGCCGGCAGTGCGCTCATCGGCAGTTCGCGGAACGACGCGGTGATGGCGCCGCTGCCAAGTTTTGCTGCCCGACTAACACTGGTCAGATTAGCCCGGATGAAAACTTCGTTGGGTGACAGTGACGTCGCGTCGTAGCGAATCATCTCTAAGAAATGTTGCGGTTGACCGCCGTCAACTTGCAAAAGTCCGCCGAAGATCGCATGCGTCGGCACGCCACGGCGCATCAGCACGCTGGCGAGCGTCAGCGAACACATGGTGCCCAGGCCGATATGGCCAGCGGGCACTTCGCGGCCAAGAATGTCCTCGCCAGGGACGGCGAACAACACCCGTGAACCGACGGCGAGACCGGCTTTAAAAACGGCTTCCACTTCATCGCACAGCGTCGGCAGCAGTGATTCAGGAATGACGTAGGCATTGATCGAAACGAGGCCGGTGCCTTTCGCCAAATCGACCGTCAACTGGCAGGCGGTTTCCTCCATGCGATAGAGAATGCCGCCGAGCCGACGCGACACCGTCAGCTCGCGAGTGATCTCCGTTCCGGCGGCGGTCAGACGATAGCCTCGGCGGCCGTGGCGTTCGATCAGCCCGACGTCGGCCATTTCGGCGAGGTGCAGGCGCAGCGTGCGTTCGGACAGTTCCAGGCCTTGCGCAGAAAGGCTGTCCATCAAATCGCGGCTGGTGACCAGTTCTTTCCACGGTTGATCACGCAAGACCGCCAAAATGGGCTCAAAACGCTCGCCATGTTGGGCAAGCACTTCGCGCAACGCCGCCGGAGTCACCGCGACCGGGCGAACAAAGCCGTCCTCGTCATCGGCATCCATGCCGATGGGTGGTGCTACGTGCGGCAAGTTTTCCTTTAGGTGGGTCATGCTCTGCTTTGAATTAGCGGCAATGAGTTGCCGTAATTCGTGGCGCAGCTTGTAGGCTTAGGATACATTGCAATAGGAAGCTTTCCTTGTCGGTCAGCGCCCAGATAATTCACGTAAGATGCTGTTATTATAATACTTATTTTATTGTGGGCGCGTTAGTCTGGGGCCAGTTTTATACCAGGCGGCGGTAGGTGGCGTGCCGCAGGTACGGCTAGCTCATGTACCCTATGCGGCAGCAATTGCTGACGTTATTGCCGTGAATGGTTGTGAGTCGCATAAGGAAGAAGCGATTCTCAACGGCACAAAGTTACCGAATGGGGTCGTGAATGAGCTGGTGATAGAGATCGCCCTCCTCGAATATGTGGTTTGAACTTCCCCCCATTTTTTTCATGAGGCGCTCGGCTCACCACGCATCGCTGCCTCGCCGGTTCTTGGTCGTCGTGTGTGGGGTCTCGCCCGCCTTGGCGGTGATGGAAATGTCGCAGTTGGGTCTTGGTGAATCATGGAAAACGTCTATGGAGACGACGATGAACGCGAACGTGAGCGAAATAAAAGCAGTGAAATGGCCAGGGAAATCAAAGAAAAATATTCGGGTGCTACCCCTGTGACGACTCGCCTGCCGTCTCGTTCACCATCCACATCAACTCCGCCACCATCGGTGCCGAAACAAGGAACACGTTATTGGCTAGGCCAATTGTGGGCTGTATTCCGTAAGGCGCTCATTTTCGCCTTTGCCGGTTTTGGTGTAGTTTTGCTCGCGCGATTTGCGCCAAAGGCCTTGATCGTTCTTATTCCGGTAGCTGCTGTGCTTTTCGGCACGGGACTGTATTCGTGGCTGCGCACGATGACGCGAAATAAACGCTAGGGCAGTGCGAAAAGAACGACTTGGTCGTCATGTACATTTCCGAATGAAATAAGAGAGCACGAAAAATCTGGCTCGGCGTCGTTTCGCGTGGGTCTTTTCGCGGGCTATGGACCAATCACGGCAAAAGAAAATCGAACAGGAGACGCGGAGATGAGAGGAGGAAAAAAAGACTCCTCTCCGGCGAGTATCTTCCCCTCCTCCGATCTCCGCGTCTCCGCGCCTCTTGTTCGTTGTTCTCTTCTTTTGGCTGTCCCATGAGATTGAACCCACACGAAACGACGCAGAGCCAAATATCTTATTGAACAAGTGAAAGGGAGGAACGGAGGGAGGGAAAATCGCGTTGGAATGAGGACGTAAGTCTTCGTTTCTCAGGGTATATGTCTTCCTCGGTTGCTCCGATCTGCTCGTTCAATTTTTCGAGTTTAAAATAGACCAAAGTGCATTACGGATCGGCGGTCACTCGCCATAAGCGGTTCGTTCCGCCGCTAAGATCGCATGAACGTACGGTAAAACCGCAGCGATGGAGCAGCGCTCGCATGGCGTCTTCGGTTAGAAAATGGAGCCCTGAACCACTGGGGTTGAGGCCAAAGAATGTCGTTAGTTGTTCGCTGAAACCAACGGCTCCGGCATTGCCGTCGGCGTCGGCCAGTCCTTCGCGAAGAAAAAGTTGCCCGCCGCGTTCGAGCGAGGTGTGCAGTTGACGTAGCACCACTTCTTGTTCTTCGAGCGGCCAATAATGCAAAACATCTAACAGCATTACCGTATCGAATCGCGCTGGCGGAGTATGCGCCAAAGGCAATTTCGCCTGAATAAAGCGCCAATCACCGGTCAGCGGTTGCGAGAGATTTTCTAACAGATCAGCGGCGGCCTCCAGCTTGGCATCGTCCAGATCAATTCCGCAATACGCGGGTTCACCACGCGCTGATGCTAAGGCTGCAACTAAACCTGGGCCGCAACCAGCGTCCAACACTCGCCCCCAGGGCAGGCGTTGTTCTGCCAATTGACGATAGAGCGGATCATAGCGCAGTTTAGCCGTGCCATAGTGACGCCAGTATGGAGTCAGTCGTTGGCAGCCGCGACGTGCGCGCGTCAGCACGGTGTCTGCATCTGCCAGACCAACGCGAGTGACCGCTGGTAATGGTCGTGGCGTACAAGCTGCCACCGCTAAGCAGGCCGCCATCGCGGCTCCGCCAATAGCCAATGCATTGTCGGTAATCGCTAACGCAGGAATGACGGCGACGGCGATCAGCAATAACGCTGGCCAACGTCGATGATGACGACGTGCATGCCAGAGTACCAAGGGCAACGGTTGCGCCATCGCTAGCGCAATAAGAACCTCATCAAAACGCCATGAATCGCGCCCCAAAAATGCATAACCAAGCCAGCCACTGGTCGCGAGCAAAACCACGACGGACACCATCACTTGTCCAGTGATCACATGCCAGAGTGCGATCATGCCTACGGGCAGCAGCCACCACCAGAACGGAAATACGGTCGTCTTGGGCGACGCTATGTGCATGACGATGTCGATATTTCCCAGCACGACAAAAGTGAGCACGGCCAATTGCATGCCACGCGCAATGACCAAATGTGGAATGCGCGGCAGTACTGGTGTCGGATGTGTCGGTGCGTTTTCTGTCAGCAGACGACACCACGTGAGCGGTAGCACCATCGCCGCTAAAACCGCGATAACTCCGCCAATACATAACGCGCTGCCGCCACTTAAAAATAATGCCGGTGCGCTCAGAGCCATTCCGGGCAGCAACACCCCCAGGCCACGAGCGCTGGCACGTAATGCCTGATCACGGTATCGCACGGTGCGCAACTCGATTAATTGCGGGACCTGAATGGCCGCCGTCAGCGCGCACAAGACGGTCATGCTCTCAGCGGACTGCGGCGCGATGCTCCACGCGGTCAACGCTCCCACCGCAATTGCCAACAACGCACCCAATCCCGCGCCCGGCCGTCCAGCGGCATACCACACCAATAAAAGAGAAAGCGCGATCGTGACCCGATGCGCAGTCGAAAAAGAAGATAATGGTAGTTGATGAACCTGCGCAAATGAAGCGACCAACGCAACCATCATCACCATCGTCGCATCAATCAGCCAACGATTGCCCATACACCACGACAACCACGGCCACCATAAGCGTGCAATCATAAGCGTTGACATTTGGCCCACGGCTCGCTCGCGCAAGTCCCTGCATTCACCAGTTTTTTTTCGTCGCCCCGTATCTCTGGCGAGGCAATTTTTCAGATCATCTTATCTAGCGAAATCTAGCGAACGCCACGCCTTGCGCATCATCCCATCACGCGATTGAATGTTGCCCATGCCGGTTCCTCAAATATCACCGCCTGGTTTTTTAGATCAGCATGGATTGCTGGTGGCGATGACGCCGGTGTTGCTGTGTTTGATGACGGCGCTGGCGGTATGGATTATTGGTGAACGCGCAGGCAGTCGGCGGCTGACGGCGGTGCGGTTGGTGGCAGCGGTGAGTCTGTTGGGCGCGCTGATACTTCAGGGATTATTTTTGTTGCCGTGGGGGGCGGCTGCGGCGTACACCGAAGCACTGGGTGGCGGATTTATCCGCGTTGGTTGGTTGGTGACTGGGACGGCGTTCATACTCGGCGGGTGGAGCTTGTGGTTCTGGTCGCCCATGCGGCGTGGTGTTGATCGCTCTGCTGTAGCTTGGTGTTTGCGCGTAGCGCTGGCCTTGGCATTGCCGGTGTTGTCGTTGCCGGTGTTGGTCATCGCAGTGATGGCGGATGATCGGCGCGCGTCCGGCGAGCGTTGTTTTTTGGTCGCTGCCTTGGCGGTGTTTATCACGGCGGTGTTGATGCCTGGGATGACTCCAGAGCATCGTTGGTGGTCGACCGCGATGGTGATGTTCGTCGCGTATTGGGTCGTCGTCGGCCCTTGGCGGTTGCCATTAGCGGCAGCGATGGTGGCTGGAGTGTTGTCGTGGTGAAAGCGCAGGCGTGACCGGCGCATGGTTGCCGTTGCAGGCGCTGCTGTCTCTGGTTTGCGTCGGGTTGATGAGCGCAGAGATCAGCGACCCCGTGCAAGAACGTCAGGCGGATCTGCCTCACGGACTCGGTACGATTCGGCGGTTGAACTGTTTCGTTAGCGGTGACCACGATGGCGTCACGCAGCCGCTGATCGCTGTCACCTTGGCGCCTGGTGTTTTTCAGGCGAGTCTCATGGATCAGTCGCCGACGTTTCCGGTTGGTGCACGCACGGTGGCGGCAACCTTGGCATTGGTGCCGAGGGCGGTGGTGGCCATCAATGGCGGATATTTTATGCCATCATTTCAGCCCGCAGGACTTTTTCGTATGGCAGGGAAAGAGTTTTCTCCGTTGTCTCAAAACGGCGTTTTATCAGGGGTTTTAGCGTTGGATGCGGTAGGTGGGTTGCGCTTGCTGACGCGCGAAGCGGCGCTTGAAGGTTATCCTTCGGCGGTCCAAGCAGGGCCGTTTATCATTGATCCAGGCGGCGCGGTCGGCGTGCGGGCCATGGCGGCGCGGGCCAAGCGAACGCTGATTGCGCTCGACGCTCGTGGAAAGGTGATGTTGTTGGTCACTGGCTCGCTGACGCTGCATCACGTGGCGATGCTTCTGCACGATCATGCTCCGGCGCTTGGCTTAGAGCAGGTTGAGCGCGCTCTGAATTTGGATGGCGGACCGTCGACCGGATTGTCGGTCGCGCTCGATGACCCGACGTGGTCGATGGCCGAGCGTGGGCCGGTGCGTAACATGTTGGTGATCGCTGCTCCCGCACCCTGAGTTGTTGTAGAGAACCCAGTGAGGTGTTGCCAGCCTACGCTTGCACTTCGTGTGTCCTTTGCGCAGCATGCGACCATCACCGCGCAACGCCCAAGACTGCGAGCCCCTGCATGATTACCGCATGGTTGCCGATTGAGAAAGGGTTGCAGCGCGTTGAAGCTGGCGTTGATAATTTGCCGTCCGAAGCGGTGTGGATTGATGCGGTCGATATTACGCGCGAAGAAGAAGCGATGTTGGAAGCGCGCTTAGGCATCGAAATGCCGACCCGCGCCGAGATGCAAGAAATTGAAGCATCGAGCCGTTTGTATCGCGAAGGTGGCGCGGTCTACATGACCTCGACCATGTTGATTAAAACCGAAACCGAATCGCCAGAAACCACCGCCGTCACTTTTATTCTGACGCGCAAAGTATTGGTGACGTTGCGCTACGCAGAACCATGGTCTTTTCGGGTGTTTGCGAATCGCGCGCCAAAATGCGGTGCGTACAATGCCGACCTGACGTTTATTAGTTTACTAGAAACTACGGTCGAGCGCCTCGCCGACTTGTTAGAGCTGGTGAGTTTGGAATTGGAAAATATTTCGCAGCAAACCTTCAAGCTGCGTCTGCACGGTGGCCAAGAATTGAATCTTCAACGTTCGATCATCAAATTGGGACGTTGTGGAAATATTAGCGGTAAAGTCCGTGAAAGTTTGCTCGACAAGGGTCGCATGGTGATCTTCGCTGAACAAGCGGCGTCAGAAGCGTTATGTGCTGAAGGTCGTGCGCGTATTCATGCCGTGCATCGCGATGTGCAGTCGCTGACCGATCACGCCAGTTATACGGCGGGTAAGATTCAGTTTCTGCTCGATGCGACGCTTGGTCTGATTAACATCGATCAAAACCGCATTATTAAATTATTTTCCATCGCGGCCGTGGTATTTCTGCCGCCAACATTGGTTGCCAGTATTTACGGCATGAATTTCAAGACGATGCCGGAATTGCAGTGGGAGTGGGGCTATCCGTTCTCCCTCGGTTTGATGGTGATGTCGGTCGTGACAACCTTGTATTTCTTTCGTCGCAAACGATGGCTGTAATGTCGCTGGTAATGTATTGGCGCCTTGCTCAACGTTACTCTGCCTGGTCCATCGTTTGGCCGCTAGTGATGCTGGGCGTGTTGGTCGCATCGGCTGCTGAAGCCGCCGATGTGGTTGCTGAACAAAAGACGCGGCATGTGGTTATTTTGGTGATCGATGGCCCGCGTTGGACCGAAACGTGGGGTCGCCCTGGACGTGATTTAATTCCTGTGCGCGCCAACGTGCTCGCACCGCAAGGCGTGTGGTTCAGCGACATGGCCAATGATGGTCCGACGTATACCAATGCGGGTCACACCGCGCTGGTCACCGGATTTCATCAAGAGATCAACAACAGCGGCCTGGAATTGCCGCGTTACCCGACGTTGTCACAACGGTTGATCGCTGCAGGTGCGAAAAAAAATCACACGTGGATTGTGGCCAGTAAAGATAAACTTCAAATTCTTAGCGATAGCAGCGCGCCAGAATGGAAACATGTACACATCGGTGCATCCGATTGCGGCAAAGCTGGCGGCGGAGTAGGCGCAGGATACCGCGATGATCTGACCACCATGGAACGCGCCAAAGCCATCATTACGGCGCATCAACCGCGCTTCATATTGATTAACCTCAAAGAGCCAGATTCGACCGGCCATGGCAAAGACTGGGATGGATACCTTGCTCAAATTCGCGTGACCGATGCGTATGCCGGTGCGTTGTGGCAGCACCTGCAAGCGGATCCAGAGATGCGTGACCGTACCGCCTTGTTCATTACCAACGATCATGGTCGTCACTTGGACGGTCACCTGGATGGTTTTGTCAATCACGGCGATGATTGCGCTGGTTGCCGTAAAATCGAACTTTTAGCTATTGGGCCAGATTTTCGTCGAGGCGCGACGGTCGACCAGCATCGTTCGCAGATTGATGTAGCGGTGACCTGTGCAGCGTTGCTGGGACTGACGATTCCCGGAAGCAAAGGTCAGATCATGCAGGAATTATTTTCCTCAGCGATTATTCCATGGGCTCCCGTTGCTCCGGTGGTTTCTCCGCTCGCTCCGCCTGCTGTACTGAAGGAAACGCCCTAAATGGAATTGCGTGATCGACGGGTACTGATCTGGGGATTTGGTCATCATGGCGGTGGTCTGGCGGCGGCGAAGTTCTGCGCCGAGCGCGGCGCTAAGGTATCAATTTTAGAAAAAAAGACCGCAGAATCACTTGGCACTGGCGGCGCAGAAGCTTTGCGTATGGGCTGGGCGTGGCATCTTGGCGATGCGAGTCATCCGGTATTTGCAGCCACTGATGTGATCGTTGCTTCTCCAGCTATTCCACCCAGGGCTTGGCCTGAACGTCATCCAGAGGTAGTGCCACCGGAAGGTTTGTTTTTCGCCACCCATCGTGGACCGCGCATCGCCGTCACCGGAACGAAAGGCAAAAGCACTACCGCGCATTTAATCGGCGCGCTGCTGCGTTGGACCGTTGGTGGTAACAGCAACGAACCGTTGCTCGATATTCTCGCTCGTCTTGGACCAGATGCGCCGGTGGTGTGCGAATTATCGAGTTTCCAACTGCATTATTTGGCCGCGAATCCACCGCGCTTTGATTCCACCGTGTTGACCAGCTTGGCGCGTGATCACCTCGACTGGCATCCGGATGAAGCGCATTATCACGCGACGAAACTGCGCATCGCGCAGTGGGGTCAGGTCTGTGCCGCCAGCCCTGAAGTCCAACCGTTATTGGGCAGCGACATTTACAAGTTACCTTTAGTCCGCTATCGTGACGGCGTATTTATTGGGCCAGCCGGTGAACGCTTTGCGACGCGCGGTGATCTCGCGTTGCTCGGTGATCACAATGCCCATAACGCATGCTTGGCCCTGACGGTCGCCGTTCATCACGGACTTTCTCCAGCGCAAGCGGCTGGACGTTTACGCGGTGTTCGCGGATTACCGCATCGTTTAGAATTGGTCCACGCCGCGTTGGGCGTGCGTTTCGTCAATGACTCTATCGCCACCACCCCCGAAGCTGCGATGGCCGGATTAGCAGCAATTGCCGGGCCGTTAGCAATTATTCTTGGCGGCTCCGATAAAGGCGCTGACTACGACCAATTGGCATCCGCAGTAGCCGCACGCGGCGCACAAGTGGTGGTCATCGGTCAAACCGCGCCAGTGATGAGTCGCGCTCTGAGTTCATGGGGCGTCACCGCCCAGCACGCGCAATCGTTAGCCGACGCAGTACATCGCGCCGTTTCGTTGCTGGGACGCGGCGGCACGGTGTTGTTAAGTCCGGCGTGTGCATCGTTCGATATGTTCAACGGATTTGAAGATCGTGGCCGTCAGTTTGCGGAGATTGCGCTGAGCCATGGGGCTCAGTCGGCGCAGGGGTGAGATGTGCCTAGGGAGATGGGCATTAAATTTCGCATTTTATTCGACGCGATTCAGCTGGCCAGGTATTATTTTATATCGGCGTTTTGAGTTATTGTGTGATAGAGGACCATGTCCTGCTCTTCTTTTTCTTTTTCGCCAAGTATTCGAAAAACAGCGGCGCGGTTTCTAATTGCATCAATATAACCCGGACTTAACTCTATTGCTTTATTGTACAGGTCTAATGCCTTGAGGTATTCTCCACGATATAATTTTACAATAGCAAGGTGATTATAGCTTTCTGGTATGGAAGGGTCCGAAGCAATTACTTTATTTAAATCCAATTCACATTCTTCAAATTGCATTTGGTAATGTTTGTCTTCTTTCCCTTTTTGGATCCCCGCAATTCGCAGGCAAATAAGAGACTTTAGTAAAATTAGCCTGTTCTTAGACTTATCTAATGTCGAATCTTGAATTTTTCGAACGACATCCTGTTTGTACTTGATGTATTTATCTTCATTATCATCGCCGAAAGTTGAGTTATATCCAATTCTTAGACTTATCATTGCCTTTTTGAAATCACCTTGGTCGATCGCAACACAAGATAAGTTGTAATATTTTACGAAAGTATCCTCTGCAGTTCCAAAATGAATAATGAATAGGGCAAGACATAGGGTGCGTATGTTCATCATGTGGATATGCTTTCTTACTGAAATCATGTTGTGATTTCAGTAATTCATAGTGGCTTGAGACCATAGTTCAATTCGGTAGGGAGTCGCATGAGGCTTGATTCCCGTGGTCTAGGTAATGCCGATAAAAGCCGTTTTCTGTTGTCGAAGGTCTGTCACCCGTGGCCCGTAGTCTCAGTCCCAATACACGCCGTCATATGATGACTCGCCCCAGGCGCTAACGTGACCGCGTGATCAAGCGCATTCACCGTTTCAACGCACACCATTCCTGGCCATTCATCTTCGCCGAAATCTGCCATCGCTTTGGCTTTGGCAATCCAGGGATTCCAAATCACCGTGGCCTGCGATCCGGTTTTGCTCACGACCATGTCGCGTGTCAGTAGCGGATCGTGGACGGTGCATGTGCTGGTGGTGTTCAAATACACGCGGTCGGTTTCATCGGTGAAAACAATGTCGCTGTGATCGGTGAAACGTTGTGATTGCCGGACCTTGTCGGCGTAGGTCGTTCCCGACAGACCGCTGATGCGGATTTGTCGCACGTCGCCGACGGTCAGATAGGTATGCAACGCTTCGGTGAAAACGAATGGTTGATCGCCGAGGTTGTCGACGCGCAGATCTAATTCGAGGGTTTGACCGATGGTGATGGTGTAGCGCAGGACAAACGCATGAGGCCACAGCAGCAAAGTCGCGGCATCGCTGCTCAGGGTCATGACGATACGAGTACGTCCGTCGTGGAGCGTTGCGCATTCGATTAAGTTCCAGTCACGCGAACGCGCAAATCCGTGAGCCGGTTTGCTGGCATCGCTGGGATGCGGACCAAACCATGGCCAGCAGATCGGGACTCCGCCGCGTATGGCTTTATCATGGGTAAACAAGCTGCGCGCACTCATCCATATCAGCGGCTGATGACCGACGGTTTGAAAATGACTGACGTGCGCGCCATGCAGATAAATATGCGCGCTCGCGTGGCGGTTGGTGACCTCCACCCGAGGCAGACCGCCTTCACCGGCAGTAATACTGACGATCCCAGGAACGGAGAAGGTGTGTGCGAGTTCGGCGATGGTAGGCATGCGCGGATGGTGCGTTGCCGATGGCCGCTGCCAAGGGTTTGATCGAGCATACGCAGGGCGATGGAATGCATCTCTTGCCAAGGCGTGAATCGACAAGTTTGCACAAGAGAAACAGTGGAGGAAAAAATGTGCGCAGCCGGTGTCTGACGTATCCAATAAAAAGCCGCGCGGAATAACTCCGCGCGGTTTTCGATCAGCCCAGATATGACCGATTCGTTTTATTTCGTACTGAAGCGGTAAATGGTTTGCGAGGTGAAGGTATCGCCTGGCTTCAGCACGGTGGTTGGAAAGGTCGGCTGATTTGGCGAATCTGGGAAGTGTTGGGTTTCTAAGCAGAAGCCGCCGCGATAGTGGTACATCTTGCCTGATTTACCCACCTTTTGCTCGGCTTCCGGGGCGTCGGCCTTAGGTAAAAAGTTACCGATGTAGAGTTGAATGCCAGGTTCGGTGGTCAGCACTTCCATCACGCGACCAGAGGTTGGTTCTTCCACTCGCGCGGCTAACACCAAATCGTTGGTGGTCCGATCAATGACAAAGTTGTGATCGTAACCGGCGCCGAACTTCAGTTGTTCGTCATCAGTCCCGACGCGTTCGCCGATGGTGTGAGGTGCGGTGAAATCGAATGGCGTATCGGTTACTGACTTCAGTTCGCCAGTCGGGATTAAACCATCGGTCACCGGAGTCATCTTGCTGGCGTTGAGCATCACCACGTGGCCAAGAATATCGCCGCTGCCTTCACCGGCGAGGTTGAAGTACGAATGGTTGGTTGGGTTCAGCACCGTGGTGGTGCTGGTGGTCGCTTCAAAGGCGATGTGCAGCGCGTTATCTGGCGCCAGCAGGTACGTCACCGACAGCGTCAAGGTGCCGGGATAACCTTCTTCTCCATCAGCGCTGATGTACGTCATGCGCACACCTTGGCCACCAGGAGGACTATCAATCGGCGTGGCGCTCCACATGACTTTATCGAAGCCTTTCAAGCCACCATGTAACGAACATGGCTTGCCAGCCGGAGAATTGTTGGTGGCAAGCGTGTAATCTTTACCGACCAGCGTAAATTTGCCGTTGGCGATGCGGTTGGCAAAGCGACCGGCGATGGTGCCAAAATACGGCGAGTGGTCAGGCTTCAGATATTCTTCCAAAGTGTTGTAACCAAGCACGACATCGGCGAACTTGCCTTTGCGATCTGGCGCTGTGAGCGAAATAACGGTCGCACCATAATCACTAATTTTGGCCGTCATGCCGTTGCGATTGGTCAGAGTAAACAGGCTGGCGGTGTGACCAGCGGCGTTCCACGCTTGGACGTTCGGTTTCCCGGCGACATTGGCATCGCCTCGACCAAGACAGCCAGTGGTGGAAAGTGCGAGGCCAGTAATGACCGACAGAGTAATGCCGACGCGAGGAACGGAGTTATCCATGAATAGGATCCTTGGTTGAAGAGTCGTATGTTGTGGCCAGGTGATGGTGGCCATGAGGGTAAGCAGAGCGGGAACATAGTGGGTAGGCGAGGGGAACGAAACAGTGCAGATGACATAGCCGTAAGCGGCAGGCCGTTGGTGTTCCAGACACCATTTGCGGTGGATAGCGGCTGTGGGGGATCTCCTTGGGAAGATCATCGTCGCCTCTATCGTCACGCGTCATGAACGACGAGATCAGTTATTGGGCAGCCTTTGGCGGAGACGCGGTGTTCGGGCCGCTGCTGAAGGACTTTTACGCCCGCATCAGCCGCAGTGCCATCGCCGCGCTTTTCCCGCCAGAAATGAGCGAAACCGAGCAGAAACAATTCGCCTTCCAAAGTGAATTCTGGGGCGGCCCCGCGCGCTACAGTTCATGGCGCGGTCACCCGCGCTTGCGTGCACGGCATTTGCCTTTCGCGATCGATCAGGCAGCTGCCGACGTGTGGATGCAATGCATGACCGAAGCCATCGACCACAGCGCTATGCCGAGCGAGCACCGCGCTGCGTTTTTACAACGCATGCGCATGACCGCTCAGGCGATGATCAATCGTTCATCAGCCACGGATCCTGGGCAGCCCATGTAAGGTGCTGCCCTTGAAAATGAGAAATCTGACATGGAGGACCGCAGGACCGGAGAATGAACGGATTCTCAATCATATAATCCATGCTGATTCTTGGCTTTTGGCTTCTCCGGTTCTCCGGTTCTCCATGTCATGCTCTCGTTTCCAGATTGCCAAAATTCACCAGATCTTCGCGCGATCCTCAGGCTTACGCCACATGGCGTCGCCTTCTTTGATACCGAAGGCGTCATAAAATGGTTGGAAATTTAACAGCGGACCGAAAGCACGAAAATTCCCAGGAGAATGCGGATTCGTAGCGACCTGATTTTGTAATGCTTCTTTGCGCATATTGGTGCGCCAAATCTGCGCCCAAGAAATAAAGAAGCGTTGCTCAGGAGTGAAGCCATCGATGAGTTTACGTTCTTTGCCGACCAACGTGCGTTGCAGTGCTTCGTAGGCCAGCGTGATTCCACCAAGGTCGGCGATGTTTTCGCCCAACGTCAGTTCACCATTCACGTGTACACCGGGCAGAGCTTCGTATTGGTTAAACTGCGCGACCACTTTTTGCGCTCGACGCTCGAATTCTTTGGCATCTGTTTCCGTCCACCATTCAACTAAATTGCCATCGGCGTCGTGGTGGCGTCCTTGATCATCAAAACCATGGGTGATTTCGTGGCCGATGACGGCACCAATGCCGCCGTAATTGACGGCATCATCCAACGTGAAGTCAAAAAATGGCGGCTGGAGGATGCCCGCAGGAAAATTAATATTGTTAGCGGTGGGATCAAAGTACGCGTTGACCGTCGACGGAGTCATGTGCCATTCGGTGTGGTCTACGGGTTGGCCAAGTTTGGCGAGGTCGCGTTTTTCTTCAAACAGCGTGGCCGAGCGAACATTGTCGAACAAGGCATCGCGACGAACTGTTACGGTTGAGTAATCCTTCCATTTATCGGGATGGCCAATTTTGGCATAAAAGCGTGCAAATTTAGCCAAGGCTTTTTGCCGGGTTGGTTCAGTCATCCAGTCAATTTTCTGTAGGCGATCATGCATGACCGACGAAATGTTAGCGATCATCTCTGTCATCCGCGTTTTCGCTGCCAATGGGTAAAACTGCGCAACATACAGTTGTCCCAGCGCTTCGCCGATTTCGCCGTTCACGATTTGCGCAGCGCGTTTCCAGCGCGGTTCCATCGCCGGGGTTCCTTTCAGTTCCGTGGCATAGAAGCGAAACGATTCCTGCTCAAACGATGCCGACAGACAATAGGAGGCACTGCGAAGTAATTTGTAGCGCAGGTACATTTTCCAATCGCTTATAGGCCGAGCTGCGAATTGTTCCTGCAGTCCAATAAAAAACTGCGGCTGGCCGACGATGATTTCTTGAGCCGCTGGTCCGCTGATGCCACGCCGCGTCAGGTAAGTAAGGAAAGGGAATGCGGGCATCTTTGCGGCAAGCTCGCCGGTTGGCATCTTATTATAGTTGGCCAGCGAATCGCGCAGCTCAACCGGCGTACGACTGTTGTTGGCGAGCGCCTTTTCCGTTTCGAAAATTGTTTTTGCTCCGGCCGCAGCAACTTCTGCGCTATCACCAGCGAGCACCAACATTTTCGTGACGTGATCGATGAAGCCGCTGCGTGCTTTGGCGAACGAATCGGAAAAATAATAATCGCGGCTCGGCAAACTTAGTCCGCCTTGATGGGCATGCAGCGCATTGATGTCGCTCTTTTTGTCATCGGCTCCAATGCCGATGCCGAAAAGACCACCAACGCCCTGATTATGCAATTGCGCGAGAACCCCGGCGAGGTCGTTGAGTGAAGCAATCGCTGCGATGTCCGCCAAGTCAGCGGAAATCGGCTTAAGACCAGCCGCGTCGATCGTTTTGGTATCCATCGCTGAGGTATAGAAATCGCCAACCTTCTGTTCAATCGAACCAGGCGCCTGCGTGCGCGCGGCAACGGATTCCAGAATGCCTTTTAAAGCAGCTTGATTGAATTGATCCAATTCATCAAAAGAACCCCAGCGTGATTTGTCACCTGGGATGGGGTTATTCTTGGTCCAATTTCCCCAGGCATAGCCAGCGAAATTTATGCGCGGATCAATTGATGTATCCATATAGTTCACGCTGAAACGCGGAATGACGGGCTTTATTTCGCTATCACCATCGGCGGCGCTAAGCGGCAAAAGCGAGAGCGCCATCAGGCCGGTGACGATTCGAAGAGGATACATTTTCATGAGGTGTCTTTTCAGGTGATTGGAGTCGTGCCGAAGAGTGTGGGAAAATAGACTGACAATCGATCACAGCAACTGGGGGAAACGATTGAGGCGCGAAATACGATGTAAAAATACGCTCGACCATTTCCAGGCAACACCAGCAGGTGAAGTATTTTTCCATTCAGAAGCGACAGTCGTAAGGCTAGTTCGCTGCTAACGTCTTGATAATTTTCCATGTGCAAAATCAGTGACTCGATGGAAAGCGCTCGATCGAATGTTAATGGCTGGTACTGCAAGGGTGAGTGGAGGCGAGTGAACCTAAGCGTGATAGCGGCGATGGCGGCACTCGAAGTATTAATGAACTATTTGGTAGCCGTGACGATTAATAGTAACTTAGCGATTCATTATGAGCGCTCAGCTTATGAGCGCTCAGCTTATGAGTAGACAAGTGGTGAGTTACACGCAGGCAATATTTAATTTGTTTCAACATGATAAATTGATTGTGGAGTTTTTGTTATCGTCTACTCAGCAAGTAAGGAAAATCTATGATAAAATCAGCCGCTGCTGTTGTTCCTGCTGTTGTTCCTGCTGCTATTTCGACTTCAGTTTCAGCAGCCGTCAGTGTCGATGTCGACGCAGGTCGTAGGTTAGTGTCAGCGGTACGGGCGGCCGTCGGTCGTGCCGTGGTCGGACAGGACGTCGTGGTTGAGCGCATGCTCATTGCTCTTTTTACTGGCGGCCACTTGCTTTTGCAGGGCATGCCCGGGTTGGCCAAGACCTTGATGGTGAACAGCCTGGCAAAAGCAGTGGCGCTACAGTTTTCGCGCGTGCAATTTACTATTGATCTGCTGCCCGCTGATATTGTCGGTTCTGAAATCCTTGATCAGGCAAGTGGATCTTTTCGTGTACGACAAGGACCGGTCTTTACCAATTTATTACTGGCTGATGAAATCAATCGCGCGGCGCCCAAGGTGCAGAGTGCGCTGTTGGAGGCGATGCAAGAACGCAAGGTAACTATTGGCAGTACGTCATTCAAATTGCCTGCGCCTTTTTTGGTTATTGCCACGCAAAATCCGGTTGAACACGCAGGTACCTTTGAACTGCCTGAAGCTCAACTCGATCGTTTTATGTTGTGTCATCGTTTAGGTTATCCTACGGCGGAGCAGGAATGCGAAGTACTGAAGCGTCATTTAGGTTTTGGTCTCAGTGACCAGAACGGTGGTGCTGTGCCAAAGAACGCATTCGATGTTCTGGATGGTGGTAGCGCCTCAGGCGTGCAGGATTTGACGTCGGCGATGCGTGCGGTGTTAGCGGTGCATGTCAGTGACGTATTTCTTTCTCACACGGTGGAATTGGTGCGCCGAACGCGCAGTTGTGCTGATTTTGAATTCGGCGCCAGTCCTCGTGCTGGTATTGCGCTGACGCAAGCGGCCCGCGCCCGCGCCTTCATTCATGGGCGTGATCACACCGTACCTGATGATTTATTTGCCTTGGCTGAAGACGTGATGTTGCACCGACTGCGATTAACCTATGAAGCGGTGGCGGATGGTCGCAAGGCCGCAGACATTTTGCAGCAATTACTCGTCAAGGTTGGATAATAAGGTGGTTGGTGAAACGCTTACGGGACGTGAGTTTGAACTCGCGGTGCGGCGGCTCGCAGACAGTTTGAGTCCTGGGCAGGATCTCTCCGGATTTCTCGGCCAGGGAGTCGACTATGCACAGTCGCGCCTTTTTGCGGATGGCGATCCCGTACGCGCCATTGATTGGCGGGTGACCGCTCGCACCGGAAAAACGTATGTGAAAGAATACGAAGCGCTGCAACGTCTGCCGGTGCAGTTGTTGGTCGATACCTCTTCGTCCATGCGAACGGCCTCGGTTTCACCGGGCAAATATGAATTAGCCGTATTATTGGCCGGTGGTTTGGCCTTGGCTGCACTGAAACGCGCCAGCCCGGTTGGTGTGCTTGGTTGTGGTGAAATGCCGCTGCGCATGCCGCTGTCGAGTTCTCGCGGTCAAGTTTTCGTGTGGTTGCATCAACTGCGACGAGAAAAAGCCATCAACGGTGAGCGGACTACGCTGGCGCGTCGAGTAGTGGAATTGCGTTCGTTGTTGACCAGTCGGTGTTTGGTCTTGGTGATCAGCGATCTGCACGACCCAGATGCGATGACGGCGATTAAACGTTTAGCGGTGGTCCACGATTGCGTGGTGATTCAACCACAAGATCCGGCAGAATTTTCTTTGCGTGGGGCTGGTATTATGCGCTTGGCAGAGGCTGAAACGGGCGCGGATTTTACTTCCGGCGGTGGCGGTGGCTGGCATGCGAATAATCCGCCAAGTCGTGCATTGGCGCAAGCTGGGATCGATCACCTGGTATTGCCGATTGATCGGCCATTCATTCCCGTGATGCGACGGTTCCTCGCCGAACGTGATCGGCGGAGTCACGCGCGATGATGAGGTTCCTCTTCCACTTGGTGATGCTGGCCGTGATCGGTCATGCGGCACTCACCGCCGCCGTGGTTGGGATCGACCCCAATCCGAGCGTTGGCCGTGAAGGAGCGATCAGTGCGGTGTTGGCGAATCCTCATCTGCAACCGGTGCCATTTGACGATCGCGCGCCCCTGGTCGTGCGCATTGCCAATCGCGAACCGGTAGCAAACGGTACCCGTTATGACTTGCGCTGGCTGGGCGCGGTACCGGGCTCGTATGATCTGACGCGCTTTTTGGTCGATGTGGAGGGCCATGCTTTAAGTGGCGTAGCGCCCATTTCGATTACCGTGAGTTCGGTGTTACCGCCTGGATTTCCAGGTGATTTGATCGCGACAAAACGAGCTGATGCATTTTCATTTGGCGGCTACCAAAAACTCATGCTGGTTCTTGGCCTTGCCTGGTTGGCCGTCTTGCCGTTTTTTTGGCAGCGTAAACGTCGTACTCCCGTGATTGCTTTGGTGGCGGCTTCAAGTTTAGCGGAACAATTACGTGAACTCATCGATGGCGCACGCGGCCCAGGTCTTGATGCCAATCAACGTGCGCGACTTGAGCGTCTTTTATTCGCACACTGGCGTGAACGTTTGGGCCTCCATCAGCTGGATGCGCCCACGGTTATGCAGCGCTTGCGTGAACATCCCGAAGCCGGAGTTCTTCTGCGTCAATTGGACACGTGGTTGCACGCTCCGCTTGGGCGCGGGGCGGTCGATGTCGATGCACTGCTTGCTCCTTACGGCGCTGCATCCCGTGCTGGATTGGTGGTGTCATCATGACTTTTGCTCATCCGAGTTTATTGCTTTTGCTGGTGTTGCCATTTGCCTTAGCCGCGTGGGAGATCATGCGTCGTGGCCGTCGTGTGCCGTTGCCAATCGACCACGGAGCGCAACCACATCGTCGCTGGCTTCACCGCTTGGTGCTCGCCGCGAATGTGTTGCCGGCATTATTGCTTGCGTGTGCCGTGGTATTGTGGGCGCGTCCGCAACGTATTGCCGTGCCACAAGCGCAGCGCGTGCAAACTAACATTGAATTTTGTCTCGATGTCTCGGGCAGCATGACCAGCTCATTCGGTACCTCTACCGCCTATGACACCGCGATGGGAGCCATTAGTGATTTTACGACCAAGCGAGTGGGCGATGCCTTTGGCCTGACTATTTTTGGCAATGAAGCATTACGCTGGGTTCCTGGAACCAAAGATCTGGCGGTGATTCGCCAATCGATTCCGTGGTTGCGGCCAGAAAATCTGCCACAGCACTTTGGCGGAACTCAAATCGCGAAAGCTTTACGTACTTGTCTCGCGACCATGGACCGCGTGCGAACGCCCGCCGATGTTGGTGATCGCATGATCGTATTGGTTTCCGATGGCGACAGTAGTGACATGAATCAAGCGGCAGTCCCCGAACTGAGCGAGGCTTTTCACCGTCGGGGCATTACGCTTTTCATGATTTATATCGGCCAGGGCCAACCACAAAATGAACTTCAGACGATTTGTTCCGCCAGCGGTGGTCGCGCGTTTGCGGTTACTGATCCGCAGGCGCTCAATGCGGTGTTTGCTCATATCGATCGCATGAAACCAGCGGTATTTGCTGCCACCGCAGAAACGCACGTCGACTATCTGCGGCCTTTCGCGTTGATTGGTCTTGGGCTGCTGCTGACCTTCGGTTTCACCATGCTTAAATTGCGTTTCACGCCATGGTAATATCTCCTGTCGGCATTGCGCTGGTCATCGCTGCTCTCGTTGGAAGCGGTGAATTCTTGCATCGTTGGCGGTGTCAGCGTATTGCCTTACTCGCTTTTCCTGGTGGCACACCGCGTAGCTGGACCGCCGTCGCGCCGCTTCTGCGTACGGTGGCAGCAACCGCGCTTGGCTGGGGTTTGAGCACGTTGATGCTGGTTCCGCAAGATGACCTCGTGGGACAATTGCGTCAGGCCGCGACCAAGCGATTGGTGATCGCCTTGGATGTCTCGCCAAGTATGGATCTGCGCGATGCCGGTCCTGATGGTCTTGATACGCGCGCGAATCGTGCTCGTGCTGTGCTACGTTCGGTACTGGCCCGCGCCGACCTGAACGGAACACGGATTAGCATTGTTGCGCTGTATAATGGCGCTCGGCCAGTGGTCATCGATACCGTTGATCTCGAAGTGGTACGCAATGTGTTGGATGACTTACCGCTAGAGCATGCTTTCAAAGCAGGAAAAACGACATTATACGAAGCCATTTCCATAGGCGTGACGCTGGCCCAGGGTGAACCAGGAACGACCACGACTCGGCCGCAACCGTGGCCACCGGGGCAAGCGCAGTTCATCGTTGTCAGCGATGGAGACAGCGTGCCTCCGACGCAAGCGCTGAGGTTACCGTCGGCATTTTCCGGTGCCATGGTGATTGGTGTCGGTGATGTGACTCGTGGCCTTAGTATCGACGGGCATCTTTCGCGACAGGAATCAGCGAACTTGCAGCAACTCGCGGGTCGCCTTGGAGGTCGTTATCACGATGGAAATCGGCGACATGTTCCCACGGAACTCCTCGCAAATTATTTCCCCACGCGTGGAGAACATCGTCGCACCGGATTGGGTGACCTCGCGTTGGCCGCCGTGATGATTGGTTCCGCTATTCTCGCTTTTCTGCCGGTGGCCCTCGCGCTTTTGGGCGCACCACTTTCGGTTCACCCACCAAGGAGTTCAGCCCATGCAGCTACGTAAAATAGCTATGTTGGCGTGGTTTGCGGCACCGCTGCTGGTTATTTCTTGGCACTACGGGCCGGGTCAATCAGCACTAGCGCATGATCTTGCCGCTTCTCATGTGTCTGTCGCGCGCACGGCAGTAGCGCATGCGGATTACGCGGCTGCTGGCGATGCGTTTACTGCGGCACTGGCGAGTTTGCCGCCAGACGATTCCGCGCGTTTACCAATTGAATTGGAACAGGCAATGGCATCCGCAGCGAGTGGTGAATTATTGCAAGGCATGGATCAGATGAGCGACGTGATCAAGCGCCTGAATGAACGCGGTGAAGGTGGTGGTGAACTGGCTCGGGCGACGCGCAGCGAATTGGGCGAGGCGCACTATCATGCCGCCTGGTTAATGCGTTTAGAAGGCGCCAGCACAGATGAATGGACCGCTGAGGTTGACGAAGCACGGCAACATTTTCGTTTGTTGGCGGAAACGACCAGCGATCCAGCGGAAGCTGAAATCAGCTCAGAAAATCTTGAATCGGCAGTCCGTTTACAGCGTCTCGATTTGACTGAGCTCAAGGGCATGGCGTTACCGAAGAAGTGCTCATGCAACTGTAAAAATTTGAGCCAGCGTAAGCGCAAACAGCGGGAATCACGCAATGAAAAGCCGAGTGAGGGAAAGGATAAGGGGAAGAACACTGAAGATATTCGCCAAGAAATTAAAAAAGAAAAAGATAAAGATGCGGGTGGCGGCAATCGCGGTGAGGGCGGGTCATGACATCATCAAGCGGAGTCCACATGAAGATATCCACGTTCTCTTTTCTGGTGCCGGCGTTGCTAACGCTCGTGATGCTCTCAGGTGCGGAGGAAGACGATTCCGACAATGAGGGAATGCCGTTGAATGAAAACGGTGGCACTCAACCGGTAAACGGTGAACCACCGCAACCGCTCGCTACGCGTTTGCTGAATCATAAATATTTACGTGTTCCGCCCATGGCCTTGCAGGCTATGGCCCAGCAGATGGCTGGAATTTTAGGCGAAGATGCGGTGGAACGCTTTGCTGCCGATGTGCAAAGCGGCGCATGGAAGGCGATGCGTGCGACGCTGAATACCTTGCCGGAAAAAGACGCGATCAAAGTGTACGACTATGTGTTGTTGCAGTTGTCGAAGAATAATGCCACATTACTGCCCGGTGAAGTCATCGATCTCGCAGAAAGTGCGCCCGGTGAATTGAGCGATCGACGCCTGTCACAGCTTGGAAATATTCTGAGAAACAGCATCGATTTGGTGAGCGCTACGGGCAGTCTGGTGGCGCGATTGGAAGTCGGTACCGCGCAGTTTGGCGGTCGAGATCCAGCTCACCGTGGCAGAGCTGCCGCGTTGCTGCTTGCCGCTGGCCGGGTGATTGAAGCCGGTTCATTTTTACCGCCGCTCAACGGAGCGTTGGCAGCAGGCGACGATCTGTCGCTTGACCTGCATGCACGCTTTCTGACGGCTATTGGCCGTGAACGGAAACAACCTGCGGAGTTATTAAAAGCCTGGGAATTAAGTCTTTCAATTCTGCAACGGAATGATTCCAAGCCAGAAATAGTCTCTGCTCGTTCGCGTGCCGTTGCTCGCTGCTTAGAATTGCTTGATGAGATTCCTGTGGCCAACGGAGATGCGTGGTTACATGACGTATTTTCCATACATCCAGAACAAGGCCATGCGGTTTTGGCGGCGGTGGCTACACAAGTTGCCAGTAGTTTGGCGGCGAAGGACAAAGATCAGCGAACCAAGGCATTAAAGACACAACGTCGAGTGGTAACCGTTCTTTTAGCTGGCGATGCGACCAAGCTTGAACGTTGGCGTACGACACTGGATTTGCTCACCCTTGGCTGGTTAAACGAGGCGTCGCTCGTCATGTTAGACGAAGATGACGACGACGATTCGAGCAGTGGCTTAGCAAAATATATCCGTGATCAAATGCGTGCTTATGCCGGACGCATACAGCCGAATCAATTTCAGTCCTATCGAAATTATTTTCGCCAGCAATATTTTCAAAAGCGGAATCGCCAAGGAAATGAGCGTAATCAGCGCGGCGGTGGCAATAATGGAGATGTACCGCCACTGTCGGTGACGGATTTACTCGCCAGCGCGCCGACGACAGCGTGGCTAGCTCTCCTTGATAGCTCATTGGCTCAGCGTCTTCGCAGCCTGGAGGGGGAATTCGTTTGTCGCAGTGGTAATCGAACTCGTGCTCTGTCGTTGATCGAAGAATTGATAAAAGATGAACCGCAACGTGCAGCTCGTTTAGCGCGAAGTCTCGTGCGTGGTTTTAATCGTTCTTTAGAACCAGCCCAGGACGAGGAAAATCAAAACGACAATAATCAAAATAATGGGACAAGTGCGGGTGGCGGGATACCTTTGACCCGCGCTCATCAGACGCGCAATTTAGCTCAATTATCTTCATTGTTAGCTCGCATCAGCGAATTACCGGTCGAGCCGGTTCCACCAGCGGATGTGGTGAAGGCATTTGTCGCTTGTCACAGTCCTGCCGAAGTCTTTCGCGCTGAAGATATCGCCAGTGTGCTTGGCGATCCGCAGGCTTTGCCAACTCAGACATTAGTAAATCTGGTATCAGTGATGCGCGAACGTTTAGCCGAAGCTTGGCGTAAACCCGACGTGCAGCAAAAGGCAAATACCCAACGCAGCGACGCAGAGGTGGTTAACGAGGTCAAGCGTGGATATGATTTGGCCACCACCTTGTGCGCTCAATCCCTGGAGCGTCATCGTACGGCGTGGCAGATGATCCTGGTTCAGGCGGCGTTGAACTTCGATCACGGTGAATTCGTCTATGGCCAAAAGGCACCGTTAGCGGTGTACACGGATTTGCGCGATGCGTCATTTGCCGGCTTTTCCAAAGCCGCGCAAGCGTATGCCCAGGCTTTAAATCAGTCAGAAAATTCCGAGAAAAATCCAGAGGTCACGGTTTACTCTCGCTGGTTTGCTGCGGCGTTAGGCGCAAGTGATCTGTCCTATCTGTCACGCCAGCAAGAAGCTGATGGCGATCAAGTGGCGGCGGTTCGTGATGCGCTTGCCAAGCTTCCGGGACCACAGTCTGATGCTCACCGTGAATTATTTGCTCGCCAAGTGGTCGATAGCCTTGGTGAAATTAATGCTGAATTAAAGCCCCGCTATTTACGTCATGCCTTACGCATCATCGGCGACAGTCCGCTGTCTGCACAGGTTAAGAAAATTGTGGCTGATTACGATGAATTGCTCAACGAAATTCAACTCGATCTGTCGGTTGATGGCGCTACCGCCGTGGGAAATGGTCGCCCCTTTGGCGCTTTTCTATCGCTGCGGCATACCACGGCATTGGGGCGTGAAAGCGGTGGTTTTTTCAAATACTTGCAAAATGACGTGAACACCAGCTCTGGTGCGCAGGTCAATTACCGCAATGATTTAGAAAAACATCTCCGTGAAACGCTGTCCGAACATTTCACGGTTGAGTCCATTACTTTTCATCCTGCGACCGTGGCGGCGCATGGTTACGGCCGCGATGGTTGGCGCGAACTTCCGTTAGCGTATTTGGTATTAAAAACGAAAGATGCTTCGGTTGATCGTTTACCCAAGGTGCATATTGATCTTGATTTTATTGATGGACACGGGGCCGTTATCTTGCCGGTTACGGCAGGCATCAAACTTATCGATGCTCGTAGCGCACCGACACCGCGCGTCAGCCAAGTGACTGGCGTTGATATGACTTTAGATGACCGAGAAATTTCTTCGGGCACGGTAAGGATGGAAATTCGCGCTGCCGGTAAGGGGCTTATTGGTGAATTGGAAACCGTTTTGAATCCAGCCGTCGCCGGATTTAGCGTGACGAAAATTGACGATCACGGACCAACCGTGGGGTCATTAGAAGTTGACGGATCCAACGTACATCCGCTTGGTGAACGTTTGTGGCAGGTGGAGTACGCGCCTGCTGCGAGCGTGATTCCTACGACCTTTACCTTTCCTGCGGTTGCGACAGACGTGACCGTAAAACGTCAGCGCTATCATGATGCGGATTTATTAGACGCGGCCGCAGCGGAATCATTGTCCCCACGTCAACCATGGTCGGTGATCATGCGCCCGTGGCTGAGCGCATTGGGCATTGGGCTGGTGTTATGTGCGGTTGCTTGGTGGGTGCGTCGTCGACGACTGAAAACACCAGTAAGCGGGCCACGCCACACGCTGCCACCACGTCTGACACCATTTACGGTTTTGGCGGTCTTACGCTCGGTACACGCTGATCCCGCAGTGGCTCTTGATGCCGCTGGCCGAACTCGTTTGGCGGGCGTCATCGCTGATCTGGAACAACGTTCATTCGCACGTGATGGCCAGGTTCCTGCTGAGACGGACTTGGGAAACATGGCTCGAGAATGGATCGCCAAGGCATCTACCTAGGCGAATGAACGCGTGAAGAAAATTACGCTTACTGTCGCACCGACATCCCTTGCCATGGTCCAAAGCGAAAGCGCAAGAACATGATGAGGGCGATAAGCCAACTATAGATGGCGAAAACCACGTAACTGGCAGTGAGGGGGCTGACATTCCAGCTGGCGAGAAGCGTGGGATCAGCGATACGCAGCAGCCACCAGACCGGAATGCTCAGGGAGAACACGGCAGTGCTGACCATGGCGACGAGCGTCCAACGGGTGTCGCCTGCGCCGACCACGACCATACGAAAAACCCACTGCAGTCCGTCGCCAAGCGCGGCAATTCCTAACCAGGCCATGACGGACGCGCCTTGTCGAAGAATTTCCGCCCACCGTTCGGCGATAGCAGGATCGCCCTGGGAATCGGCGGCGACATAAATCGACATGAATTGATGCGGTAAAAGAATGAATAAAAGAGCAATCAACAGCAGTGGTGGCATGACGATTCCCACAGCACGCCAGCCGACTTGACGCGCGAGTTCTTGTTGCCCAGCGCCAAGGCATTGACCGACGGCAATGGCGACTCCTTGGCCAAGGCCGATCATGGGGACGAGCACTAACAGATAGAGCGAGAAAGCGATGTTTGATGCGCTCACGGATTCAGTGGGCAGACGAGTGATGGCAGCGCTGAAAACGAGAAAGGCGATCATTTCAAGAATTTCACTACCGCCACGCGGGAGAGCGTAATGACAAAAACGCCGTAGCCGCGCCATGTCCAGATTGCGGTTTCTCCAGATGCCGAAACGCAGCCGAAGATCCGGACCCAGAAACAGCGCGCTCCAAATGAGTAAGAACACCAGCGAGGTTCCCAGCGTGGCTAGGCCTGCGCCAGTAATGCCCAGACGTGGAACGCCAGCGCCACCAAAAATGAACCAGTAATTAAGGACGACGGAAACCGCACAGCTGGCGGCGCTAAGAATAAACACCAGGCGAGTACGGCCCAGACCGGCATAAAATCCCGACATTGCCGAGATCAAAACGATGGGCCCGGTTTCGGCCAAATACCAGCCAAACAATTCGGTCATGCCAGCCGCGACCAGCGGATCTTGCAGGCCGAAGAGCGACACCATGACTTGTCGAAATGGAATCAGACTGAGCGATACCAAGCAAGCGATGCCGCCGATAAAGAGTGCCGGCCAAAACATCGCGCCAGCTTCATCGTCTTCGCCAGCCGCATGATGTTGGGCGGCAAAGGTACCGACGTAACCAGCCGTCATGATAAAGAATCCATGGACGGCCCAGGCCAACATTCCGGCAGGTAAACTGGCAGCGACGGCCTCGGGACTGTGCCAGCTTAAAAAAAGTCGGTTGGTGAAATGCAGTAAGAAGCCAACACCCATCCCGGCGGCCAAGGGCAGCGCCAACGTCAGCAAACCTCTGGTGGTGGCGAGTCGTGCGATCGCAGGATCAGGAGGCAAGGGAGCGATTATTTGGGCGGGCATGCGTCAATGAACTTCATGGGCTGGGTAAGATGAGGCAAGGAGAGTGCACGGGTTTGTTCCGCAGGTAATTTGCCATTACTTTTAAACCACGATCCCCAGCCTTGCGGCTGGGGATCGTGATGTGCGCAGAGGCCGCCGGTAAGCCGGGTTCTGTCGTGGACGACCATTTCTCTCAGGTCCGGCGTTGCCACCGGTCCTCAGGCGCCCACTTGTAGCTCGAACGGTGCGGGCAGCACCTTGCTACGATCTGGGCTTGCTCCGGGTGGGGTTTGCAATGCCTCCTTCCTTGCGGTCGGAGCGGTGGGCTCTTACCCCGCCTTTTCACCCTTACCGACGCTGGTTTCCCAACGCAGGCGGTTCGCTTTCTGTTGTACTGTCCCTATCTCCCTGCGACTGGAGACGGCTGGATTTACCAGTCACCCTGCCCTATGGAGCCCGGACTTTCCTCGGCCACCCGAAGGTGGACGCGGTCGTCTGGCGGCGAGGTGGGACGCTATCGCTCAGGAGCCATCAAGCCAGTGAGGGACTTCACTGAAAATAATTGACAGCGCGTTTGGTATTTATGATTTCAATTCCGTGGGTCGCTTGACGTGCTGGTGCACTGCGGCAGCAAGCGATTCTAGCGCCACAGGTTTGAGCAACATGGCGCGAATACCAGCAGCCTGCACTTGTTCTTCAGTCAATGCCCCATGGTAACCAGTAGTGAGAATGATGGGTAGATCAGGGCATATACGCAGCATTTGACGAGCGAGCTCAATTCCGCTGAGGTCGGGCATGGTCAGATCACTGATGACCAAATGGACGCCAGCAGGATGATCACGCAATGCGGATAAATTGGCGATGAGTCACGGTGTCCATATATTCGAGTATAGGCGACGACCATGCATGGGGTAGGTGCCGAGCGAAAAAGTATTCCGCTCAAAAGTATTGGCACCACGCGTATCCTTCACACCATCCCGTCCATGCCGCGGGTGCCACAACGATTGATGGGTATCGACTATGGTCGTGTGCGCATTGGCATCGCAACCTGCGATGAACTCGGCATTAGTACAAGGCCACTTGGCTTTGTTCCACGCGATACGGATGCGCAAGCGGCAGCGATTATCGCTGGGTTGGCGAAACGTGAAGGCGCACAAGCATTGGTGATCGGAATACCGCTGCACGCGAATGGTGATGCTGGTGGCAATGTGCGCTGGGTGCGCGAATTTGTAAAAGAATTGGCAAAGGTGTGCGCATTGAAAGTGCATGAAGTCGACGAACGGTATTCTTCTAGCGAAGCTGAAGAAGCATTAAAAGAAGAAGGTAAATGGCCAGCAACGAAAGGGCAGGTCGACGCGAAATCGGCGGCGATTTTATTGCGGCGTTGGCTGGATGGAGAGTCCTGACGTCGGTTTTTTAATCAGACGATTACGTGGATGAACGATCTGCGCGAGATCGATTATTCGTTGACGCTCTGTCTCAGCTTGGTGTTGAAAATCGTTGGCGCGCGTTGGCAATGCGACAGTAGCGCGGTCCAATAGTTCGGCTAAGCGTTGATGCCGTGGGAGAAACGCTGGGCTGTAATCAATCGCGATGGTCAGCGCATGAATGGCATCGTCCCATTGACCCACGGCAGCAAAATCTTGCGCCAACCATTCATGTCCCTGAGCATTCCAGGGATGATGTTCGACGAATGTTTGGGTTAGGGAAAGACGATCGTTACTGGGAGGATGCGATGAAATGCATGCCGCAGAAAGTTCCACGGATGCGGGCCAATGTTCAGCAAGCGCCAGTAATTTTTTAGCGTCTGGATGAACGCCCGACGTGATGTGGTTTAGAGTTTCAGTCGCTGATGGAGCGAGCCGGCTTTGTCCCATCTGTAGTTCGATCACGCGTTGTGTGCCGACCGTCAGACCAAGCGCCATTCCCATGATGAGCAGGGTTATGACGCAGCGACTCAGTAGAGAATTATTCAATACGTAGTGATGTCCGCCAGCGAGCACGGATACGACGATCAGCGTTCCCCAAATCGCTGGACTTTGAAAATTGAAATCAACCAGGCAGTGCAGTGCGAATGCCGCAAGTGCGAGTTGCCACGCCCATGCCGGTGGCAGAGGTAAACGGCTACAAAAAACCATCACTCCGATGAGGATCCCTGACAAAATCAGCGGCCATAGCCACCAGGTCGACTCGCCCGCACCAAGTGGCCACCACTCGATGTTACTGGCAAGCATTCCCAGCGAGGTAAAAAACAGGATGAATAAAATCAGTGGCCAACACGCACGTAAAAAAAAGCGTATTTCATTTTTTACAGCGTGAGAGTCTCGCTCTCTGTTTTCAGGAAGCTCAACATCGCGACGAGTACGGGCGCACCAGAGTAATAAGAGCGCCAAAGCGACACCGGCAATGATTCCACCGTCTACCGCAGCTTCGAGGACGTCATTATGAACATGGCGTGTTGGCTCAGCAGTGATGGGCATCGCGCGGGAACTAAAAGCGGCAAAGGCATGGATTCCGTGACCAGATAGCGGCGCATCGGCGATCAGCCAGGTGGCTCCTTGCCAATACCCAAGGCGTACGTTTGCGCTTGCTGCGCCGATGTGGCGCAGCGGTGGAATAAGCGCGACAGCGGTGGCGAGTATGATGACGGCGGCCACTGCGAACCAACGATCGCGTCCACGACGATGCAAGGTCCAGACCACGACGAGGCTCAGGAATAATGCAACCGCAGCACCTTTACTGGCGGTTCCGATGGCGATCAGCAGAGCCATGGCAATGAATGCCCCAACGATGAGCCGTAGATTTTTTCGACTGGCAAATGCCACGCCGACCAATGGTACTGCGGATAATAACAGAAATGCAGCAAGGGTATTTGCCAAGGTGAAGGTGCCGTATAATCCACCGTTGGCTACGCGCTCAGCTAAATCGCCATTGCTATTTTCTAGGCCCGCGACGGCGGGATCACCGTGGGCCAGGGCAAATGCCATGTTGGGTAATGTCCAAGCCCATTGTCCGAGCGCGACAAAACATTCGATAATCAATGCACCGGTTAAAGCGGCGAACGCTAATCGTTCACGACCGCTGATGGTCTGCATCATATAAAAAGCGAAACCAAGATGGATGATGGCCGTTCCCCATAGACCGATGCCGGTAGAGGGGAATGGTGAGCGCAGTGCTGCTGGGAAAAGAGTAACCAATAAAGCCGCCGCTATTATTCCGCCAATACCGAAACGCCATGACGTGATGCGCCCACGCCAAGCGTCGATCAGCAACCAACCGAGTGCGAACATAGTCAGCGTCAGCCAAGCCAGATTGTCCCATGCGCCGGCATCACCGCTCCAAATCAAAGGACGTAGGGCAATCAGTGCGACAAGAAAAATGTCGTGTGCTCGCCCAGGAACGAGGCTTGCGATGGCTATAGGCTTTAGGAAAACGTCGCGTTTAGTCATGATGATCGCGGGACGTTTCGAGGAGCACGACCACAAGGAAAATCGCGGCTGCTTGCGCGAGAACGACGGCAGCGGTCACAAATTCTTCCGTGCGTAATTGAATGGCACCTGCAGCCAGCGCTACTTGCACAGCGATAGCGGTCAGCAGGCGTCGTTTGGGCGACATTCCCAAGCGGTGCAGACGATGGCTGATGTGATTGCGGTCGCCTTTCATGATGGGTTGATGGCGCCGCAGTCGTTTGATCACCACTGTAGCGGTATCAAATAAAGGTAACGCGGTAATCAATAATGGTGCCAGTACAGAAAGCTGGCTGCCAGTTTCTCCGCTCGGCCAGAAAGTTACCGAGAGCGTGCCAGCGCCGATTAAAAATCCCAACGGCAGCGATCCCGCATCACCCATGTAAACGCGGGCTGGAGGTCGGTTCCAAACCAAGAACCCAAGTAATGTACCCACTAAAATAAGACAAAATTGGGCAAAAATACCATCTCCAGAAAATTGTGCACCACTGAAAAGGACGAGCACGCTGACTACCGCGATACTGGCACAAAGCCCGTCGTCGTGATCTAGGAGATTGTAAGCATTACTGACCAGTACGAGCCATGCCCAAGCCACGCCATAGGACAACAGCGGCCATGAGCGCAGTGAATCGATGCCTAAATCCCCGAACCACACGGCAACACCAGCAAAGATGACCTGCGCAGTCAATTTGGTCCGCGCTGTCAGGGGTCGGATGTCATCGATGAAGCCAAGAATAAATAAACCAAGCGCGCCAAAAAAAAGCGGCCACCAAGGTCCACGACCGGCGGCACTATCGTCAGGGTGTAGTGCGGAAAATAGCGTCACCAGCGCTAATGTTATTCCCATGGCCACCGCCATTCCCGCACCACCACCGTAGGGAACCGCGCGAGTTTGCTGCTTGTGCGCCTCAGATCCTGGCTGATCAAGAAATGCCAAGCGTCTCGCCATCATGATCGCCACTCGCGTGGCAATGACGGCAAGCGTAAAAGCGATCGCAAACGGTATCAGCAGACTTTCCAGCATCCGGGAATCATTACTCGGCTCTGTGGGTCCGGAAGCATGGAACTTCGCGAACTCTTTGACCGTGCGGTTCGCACGCACCGAAGAACGATGCTTGAACCAAAATGAGTCTTCGAGATCTCACGCGGAGGCGCGGAGGGTACCGCATCATTTCTTTCATCGAACAGTAACGCGGCATGCACCCAGTGGGTGATGGTCACTGGTTGCGATTTGTTGGGGAAATCAACGTCTCCGCGTCTCTGCGTGAGCTATCAACGGTTTTAGGTTTAACCATCCCAGTTAGACGATTTTTTCGGCCGCACGGATGACCGTCACTCAACGGTCCATTGCATTTTCACGTCGCACAATTCTTTCAGGCGGGTATTCAGCGTATTGCGCGTAATTCCGAGCATGAGTGCCGCTTTGCTCTTGTTGTTGCCGCATACTTTGAGCACGGATTCGAACAGATAGCGTTCCCATTTTGAACGCACGACTTCGTAGAGATCATCTCCGTTACGTTGGAGACAAGCGTGGGTTTCGGCTTGCATGTAAGAGCTCAGCCGAGCTTCAAAACTAACTGGGCTGGCATTTTTTTCTGATTCTTGATGTGGATCATAAGCCATCACGGACATCGGCAGCAAGTCCGGAGTTATCTCTTTGGCGGGCGCCATGACGACGATTTTTTCTATACAATTTTCGAGTTCACGAACATTGCCCGGCCAGGGATAGCGCGTCATAATTTCGAGTACTTCGCGCGAGATCGAATCGATATACTTGACATTTCGCTGACAAAAAATGCCGAGGAAGTATTCCACCAAATGCGGGATGTCTTCCGTGCGTTGGCGCAGTGGTGGAATGTGCAGGTAAACCACATTGAGACGGTAATAGAGATCGGCGCGAAAAGTTCCTTTTTCGACTTCTTTCTCTAACACGCGATTGGTTGCCGCGACCACGCGCACATCCAACTTACGAGTTTTGGTGTCGCCAACACGCTCAATTTCCATTTCTTGCAGCACGCGCAGCAGGCGGACTTGCATCGCCGGACTGACCTCGCCAATTTCATCAAGGAAAATAGTGCCACCGTTAGCGGCTTCGAAGCGGCCTTTGCGATCGGCAATTGCGCCGGTGAAAGCGCCTTTAACGTGGCCGAAAAGCTCACTTTCCAGCAGTGATTCTGATAAAGCACCGCAATTAATGGTAACAAACGGGCCGTTGGCGCGGTTGCTGTGGGCGTGAATAACACGCGCGATGAGTTCTTTCCCGGTACCAGTTTCGCCGTGAATCAACGCGGTTGCGGTTGACGCGGCAACTCGTCGCGCACTTTCGAGTATGCGACGAAAGGCGCCTGAGACGGCAATAATGTTTTTGTCTGAGAACTGTTGTTTGATTTCTTCACGCAGCTGAAAATTTTCATCGATCAGTTCCGCTTTTTCAAGATTCGCAAACTCTGCGACCGCGCACCATTGCAGGAACAAATCAGCCAACAGCAGCGCGACGTCAGGTTTGGGATCTTCCACCAAAAGCACGCCATGAATGCGTTTGCCTTTGCCGAGTGGATAGGCAGTTAGGCTGCCAACGGTGGTGATGTTGTGGGTATCACGAGCAGCTAGGGTAATGCGTAATTGCTCGTCATCATTTTGCGTGCATTCACCCTGGGCGATGATTTCGCGGATCTCACTGTCATGACGAAAAGTAGTGAGTCGACCAAAACGCAAATAGCCCGCACTGGTGCCAAGACGCAACGAAGCCAACACCGATGGACGCAATTGTGGATTGTTTACCCGTGCTTCAGTCGCGGCGTCAAGCAGGTCGAGCAGGGGGTTCATGTGGCCTTGGAGGAAGAAAGGTCGAGTAAAGTGAAAGCGAATGGTGAAAACGTGGGCAGAACGCTAAAAGTTTGAGCGGTCGGCACAAGCCGACCGCCCTTCACAAGCGCCTCAATGTGTAATCTTTTATGGCAACAGGGCCACAGCCCGGTCGAGCCGGAACCGAAGGTTCATTATCGTCTCGACCGGGCTGTTTGCTGTTGCTGCGGGGCTTTCGCCCCACACCCCGGTGACACTATGGTGCTAAATCTTCCTGCTATTCGGAGATTTCTTACCATAGTGTCACAAAATGACCGACACCTGGTTGCCTCAGGTCAAAATCAGGCCTTAGCTGCTGCCGGAGCAGCGGTCACCAGTGCCAGTTCTTTCAGCTGGCGATCGGTGACTGGCGTTGGGCAGTCAAGCATTTCGTCGCGGCCACGTTGATTTTTGGGGAAAGCGATGACCTCGCGGATGCTGTCCGCTTGCGTGATGAGCATGATCAAACGGTCCAAGCCAAACGCCATGCCACCGTGCGGTGGTGCGCCAAAAGACAGCGCGTGCAGCAAGAAGCCGAATTTCTTTTGTGCTTCTTCTTCATTGATGCCAAGCGCGGCAAACACTTTCGACTGCGTTGCCGAGTCGTGAATACGAATCGAACCACCGCCGATTTCGTTACCGTTCAGCACCATGTCATAGCTCTTTGACAAAACTTTGCCGGGATCGGTGGTCAGCAGATCGATGTGCTCTGCGTATGGTGACGTGAATGGGTGATGGTTGGCAACCCAGGCCTGGGATTCTTCGCTCCACTCGTAAAGCGGTGCGCTGTGGATCCACAGGAATTGCCAGTCATCCCCGCGTGCGAGCTTGAGCAACTTTGTTCCGAGTTCGACGCGTACGGCGCCCAACGTGGCGCAGACCACTTTGACACTATCAGCGCCGAAGAAGAGCACGTCGCCGTCTTCGGCCTGCATGCGATTGCCTAATTCAATCCGAGCAGCTTCGGTAATATTCTTGGCCGCTGGTCCTTGCCAACTTTCCGCTTTGGTGGGATCGCCTTGAATCTTGATCCAAGCAAGACCCTTAGCGCCGTAGCCCTTGGCGAATTCGGTGAGCGTGTCGAGCGTGCGGCGCGACAGAATCTCGGTTGATTTTTTGGCGTTGAGTGCGCGAACGACACCTTTGCCTTCGACGGCCTTCTGAAACACGGAAAAACCAGAGGTTGGCGCCCAATCGGTAAGTTCAACGATTTCCATACCATAGCGCAGATCAGGCTTATCCGAGCCGTACTTCAGCATGCCTTCGGTCCACGTCATGCGGCGGAATTTCGCCGGAAGATCGAAACCCAAAATTTGTTTCCACACGGCGCGGGCCATGCCTTCACCCAGATTCATAATGTCGTCCATATCGATGAACGACATTTCTACATCGATTTGAGTGAATTCAGGTTGACGATCATTGCGCAAATCTTCATCGCGGTAGCAGCGTGCGATTTGCATATAACGGTCGTAACCACCGACCATCAGCAGTTGCTTGAACAACTGTGGCGACTCGGCCATGGCATAAAACGAACCTTGATGCAAGCGCGAAGGAACCAAGAAATTGCGCGCCCCGCCTGGGGTATATTTGCACAGCGTTGGCGTTTCAATTTCCAGGAAGCGCTCGGCATCGAAATAGTCGCGGACCACTTTGGTGACGCGGTGACGAATGATCAAGTTGCGCTGCATCCCAGGACGGCGCAGATCAAGATAACGACTCTTCAAGCGTGGCTCTTCGCCGACCTTAATGTGTTCATCGATTTCGAAGGGCGGTGTTTCGGCTTTGTTCAGCACCACCAGATCTTTAGCAAAGACTTCGATTTCGCCGGTGGCGATGTTGCCATTTTTTTTATCGCCACGACTGGTGACTTTGCCGGTGATTTGGAGCACCCATTCTGAGCGCACGCGATTGCCCAGTTCGTGGGCCTCTTTGCCGCAAATGTCCGGGTCAAGAGTGACCTGTGTCAGGCCGTAACGGTCACGTAAATCGAGAAAGATCACGCCGCCATGGTCACGTCGATTATGTACCCAGCCGCAGAGGGTAACGATTTGGCCGACATGGGATGCGCGCAGTTCGCCGCAGGTATTGGTACGTTGCATAGGAGAGCCTCGTTTTTAGGAGGTGCGGACTCTAGGTGAACTCGTAGGGGGGGCAAGGTGGTGCGACCCTGCGGCCTGGGCGATGGGGTGAAGACGTTATGGCATTTTTATCCCGCTGCTTTTGATGCGCGTACCCAATCTTTGGAGGTTGTTATGATTCGCGGATTACTCGTGCTATTGATGTTTTTCCCCGCCATGTTTTTTGCGGGTGAGGCCGCAACGGCGAATGCCGACGGCAAGGTGCTCTATAAAGGCAAGTGGGTTACGCAGGAGTTTATGGAAAAGTCCGAGCAAGGCTTGGTGCTCTACAAAGGCGCCTGGATGCCGGAAGCGGAGAAATATAAGGCAATGGGTTATGTGAAGAATCTAGGCACTTGGATTTCGCCGCAGCGTTTGAAGACCATCCAGAAACAACAAGCAGAGGCCAGAGAACAGATCAAGTTTCGTAGCGATTGGAAAAACGCTTGGGTTTACAACACGGAACCCGGCCATTTTAGTATCATGAGTAATGTTTCTCCAGAATTGGTCGGCAGCATCGGCCTGAGCATGGAACAATGTTACAATGAATTGGCCAAGGTCTTCGGTGCTAAGACCAATCTCAAAAAGGTAAAAGTAGAAGTCTACGCGACACAAGAGCAGTTTATGAAGCATTCAGCAGAGGCCGGTATTAGCATGGGCAGTAACGTGCTTGGCTATTTTTGGTATCAAGGCGATGCCATGGGAATTCGTTGTTTTTATGCAGGTTCACCAGAACAGACCATGAGTACGCTGTTCCATGAGTGCACGCATTTGGTTATTCATTCTGTTTGCGATAAGGTGCCGACTTGGGCAAATGAAGGCTTGGCGGTGTTCTTTGAAAGTGCGAAGCGTGATGAAAAGAGCATGAAGTTGGAAACCATTCCTTTCAATCGTTTGTGGCATTTGAAGAGCATGCTGAAAGAAGGCGAATTGTCGTTGAATAAGCTCTGTGAGCTTAAAGGAGCAAATGAATACACCGGAGAATATTATCCTCAAGGTTGGGCCTTGATCTATTTCATGCTTTACGCTGACAAGGGGAAATACCGCAAGCCATTCGAGAATTTCTATGGCGGATTGAGCAGCAAGAAATGGGACGGAGATAACATGGGCGTATTTAAAAAATATTTTGGTCGCGAGCCGCAGGCATTTTATCCTGATTGGAAAGCTTATGTGACAGCAATTGAACCACGTACGGCGGATGAATTCGTCAGTGCATCGATTACGGCTTACACGGATTGGCTAGATTTCGAGTCGGCACAAAATTATGCGGCCAAAGCGTTAGAACTGGCGAAAGGGAAAAATGATCAGGTATTGTTGTGCAATGCGCGTCTCAATCTCACCTTGGGTCGTTGGGTGAGCGCACCTGAGAAAAAAGCCGAACACTTCGCCAAGTCCGTTGATTTTTTTGAACAGGTTTATCCGCCAGCAGATGACAAAACAAAAAAGCCAGCCAAGGGCAAAAAAAGTACAACGTATGCGGCTGAAAGATTGGACTTCGCCCGTGCCTGCGTTGGCGCAGCTCGCTATGAACAGGCGCAAGACATCATCGAAGAGATCCTGACGACCAAGGAATTCCGCTTTAATCCGCAGGCTTACAGCTTGCTCGCTTATCTGGCGATCGTGGCGGAAGATCCGGCTTACCATTCATTGGAAGTGGCGAAAGAAAACGTTGCCATGGCCGACGATCTTGGTGCTGATCAAGAAAACAAATACGTCCACGCGTTAATCGCCCTCGAAGAGGGTAACAAGAGCACCGCGTCGAAGTTTTTGATGGAAGCGGCATCGCGTGACCAGTTCGGTTTTGGCGGCCAGTTTTTCCGTCGTGAGGCGATGCGCCTAACCATGCCGCAACGCAAAGGCATCGTCATCGAAGAAGGCGAATAGGCTTCGCTACAGACAGCTACAGACAAATAAGGCTCTGCGGCGTTTCGTGTGGGTCTTTTCTTAGTCTTTGGGACTGATCAAAGCGGAAGAAAATCGAACAGGAGGGGCGGAGACGCGGAGATGAGAGGCGGAAAAGACGCATGCTCTCCGGCAAGTTTCTTCCCCTCCTCCGTTCTCCGCGTCTCCGCGCCTCCTGTTCAATATTTTCTACTTTCGTTGTCCAATGAACGTGAACCCACACGAATCGCCGCAGAGCCACCATTGACCTGCTGGAATCTACCAGTGGGGACATGACATCGATGCCTTTTTCAAACGGCAGTGCGGGTTGACCATCGGTTGGTGGTAAGCCTGGGCTTTGGCAGTACGTCATATCTCCATGACCACGATCCACCGCCTTGCTTTCCTAATTTTTCTCCCGCTCTTGGCCCTGACGGCCGCCGAGCCTTTAGCAACGTTTGAAGAAAATAGCGTGGAGGTGGTCCTTACGGTAGAAGCAGGCTCTGAGCCTGGGGAGGCAACGTTGGTCGGGCTGTTCACGCCGAAGCCAAAAAAAGATCCGCTGCATATCTACAGCGTTGACTTTATTCCTGTTGGTGATGGTGGCGTGGCGACCAAAATGGTGATTCGTCCAGGACAAACGGTTGTCAGTGCGGGACGATTAACTTCTCAATCTGTACCACACGATCACAACGGTTTATCTGTTTATTCAGATGGTCCAGTTACCGTACGGTTACCGATTGTGATTCCGACTACCGTTGATGGCGCTCCAGTGGAAGCCACGGTGTTGGTGTCATATATGGCGTGCTCGGCAAACTTTTGTTTAAACCCGGTGATTGATCGCCCGGTGAAGTTGAAGATTCCTACCAACACCGTGCCAGTACCGTCTGTGACGGGCGTTAATGCTAACACCCTACGAAAAATTGTTCAGGGTGCGTTGCTAGCGCAGAAGGATGAACTGGTTCCGGAGATTCGTCGGATTGTGGCGAGTGAAGTTACACGACTGCATGATGAGTCGGCCAGTGCCGTGCGATGGAATCGTCCGACTTCCATCGCTGAGATCGAACGTTTGATTGCGCAAGCAAAGCAGGAAAAAAAAGCAGCACTGCTCGATTTTACCGGCCCATCATGTCAGAACTGTCAGACGATGGACAAAACCGTATTTCGCGTGCCGGCGGTGGTTGCGGCATGGAATGGAGGTGTTCCGATTTCCATCAATACGGACCCCGATGCTCGTATCCGTGACAACTTTTCGGCGTGGCAACAAAAGCGCTTTGAAACACAAAATCGTCCCCTGTACGTGCGTATCGATCCAGAAGGAAAAGAATCACGTTGGAGTGAAGTGTTTCCGCCAAGCAACAGTGCGACGTTGGCAAAGTTCGTTGCCTTTACCAAAGGTGGGGAGGGCAGTGACGTTGGCAGTGGAGATGGTATCGGTCAGTTTCTTTTGCTCGCGATAATCGGTGGCTTGTTCACGTTGGTGATGCCGTGCACGTATCCAATGATTCCATTTACCATGACGTTCTTCGCTAAACAGGCGGCAGCAGGTGTGCGTTTATTACCGCTCGCGGCGTTCTATGCCTTTGGAATTATCGCCTGTTTCGTCGGGCTTGGCGTATTGATCACCGGTGTCTTTGGTTCGACATTATCGAATCTTGCGGGGCATCCGGTGACCAATTTGGTTATCGCATTATTGTTCATTGTGCTCGGCCTAGGCTTGCTCGGAGCATTTCTTATTCGGCTGCCGAGTTCGATCGAAAACAGTCTTGGTGGTGGCCGTGGTGGTTATCTCGGCGCATTGATCATGGGTCTGACGTTTGCTGTGACGGCGTTCAGTTGCACGGCGCCGTTTGCCGGTGCCGTATTGTCGCAAGCGGTCGTCACTAATTCCTGGGGCCGTGCGGTGATCGGCATGGCGGTTTATGCGTCAGCGATAGCGATCCCATTCTTTATCTTAGCAATGAGTCCTGGGTTGCTCAAAAAGATTCCGCGAGCCGGCGCATGGATGAACGAATTTAAGGTGGTCGGTGGCTTAGTTGAAATGGCTGCGGCGCTGAAATTTCTCGCCATTTGTGATTTAGCTTGGGAATGGGGAATCATTGGCCGTGGTTTTACCTTGGCGAGTTGGTCAGCGGTATCGTTGGTGATTGTGGTTTATGTGTTGGGCAAATTGCGCTTCAACGGCGATTCGGAAGTCGCACAGGTTGGCGTAAGCCGGTTGATGATCGCGCTCACGTTCCTGGCTTTGGGTATCTGGTTCGCGTCTGGTTTGGCTGGTAATAATCTCGGTTTATTCGAGAGCTTTTTCCCAGGTGACGCGGTGCCCGGCGCATGAATGGTCGTTGGCGCGGAATCGTTTGTTATGATGGCGAATGCTCGATCTGCACCGGCTTTGTCACGCGTTGGGGACATCGCATGCGCCGCGCTGGCTTTCGTCTTGTGGCGTTGCAATCGCCGTTGATTCAGCGGCGATTGCATCTGCAAGGTACTCCGGACGAAATGAAGCTCATCACCGCACGCGGTCAGGTACTTGGAGGTGCCGAGGCTGTCGTCGTTATCGCTGAAGGCCTGGGCTTACCGCACGACCTCGCGAATATGGCGCGTACCCCAATCATCATGCCGTTATTGCGTCATCTTTATGCGACGGTCGCCAAACACCGCAGCTGCGCAGGCGGCGTCTGCCGAATCAAATAAACGTTTAAAGGCGCGCGCTCAATGCGCGCGGTTTTTCTCAGCGAGTTGGCCCAATGTGCGGCGATTGACCCAGATATATTCAATGATCGATCCGACGCTCAAAATGGCGCATGCCCAGGTTGCCCAAAATGCGTATGAGAGATGCCACGGTTCCAAGCGAAACCAGAATGCGGGAAACCCCATGACGCTGATGATAGTGACGCCTTGAAACCACGCTTTGATTTTTCCCGAAGTTCGCGCGGCTAGCACCAAGCCGCGTGCGGCGGTCATGGCGCGAAGCGCACCGGCAATAAGTTCACGTAGCACCATCAGAAATACTGGGAACCACGGAACCAGGCCGGCTCCGACGGTGCCATCTTTGAGCAAATAAATATTTTGTTGAACGTCGTTGATGTTGCTAATGGTGGCGACGTAGCCAATGGTGTTAGCGACGATGGTTCCGCCAGCGGCGGCAATCGGGTATCCGACGCCAGCCACCGGCAATAGATAAACCATGAAGATACCGATGCGATAAATCACATCGCAAAAGGGATCCGCTAATTTGCCGAAGTCGCTGACTTCGCCACGGGCGCGGGCGACTTTTCCATCCAGATAGTCGGTGATTTCAGCAAAAGCGCAGAGCCATCCGCAGAACCAAAAGCACAGGCAATGCTCGATCGGCAGATACAGATACGACGCGATCGCCAAGGGCATAAGCCCAAGGCGCGCGAGGGTAATGCGGTCTGCAAGGGTGAGCGCCATCGCGCTTCCTCAGGCGCTGGCGGCGGCGAACAGGCCGTGCTTCTTCATGGTGATCAGCAGCGCTTCCTTTTTCGCCGGAGTCATGGGCAGCATCGGCAGACGATACTCTTCTTGGATAAGTCCAAGAGCCGCGACCGCAGCTTTGGCTGGGATCGGATTGGTTTCACTGAAGGCGACTCTGGCAAGATCAGCAACGATCTGATGTAGACGACGGGCCTCAGGAAGATTGCCGGCGGCGCAGGCATCGCACAGCTGCCGCATGATGCGCGGCGCGAAATTGGCGACCACGCTGATGACGCCAGCTGCGCCGATAGCCATAAACGGCAGCGTCATGCCATCGTCGCCCGACAACACGCGCACGCCGCGACCAATCAATTCAGTGACCGCATCGGGTGAACCGCTGGCTTCTTTCACCGAGTCGATACCGCCCAAATCATTCACCCGCGCGGTGGTTTCTGGCAGCATGTTGATGCCGGTGCGACCTGGAACGTTATAGAGCACCATCGGCAGTTTGGTCGCTTCACGCACGGCTTTGAAGTGCTGAAACAAACCTTCGGGAGTTGGTTTGTTGTAGTACGGCGTGATGGTCAAAATGCCGTCGGCACCGAGCTTTTCAGCGGCTTTGGCCAAGCTCACGGCCTCACGCGTGGAGTTCGATCCCGCGCCAGCAATCACCGGCACGCGTCCGGCGGCGGTTTGGACCACTTCGCCGATGACGCGGTGTTGTTCGTCGTGGCTGAACGTCGCGCTTTCACCGGTGGTGCCGCACGGGACGATACCCTGGGTCCCCTGGGCAATGTGCCACTCGACCAACTTTTTCAGCGCCGCAAAATCGACCTGGTCGTTTTTGAATGGGGTGACGACGGCGACGATAGAACCGCTGAATGGCTTTGTGGCCATGGAGACCTCCTGGGGACGCGAAGGCTGTAGGTCTCTGCCCAACACGCTAGCGAAAATACCTCGGCCAGCGCTCTGTGCGTGTCCGGTATCCTTTTGGCAAAGCCATGCGGCAGACTTTTGATCAGATGAGCTGAGCAGGGCTACAGGCTACGGACCACCGGTTTAGTACACGACGTCACCGTACGATCCTGTAGTCCGTAGCCTGTTCCCCGTTCCCTAGCTGTTTTGATCAGCCCGGCCCTTTATCAATCAACGTCCGCATATCCGCAACGGCGCGTTCCATCCCCAATAATACCGCGCGGCTGACAATACTGTGACCGATGTTGAGTGCACGCAGCAACGGCAGATGCAAGAGCTGGCGGACGTTTTGATAGGTGATGCCGTGGCCAGCATGCAGGCGAATGCCGAGGGTGGCAGCGAGGTCGGCGGCTTCCTCTAAGCGGCTTAGCTGTTGTACCAAATGGTCATCGTGCTCATCGCCCCGGCAGTGGGCAAAGGCATTGGCCCAGGTCCCAGTGTGCAATTCGATAGCGTCCGCGCCGATGGCTTTGGCCGTGCGCACGGTCGCCGCGTCAGGCTCAATAAACAAGCTCACCATCGTGCCAGCAGTTTTTATGCGATCGATGCACGAGCGCAAAACGCGATCGTCGAGCGCTAATTTGAGTCCACCTTCCGTGGTCAATTCCTGCCGGTGTTCTGGTACTAAACAGACTTCGTCTGGCATCACGGCAAGCGCGATACCAAGAATATCCTCGCCCGCAGCCATTTCGAGATTGAGCACGCCCTGCACGGTTTCACGCAGCAATCGCACATCACGTTCTTGGATGTGTCGACGATCTTGACGAAGATGAACGGTGATGCCGTTGGCTCCGCCCAGCTCGGCGAGATGCGCGGCCAAAACCGGATCTGGCTCATTGGATTTTCGCGCCTGCCGAACGGTGGCGACGTGATCGATATTAACGCCAAGGTGAATCATAGTGAAGAGATCAGAGCGCGGCGGATACGCCGGACAAGTCGCGCTTTATCACTGAATCCACGTTGGCGCTGACCGCGCAAGGATCAGGCTGTTTCGCTCAGGCAATTTTCAGTGGCACGGGCATCTTGCCCGTGGTTCGACGCTAACCATGACGATCACGGGCAAGTTGCCCGTGCCACGGTAGAAGCATATTTATTTGAGCAGCAACGCGATCAAAAGGCCGATAATCGTCAGGCCAATTCCGATTAATACGCCGGCCAGCAGCGGTGAAAGCGTTGGACGCTGCGCGGCGCTTGGCTGCGCGGCGTTTGGCGGTAGCGCAGCTGACGCTGGCGTTGACGGGGAATGAACTGGGGGCACTCCCGCGCTGGGCGTTGACTCGGCGCCGCCGGCGGTCGGCCGTTTCCAGCTAGAGCTGGGGGGTGTGATCGTCACTGAGCGGGTGATTTTGTCAGTGCTCACACGACGCCCGTCGGGGCTTACTCGATTCGGCAGGGTTGGTGGTGTCATTTCTGAAAGCTCGGTTTTCGGCCGTTTCCACGCGCTGCTTGGAGGGCTGTTGGCTTTCACCGGCGCTGGCCCGCCTTCATTGCTGAGCAGAAGTTCTAATTCATTGGCGAGATCTTCTGCTTTTTGCGGCCGCTTGCTCGGATCTTTCGATAAGCAGCGCATCATCAAATCGTTGAGCGCTTGTGGCAGATCAGGAACTTTGATTTTCGGCGGCACGACTTCTTTGGTCAGGACGTTGGCCATGACTTCGTAAGAAGATTTGCCATCGAATGGTCGCTGACCGGTTAATGCGGAATAGAACGTGGCGCCAACACCGTAAATATCAGACGCACGAGTGGCATCTTTGGCGTTACGCACTTGTTCAGGCGGCATGTACGAGGGCGATCCCAGCGGTTTGCCTTCGAGTGTCAGACCTAATTGTTCTTGTTCCGTGTCCAACTGTTTGGCCAGTCCCAGGTCAGCGAGCTTGGCGATGCGTCGGCCGTTTTCGACTGTGATTAAAATGTTCGCCGGTTTAATGTCGCGATGAATGATTTCTTGACCGTGGATGTATTCGAGTGCGCGGGTAATTTGCAGCGCAAGATCCGCCGCTTCGCGCCATGGTAAACGCACCTGCGTTTCGATCAGGTTCGCCAGCGTTCCACCATCCACCAATTCCATCAGTTGGTAATGCACGCCACGGTCATAACCGCAATCGTACACATGCACGACGTTAGGGTGGTTGATTTGCGCGCAGAGTTTGGATTCCCGCTGAAAGCGCTGCACTAAGACATCGTTGGCGCCAGCTTTCGCACCGAGCATTTTGATCGCCACATGACGACCGACGGAGAGTTGCTCACCTGCGTAAACTAAACCAATGCCGCCAGCGCCGAGGCGGTAGGTGAGACGACAATTGCCAATTCGTTTTCCAATTAACGGGTCAACGGTGGCCGTCGCGTGGTTGACGATCTCTACCAAAGTGCCGCAGTGGCTACAGGGGATTTTCTTGCCAGTGAGCTTGGCCGACGCCCGGAATTCATAGCGACAAACTCGGCAGCTTTGCAGCGGATCATTTGGCTGAACGGTGACGATGCTGCCTTCAGGCAGGGAAGCGGGCAACGTATTGGCTGGATCGGGCAGGTCGGTCATGAGCTCAGGCTGGGGTGGTGAACCAAAATGTTCCAATCAGGCCATGGTTTATCTAGTGAATATTTGCACAGATGCCGGGATGTGGAACGCCCACCGTGCTCTCAAGCCAAGGGACGAATTTTCTGCGGCTGGTGGCGCCTTGCGTGGTCGGCTCTAGAACCCGTCCCACTATGGGTCACGAGCCACCACCAACGCACGCCGATATGCGCCGAGATATTGCCACCGAATTGGCGGATCTTGCCGCTGCTGGCCGTTTACGTCAGCGGCCGGTCATTGATTCGCCGGACGATCGGGTGGTGATGCTCTGTGCCGACGGCAAGCGCATGAAGCTGCATAATTGGGCGTCGAATGACTATTTAGGTGCCGCCAATCGCCGCACGGTCAAGAACGCCGCTGCCCGCGCGCTGCGTACGTACGGCGCTGGCGCGGGTGCGGCGCGCTTGCTTGCAGGCGGCCTGCGCTGTCATCGCCGCCTTGAAGAACGTCTGGCTCATTGGCTTGGTCGCGAAGAAGCCCTGGTGACCAGCACCGGCTTTCAGGCCAACCTTGCGACGTTGGTGTCGCTCGCATCTGGGGCCGAGGACGTGGTCATTCTCGACCGCATGTGTCACGCGTCGAGCTACGATGGTGCGCGGCTTGCCGCCGGTACCTTGCTGCGTTTTGCCCACAACGATTTGGCCGATCTTGAAAAACAACTTGAGCGCACCAGCGGTGCGAAACGTCGGGTGGTCTGCGTCGAATCGGTCTATTCGATGGACGGCGATGAGGCCCCGTTGGTGGGCATTCATCAGCTCTGCCAAAAACACGGAGCCTTATTAGTGGTCGACGAAGCACACGCCATTGGCGTTCTGGGGCCTGCTGGCCGTGGACTGTGCGCGGAATTGGGCGTGGTGCCGGATCTGCTGGTTGGGACCTGTTCGAAGAGTTTAGGCTCGCAAGGCGGTTTTCTGGCTGGCGATCGCGACGTAATCGAACTGGTGGTGAATCGCGGACGCAGCTTTATTTTTTCCACCGCGCCAGTGCCAGCGGCGATGGGCGCAGCGGTCGCAACGCTCGACCTCTTGCGTCGTCACCCGGAATTACCCGCACGATTAGTGGAAGAAGCGAGCGCTTTACGCAAGCAATTGCAAGCCCAGGGCTGGAGCATTCCACATGGGCGCACGGCGATTATTCCGTTGGTAGTCGGCGATGAAGCAGCGGCGCTGGCGCTGTCGGCGACTCTGCGCGCAGCGGGCCATTTTGCCCCAGCCATTCGCCCGCCAACGGTGCCAGCTGGCGCGTGTCGTCTGCGATTGACCGTTACTTTGGCGCATACGCCATCAGATCGCCAACGACTGGTGCGCGCGTTGTCGGCAGCTCGCAGTAAAATGAACGAGGGCACCAATCTGAAGTGAAAAAAGGCCGAGGACGCTAAGTAGATTTACTGTTCTAGTTGGCGTAGATCGAGTTGCGCTCGCGTTCCGTCGTTCAAGGTACGCAGATCAAACATGACGATTGCCTTTCTTTCACCTAAAGATCTTGCCGCTGCCATTGGTGTGAGTGAGAGTTCTCTCAAACGCTGGGTTGACTCTGGTCGCTTGGTAGTTGAACGCACGGCCGGCGGTCATCGTCGGATTCCGTTTCAAGAAGCGGTGCGCTTTGTTCGCGCTGAAGGTTATCGGGTGCAAGATCCGTTTTGTTTCGGCGTTTTGTGTGGCCACAGTCAAGACGAGTCAAACAGCCTAGAAAACGCTGTATTTGAGGCGTTATTGGCAGGTGATGCCAGCCGTTGTCGCTCGCTTTTAACCACCGCGTATTTGGCCGGTGCAAGTGCCGCATCGTTGTGTGATGGTGCCTTGCGATCGGCCATGGTACGGCTGGGCGAACTATGGAAACACGGCGAAGACGGCATCGCTGCGGAACACCATGCCACCTGCATTTGCATTCAGATGGTCGAACAATTGCGCATGTTTCAGGCCGATCCGGCAAGCACAGCGCCGGTGGCGGTTGGTGGCGGCATGACCGCTGACCCGTATCTGATACCAAGCCAAATGGCGAGCGTGGTGTTGAACGAATGTGGTTATCGTGCGATCAACCTTGGTCCGAATTCGCCAACCGCCGCGCTGTTGGCGGCAGTGGC
>JAYVSL010000100.1:0-11330 GCA_043775355.1 Planctomycetota bacterium
GAAAAGACGCCCCGATCGCTCGTATGCCCGCGTGCCGATGCACCCGTACGCAAGATCAATTACGAGAGAGGGATAGGTTATCGCAACGCCATTGCCTCCACCTGCCCACCGCACACCCGCGCCGCCGCCAACACCGCGACTAAATGCTGACGCTGCAAACCCGGTTTTGGCCGCTTCGCACGAATGCGCTCAATCGTTACCGGAGTTCCGGTGATGGCAGAAAGAGCAAGCGAAGTACGGAGGATTTGACCGCCGCCTTCGCCTTGGGAACCGTCGATGATGATCATGGGACTACGGGGGAATGGGGAGGATTGAACAAGAGGAACGGAGGAACGGAGGAAGACAGGAAAGGGCTAGGGAGAGTTTGAGAAAGGCTTGGGGACGCGGACGTCGAGGCCAGATGCCGGGTTAACCAGTCGGCGAATTCCTTCTCTCAAGACGGGGACGTGAAAGTTGATCAAGAGACCGATGGGAGCGCCGGTGAGCTTGAGGTAGGTCAGCACTTGGGCCTTGTGGATGGACATGATTTGCTCGACCGCCTTAATCTCGACGATCACTTCTCGTTCGACGAGCAAATCGAATCTAAATCCCTGGTCGATCGCGCGTCCGCGGAAAACCACAGGAACCGATCCCTGCCTGACGTAGCCGATGGAAGCCGCATCTAGCGCCAGACAAAGGCACTCCTCGTACACGGATTCCAGCAGCCCCGGCCCCAGCTCGCTGTGTACGTCCATGCACACGCCAATGATCCGCTCCGTGATCTGATTCAGTCTTTCCGCCTCGTTCATGTCTCCTCCGTTCCTCCGTTCCTCTTGTTCAATCTGTCTTCATCAAGTCTAGAATCCATACTCCGTATGATGGCGATCACCAAAACACAAGCGAGGTGCGGAGGATCTGGCCGCCACCTTCGCCTTGGGAACCGTCGATGGTGATCATAATTATTCATCTCGCCTTTCTTCGATGACTAACGGAACGGACAGCAATGCCAAAGGGAACCATGGCCAAAAACCGTTCAATGGGTGTGCATTCTGTTCACGGCAATGCTCCTCGATTTGCCCCAGTTCCAGCAATTGTCCGTCTTCAATAAGAGATTCGCCCAAACCCGACATGCGATCGATCATGATGGATTCCCAGCCAAGGATCGAATGGCCTTGAGGAATGTCGCGGTGGCTCTGGCATGCAAGATGGAGAGCAATTTGTGCCTCCGGTGAAAATCCTGTGACCTGTGGTGGCGGGCGCGTGACCTGAAGTATTTTCTCTCGGTCCACCTCGCGACACGCAATCCCAACCAAGCTGAATCCATGAGCCGCACCAACGCGCTGCTGGATTTGGACAGCCCAAGCGTGATCAAACATGATGCCAGGCCATCCCCACGTCTGGTCGAATCCGTCAGAGATCCACGACTGCTCAGATGTGATCAAATCAATTGATGGCTCGCGTTCCGAACGCGAAACCCAATCCAAGCACCATGTGTCCGGCAGCCAGTCGTGCGTCTCAACTGACAGACTTATAGGGCTCACTCCGGGCATGCCTGCTCGCGGACGAATGCTGAGGTATCCAATGAAGTGCATCATTTCATTCACCCGCGTTCTGGAGAATCATAAAGTATGAAGTTCGTGCGGAGGATCTGACTGCCGCCTTCGCCTTGGGAACCGTCGATGGTGATCATGGATTTCATTTCTTCACAAACGTGGCCGTTCGATGACTCGTTCCCACTGACGTTTTCCAGGCATTTTCAGCCAGTCTTCGATCGCCCGCATCGCCTTGGCCAATGCGGGACGATCATGAATCATGGATGCGATTTCCGTCACAATCCGCTCAGCGCGCTGAACATTTTCGAGCCGCAGATGAAAATGGCGAAGGAGTGGGAGCAAATCATGATGTGGGTGTTTTGCACGCCGAAGCCGATTGATGATCTCACACCCCTTCAACAGAATTGCGGTCCCTGATAACACCCAACTGTCATGCCCAAACCTCATTCGCGTACGTCGCACAGTCCCCTCACCAATAATCAGCACACTCTGTCGCAGAACTTGCTCATCTACATTCGGATCATCGACAAGTGGCATTAACTCGCCCAGACGATGGGCGATGCGCCGTTGCACCCGATGCCGACTACGACAATCCATGCAGTCTGTGATACGAACATAAAACGGAATTTTCAGGGTTTCATACCAAAACTTCTGCTCGCCTGCCGTGACGCTAAATTTTCTCCCACAGCTTTCACAAGCACGGACATGCGTTCTCCATTCGCTCGGTGGCGGGTAATAGGAGTTACCCATATCGATAGCAGTAGGGTCACTAATTATGACATCTTGTGATTTTTCAGGCTTAGTAGGCATTATCTTTTTTGGCATGGTAGCACGTGCTTTTTCCAGAGATCGCTTCATGGGAATAACCCTTTGGTTTTCATATGACCGCAGTCTTCGCCTCGGGAACCGTCGCTGGTGATTATAGTATTGTTGGGGAATGGGGAGAATTGAACAAGAGAAACGGAGGAACGGAGGAAGAAAAAAAAGATTACTAGGAATTTAAGGATGGTTTCGGGACGCGGACATCGAGGCCGGACGTTGATGATCGTAACTGGCGTTCCGGTGATGGCCGAGAGCGCGAGCAGGGTGCGGAGGGACTGACCGCCGCCTTCGCCTTGGGAACCGTCGTTTTGAATCATTAGCGAATATCCAATCTGTGCCGCAATGGTTCGGCTGCGTGAAACAAATAAGTTGGCCTAATCTCATTCGATGGATCACCGCCGATACGATTATGGAGCTTAAGTGCCACCGCGCTCAAAGCGGTGAGCGCATTATCAATATTATCGAAACACGGCAGCGCTGGCGGTTTCCTGTCTAAGTGCGCTACGATCTTGTCGGCGAAGGATTCAATTGGGCGACATGCGGACCTCACCGCATCGATGTCGGCGGCAATCGATTCAGACATATCTTGATGTTCCCCTAGAAGCATCTCGTAAGCCACCTCAGAATACTCGATGTCCCACCCCTTATGAGATCGCCACTTAAGAAATTTCTCTTTGGAGAGGAACCCCTGTGTTGCGTGGTTCGTTTTCATAAAGTCGAGAACTGTCATAAGACTGAATGAATCGCGGTTGGACTTAACTTGTCGACGAATACCTAGGCAGGCCGAATGAGCATACATCTTCCTGATCATGGTGAAAAAACCATTGGTCCCATCGATGTCGTTCAGGTGATCCAAGTTTCCATTTACGACGTCCTTGATGCCTTCATGGAAGTGCCACATGCCCCATGAATGCCTTAAATCACTCACCACGGCTTCGACATCGCTAGATATCTTTTCATAAAGCTAGATGCACATGCCCTATCCCTTTACGCACACGACTTGTTTCAACGTATGCACGACCTCGACGAGGTCTGACTGCGCGGCCATGACGGCGTCGATGTCTTTGTAGGCCATCGGGGTTTCATCGATCACGTCGCTGTCTTTGCGGCATTCGACTCCGGCGGTGGCTTTCGCGTGATCTTCTAGCGTGAACATTTTTTTTGCTTTCGTGCGCGACATGGTGCGGCCGGCGCCGTGGCTGCAGGAGTTGAACGATTCGGGGTTTCCCTTGCCACGGACGATGTAGCTGCGGGCACCCATCGAGCCTGGGATAATTCCCAGGTCGCCGAGGCCGGCGCGCACGGCGCCTTTGCGCGTTACTAAGCAATCTTTGCCGAAGTGATGCTCACGCGCGACATAGTTGTGATGGCAGTTCACCGCTTCGATCTCAGCGGTGAAGGGCGGGATCCCAGGCGTGGTGCGCACCATCTGGATGAGGTGTTCCATCATCACCTGACGATTGATACGCGCGTACGATTGCGCCCATTCCACCGCGGCGACGTAGTCGTCGAAGTGCTCGGTCCCCTCCTTGAAGTAAGCGAGGTCTTGATCGGGCAGGTCGACACCGGCCTTGCGGCAGTCGTTCTTCGCCATCTCGATGAAGAACGAACCGAAACGATTGCCGATGCCACGCGATCCCGAGTGTAATAAAAACCACACGCGGTCGGCCTCGTCAATGCAGACTTCGATGAAGTGATTGCCGGTTCCCAACGTTCCGAGGTGATTCACCGAACGGGTCTGCGAGTCTCCGTCCTTGGCCAAGAAAGGCGTGCGTTCCACGATCGCGGCGAAACCCAGCGCGAGATGTTCTTTCCATAAATTGTCGACGCGCACCGGACGCTTACCCCAGGCGCCACGGTCGTTTCGTCCACCGTCATCGGTGCGACCGTGCGGCACGGCACGTTCGATACGCTCACGCAGCTCCTTGAGCGAGGTCGGCAGATCTTTGGCGTTCAGCGACGTACGCACCGCGCACATGCCACAGCCAATATCCACTCCAACCGCCGCAGGAATGATCGCTCCCACCGTCGGGATCACCGATCCCACCGTGGCACCAATGCCCAAATGCACATCCGGCATCACTGCGATGTGATGATGGATGAACGGCATGCGCGCCGCGTTGATGAGCTGCTTACGCGCCTCGTCTTCTAATGGCACGCCACGGATCCAAGCCTTGATCGGCTTGGCATCGGGGACGGTGATGAGTTCGTGGTTCGATGACATCATAAAAGTCCTTATTTATTGATAGATCGTTTGATCGGGAATCGGTCGGGTGCACGATGGAGGCGTCGGATCCGGCAAGTGCCGGGGTGATGCATTCGCGATATTCCCTTGGCGAAGGCCGTGCCATGCTTGAGATCGGCGAAAAATGCGAGCGAAATAACCACGTAAGTGGTCGAAGTACATACTGTTGCCATGCATTTCGATAGTCCACATGCCATTCTTGAATTAGGTAAGCACTCTCTTGTCAGATACTTTACTCGCCTATAAGCGAGTCATGCCAAAGCCCCGCCCACTCGTCGCCCTCGGTTTGCTTGGTCCGACTCTTGATGCTGGAGGTGACCACAAACGTTGGAATCGCTGGCGGCCAACGGTGGGTTTGCACATGCAGAGCGATCTGGTCATCAGTCGTTTCGAGATGTTGCATCAACGACGTTATGATCGTTTGGCGCAGACCATCGCGGCGGACATTGTGCAGGCGTCACCGACGACGCAGGTGCACAGTCGCCATATTGAATTCAGCAACGCCTGGGATTTTGAAGACGTCTATAGTGCGCTGTGGGGATTTGCGCGGGGATATCCATGGAAGCCGGAAGATGAGGATTACCTCGTTCACATCACCACTGGCACGCACGTGGCGCAGATTTGTTTGTTCTTGCTGACTGAGTCGCGCCATTTTCCGGCACGTTTGGTACAAACGTCGCCGAGCGCGCGCGATGATGGCGGGGTCAAGAGTCCTTCGGGCACCGCGTCGATGATCGATTTAGATCTGAAAAAATACGATAAGCTCGCCACGCGTTTCGCTGAAGAACGTAAAGCTGGCGCGTCGGTCCTGACAGCTGGAATTCCGACGCGCAATGCGGCATTTGCCAAATTGGTTGGCCGGGTGGAAAAAGTTGCGGCGTCATCGCGCGCGCCGATTTTATTAACCGGTCCAACGGGCGCGGGGAAAACGGTGCTCGCACGGCGGATTTACGAATTGAAAAAAGCACGCAACTTAGTTGATGGTCCTTTTGTCGAATTGAACTGTGCGACGATTCGTGGTGACCAAGCGATGTCGGCGTTATTCGGGCATCGCAAAGGCGCCTTCACCGGAGCACTAACCGATCGTGATGGTCTGTTGAAACGTGCTGATGGTGGCGTGTTGTTCCTTGATGAAATCGGCGAACTTGGATTGGACGAGCAGGCGATGCTGTTGCGAGCGATTGAAGATAAAATTTTCCTGCCGGTGGGCGCGGATAAACCGGTGCTTTCTGACTTCCAACTCATCGCTGGCACGAATCGCGATTTGGATGAAGGCATACGCAACGGGAAATTTCGCGAGGATCTGCTGGCGCGCATCAACCTCTGGAGCTTCCGCCTTCCCGGGTTGGCGGAACGACGCGAAGATATTGAACCGAACGTCGATCATGAATTAGAACGTTTTGCCCGTGAAAATGGCAAGCGCATCACCTTCAATGCTGAAGCACGCGCGTGCTTCCTGACCTTTGCCACCGCGTCGTCGGCTGCGTGGAGCGCCAATTTCCGCGATCTCGGCGCGGCTGTCACGCGCATGGCAACCCTCGCCGAGGGCGGACGCATTGGCGAAGATTTGGTCCACGAAGAAAGCGCGCGTTTGCATCAGCAATGGCACGCGCCGACCAGCGGCGACCATGATCTGGTAAGCGACATTCTTGGCGCACGGGTGAGCAAGCTTGATCGCTTCGATCACGTACAACTGGCCGAAGTCATTCGCGTGTGTCGTGCATCGCGCACCTTGTCCGAAGCAGGCCGGACGTTGTTTGCCGTTTCTCGCAGTGAACGAAAAACGGCCAATGACGCAGATCGTTTACAGAAGTATCTGGCGCGCTTTGAACTGACTTGGGAAATGATCCGACTGGCGTGACGACTTGCGCTCAGTGAAAAGAATTCACTCTTCAGAATATGAATACACACGCTGCACTGACCTGTCCGTCCTGTTCTGCGCTCATTCCTTTAGATGACATCAGCGTCGCCAAAGATATCGCCTTGTGCCGCGCGTGCGGACGAACGACTGCTTTTTCCCGTCTACAAAGCGTTGGCGAATTGAATGATGTGAACCTGGACATTCCACCCAAGCATGTGCGCGAAGAGTACGACGGACAGTCGGACTTAGCATTGACCTACCGTCGACGATCACCGGTGCTCTTTTTTCTTATTCCGTTCACCGCACTATGGTCTGGCGGCTCGGTTGGGATGATTTACCTCAGACCTCTGCTGCAAGGTACGCCCTTCAATGTCGCAGAAGCGCTCTTCGGAATTCCTTTCTTAATCGGTACCGTAATTCTGCTGACCGTCATCACCTACCTGTTCTTCAGCCGCTGGGTTATCCGCATAACCGGCAATGAGGGCATTGTCTTCATTGGTATTGGTAGCATTGGCTGGACTAGGCGCATTCCTATCGACCGCAGCAGTACGATCACCCTTGCTGCATGCGGAGCGAGCGTGAATGATCAGTCGGTCCCATGTATTCGCATCGATACCGCGGAAAAGACTTTGTCATTTGGCGCTTTTATCAAAGACGACAGTAAGCGATTCATCGCTGCGCGAATTCTAAAATACGCTAAGTCAAAGTAGGCACGATCGCGGCAGACAAACGATCCATCCCCAGAAAAACGACAAAACCATCGGCTTTCACCGATGGTTTTGTCGTTTAATGCACGGACGGGGACTCGAACCCCGACGAGAATTACCTCGCTAGCACCTCAAGCTAGTGCGTCTGCCAATTCCGCCACCCATGCTCAGGGGAGGGCGAAACATAGGAGCGTGTCCCTAGTCGTCAATGGTGATGATCTGACGACTATTTGTGCGCTGGAGTGACGGTGCCAAGACGAGATGCCGCGCGCGGAGCGACGGCTTGCTTGCGGGTTGGCTCAGCGGCTTCAGCGGGACGCTGGGTGTAGCTCGCAATGATCTGCGAGAGATATCGTCCAGGGCATTCGGTACTTTTGAAATGCTTATGTCCGTAGACCGACGTGCGGTTAATATCGTATTGAAGGCACAAGCGATCCAGCGTGCTCAACAGTGCGGTGCGCTGCGCGGCCGGGACACGGGCTTGATCAAAATCGCCGATCAGGCAGATGCCGATATTGAGTTTGTTGACTTGATCATTGCCAGCATGCGCGCCTTGGTATTTCAGCGGACGGCCTTCGTAAACTTTGCCGCTCACGTCGATGATGAAGTGATAACCGATGCACGCCCATGGTTCGGCGTGACCCGTGCCTTTGATGTGATTGAGGTCGACTTGACGCAGCCACGCTGCGCTTTCCGTGTGAATATCATCTTTGTCACCACTGTGATGAATCGTAATGACGTTGGGAGTTCCGCCCATGGGTTTGGTGCGACTCAAAATAATGGGTTGTTGCGTCCATTTGGCACGTGGTTGATACCACGATTCATTGGACTCAATAGCAGGTGCCGCTGGAATAATTGGTCCCGCGACCGGACTTTCGATGGGAAATTTCCCGCCTGGGACGCGAAGAATAGTCCCAGGTATCAGGCTGTTTCCACGCAAATTGTTGGCACTGACTAAAGTATCGATGCTGACGTCGTAACGCGCGGCAATCGAAGACAGCGTCTCGCCGACTAACACCGTGTGGTTAATGACATTGACGGGATGAGTCGGGGCCGTGGTGCTGCGTGCACCACGCGTCTGACAACCAGTCTGGGCCAAAATGGCGAACAGACAGATGCAGAGGACGAGGGAACGCAGCAGCAACGACATGACCAACCTCCTGAAATCAGCGACGACGGCGACCGAGACGAATGCCTCCGACGAGTGGCTTGAGAATGCGCGGTTGGCCGACGGGCATATCGGCGATGGTGCGCTTGACCTCAGTTTCTGGCGGCGTCGCTTCGAAACCTTCGATCTTCTCTTCTTCCAGCAACAGACCGATGTGCTTCTCGATCTCAAGCAAGAACTGACCATCTTCCGGCGTGATGAACGTCCGGGCGATACCCTTAGCGCCGTTACGCGCCGTACGACCGATGCGATGGACGTACTCTTCTGGCATTTCAGGGATGTCGTAGTTGACCACGTGCGACACCGTAGGGATGTCGAGCCCGCGCGCCGCGACGTTGGTGGCGATCAAGCTTTGAATCTCACCAGCGCGGAACTGCGCCAAGATCTTTTCGCGTTTAGTTTGTGGCAAATCGCCGTGAATGGCACCGGCCGACATGTTCTTGCGCTTGAGCACTTCCGCCACGCGGTCGGTCTGATGCTTGGTGCGGCAAAACACCACTAATTGCGGAGGATTCTGCGTTTCAATGAAGTGCGCTAATAAGCTGTTTTTACGCTCGCGCGAAACCGCGATGTACTTCTGGTCGACTTGTTCGACGGTGATCACCTTGGGCGTGATGCGAATCTGCTGTGGATCCTTCATATGCTTCTGCGCCATTTCCTTCACCGGTTCGGGGAAGGTCGCAGAGAACAACAGCACCTGACGCGACGGTGGCGTGTGACCGATGATGTAATTGACGTCCGGCCAGAAGCCGATGTCGAGCATCTGATCCGCTTCATCAAGCACCATCATCGCGAGACCCGAAAGGTCGAGCGCGCGGCGTTTCATATGATCGATGATACGACCGGGCGTACCGATGACGACATGAGGACCATTTTCGAGCGCACGGATTTGGTCATCCATCGGCGTGCCGCCGTAGATCACCACCGCACGAGCACCGCTGGCACCCGCCATGCGCGTGAACTCATTGAAGACCTGACGCGCAAGCTCGCGCGTTGGGCACAGGACCAAGGCTACTGGCTTGCGCTCCGGACTTTCGATCGCATAGAGTTTTTGTAAAATCGGCAACACAAATGCTGCGGTCTTGCCGGTGCCGGTTTGAGCCTGCCCCAGCACGTCCTTGCCACTGAGCACCACCGGAATCGCTTCGGCCTGAATCGGCGTTGGCTCGTTATAGCCAATTGCCGCTAAATCCGCGAGAATCTGCTGATTTAATCCGAGCGGTGCAAAACCAACTGCCTTGGGTTTCGCATCAAGTTCGGCAGGCACCTGCGGTGCGAGCGGCAAACGCGGGGCTTCGCCAACCGGTTCGGCGCCGTGCTTCGCGAATGGCGTGCGGCCTTGTTCGGGTTCACGCACTGGACGTTCGGTGCGCTCACGACGATCATTTCGCGGGACGCGATCTGCGCCACGTTCGGGACGCGGGCCACGGTCTGCGGCGGGAGCAACGTCACCAGCTAGCGTGCCATCAATGGCCGCGACTTTTTCAGCCGCTGGCGCGACGACGTTCGTCGTTACCGCTGGCGGGACAAAAGCCGGACGCGGAGCTGGGCGTTGTTCTACACGTGGAGCAACTGCCGCTGACGATACGTCCTTACGTTCCGTACTGGAAACGCGCACCTGTGCCTTACGCAGCGGGAAAAGATCGCCGCGATCACCACGCAGGGCAAAGCCAGGAGCTTCGACCAGGGCAATTTGTCCGTGCGGGACGCCTTCGGCGACGATCGTTCCGACGATCTGATGAAAATCTAAATGCGGTTGGCCTTGCGTTGGCATCGGCACCACACCGATTTCAGCGAGCAATTCACTTAAACGTGCCTGCGCCCAGGTTGGCGTTGATGGATCGCACAATTCAAGAATGCCCTTTGAGAACAAACACAAACGATCCAGCACGCTGGTCATTTGCCGTTGCGGAGCATCAATGCGCGGACGCGGTCCACCGTTTTGCGGTGGTGACTGTGCTGGCAGCGATGAACGTTGATCGCCGCCATTTTGTGGCTGCGAACGCGGTTGATCACGCGGATCGCGAGGCTGCTGTTGATCGCGAGGTTGCTGCTGATCGCGAGGCTGCTGTTGATCGCGAGGCTGCTGTTGATCGCGAGGCTGCTGCTGTTCGCGAGGCGGTTGGGCCACACGTGGAGGCTGAATATCGCGCGGAGGTTGAGTTGGACGCGCTTGCGGTGCTGAAATGACGGGCGCCTGGGCAACTGGTGGTGCGCCTGGGCCATCATTGGCTTCGGCTTCGTCACCATCTTCACCGTCATCATCACCTTCAGCTGACTGATCGTCTTGATCGTTCGCAATAGGATTGCCATTTTCATCGCGACGACCGCGGCCACGGCCACGACGACGGCGACGGCGACGACGACGTTCGCCCGGATGCCCAGGATCAGCGGTCGGATCCACTTCACCAGCAACAGGCGCGGCATTTGCAGGAGCAACGCTGTCATTCGCCAGATCGGCGACCGCAGCGGCATCGAGCACTTCCGGTTCTGCATGAACGGTTTCTGCGACGGTCGCGGCTTTCAATTCAACCGAAGAAATTTCCTCCGGTTCTTTTGCTGGCGCGGGTGCTGGCACCGCAACGGTTGCGGAAGTACTTCCAGCAGCAACAGCAGCGGCAGCACTAGCAGCGAGATGGCCAGCCAAGACTCCTTGAAGGGCCTGGATAAGGTCATCCTTTCCGAGTCGACTACGATTTTGAATCTGGTGTTCGCCAGCAAGTTGTCTGAGGTCTTTAATACTAAGAACGGTGAGATCCGGTTGATCCGACATTGTCCAATAATCCTGCGCAAACGCTGCGCATCGCCCGCTTTATCAGCGGGATGATTGGCCTGATATGGCCTATAGTAGTAGCCCGGTGCGGGCCAGGGCGCGCCGGTGACATCACCGACGCAGCCGACCATATTGCGGGGCTCGCATCCGCGAACCTGCCTAGCAATAAGGATGCGGCATTAGAGCGGAGGTATGATCCTTCGCAAGCCCGCTGACAGCGAT
>JAYVSL010000101.1:0-31909 GCA_043775355.1 Planctomycetota bacterium
TGGAATTGATTCAACGCTTTGCGCCAGGAACTCCGGTCCGACTGCTTGGCGATCCGAATCGCTTGCGCCAAGTGCTGAGCAATTTGATCGGCAACGCGATTAAATTCACCGATCATGGCGAGGTCTTCGCCGACGTTTCCGGCAGTGTTTTTGCAGACCCGCAAGGCCGGCGTCACGGGCGCATTTCTATAGCCGTCAGCGATACCGGCATTGGCATACCAGCCGATAAAATCGACGCTATTTTTGATAAATTTACTCAGGCGGATACGTCCACCACTCGCCGATATGGCGGCACTGGCCTTGGCCTAGCGATCTGTCGCCAAATTACCGAAAGCATGGGCGGCACGCTTCATGTTGAGAGCAGGCCTGAACACGGTTCGACCTTCACGCTGATGCTGACTTTGCCACTGGCCCCGGATTCAACGGTCAAAACGCCGTTCCAAATGGCACTCAGCGGCGTGCATGTTTTGGTGGTGGAAAATAGCACGGTCATTCGTCGCGTGATCGCGGAACAACTGACCGCCTGGGGCTGCATCGCGCACTGCCATGTGAACGGTGAATCAGCATTCACCGAAAAAACCATATGTCAGCTCGCCCTGATCGACGCGCAGCTCAGCGACATCGCAGGGCTGGAACTCGGCAACCAATTGCGTCAGCGCTGCCACGGAATCAACCTGGGATTAATGCTGCTGACGTCCATCGGTCATCGTGGTGATGCCAAGCTAACTGAAGCCGCTGGTTTCAACGCGTATCTGGTCAAACCCGTGCGTCAGCTTGATCTGCGTGACGCCATCACAGCGGTCTACCAAGCCCAACAATCTGGCGACCTGCAAGGGCTCATCACTCGTCACACTTTAGCCGAGTATCGCGGCCACGTTTCAACTGGCAGCTATCGTCGCAGCGAACCGCAACCGTAAGTTAAAAATTCAGCGAATGGTCATCGAGCCACTAGCTCAATACGGCTCGCTATGAAACGCATGCAATTGACCGTTGCGCACGGAGTAGGCCACGTGAATGGGACTACAGCAAACCGTGCAATCTTGCACGTCATCTTGATCGTCGCCGCTTAAATCGATGGCAATGGGAATCGCTTCACCGCAGTGCGGACAGGTAATCGAATGTTTGAGCGGACGTTTTTCCGCAGCGTTTTCCTCGTCGTCCTCGCTCTGACCGCCAGCGTCAACTACGTCGGGATTTTGCTCGCTGACGGTAGCAATAAAATCGCGCAGACTTTCGCGTACCGCTTCGGTCATGCGGTAACCGCGCTTCTTCAGCATGCGTCGTAGGCGTCGTTCCAAGCGCATGGTGGAGTCCTTGTGCAACAGAGGTGATCAAAAATGAGAGTGCCGAGCGCGCGGCCGACAGCAACTCAGCGGAACAAATCGCTCGACAAATAACGATCGCCGCGATCGCACGCGATGAAAACAATCACTCCGCGTTCAATCTCTTGTGCGATCTGCAGCGCCGCCCAACACGCTCCGCCGGAACTTGGACCACTGAACAAACCGACTTCTTTTGCCAGACGACGAGCGGTATTTTCTGCGTCTTTCTGCGTGATGTCGACCACCCGATCAACCCGGCTCGCTTCAAAGAAGGTCGGCAAATACTCTTTCGACCACCGACGAATGCCTGGGATCTGGCTGCCCTGCGCTGGCTGACAACCGACGATTGTCACCGCCGAATTTTGCTCCTTCAGAAAACGACTCACCCCCATAATCGTGCCGGTAGTGCCCATCGCCGAAACAAAATGCGTTACCTGCCCCATGGTATCACGCCAGACCTCGGGACCGGTACTGCGATAGTGCGCTAACGGATTATCTGGATTACCGAACTGATTGAGCATCACGAACGCGCCATCTTTGCCCGCTGTTTCCGCCACTTTCGCGGCGGCGTAATCGCGCGCTTGCTCCATGTTGCCATCAATCAAATGCACCGTGGCGCCAAATGCCTGCATGGTTTGCGTGCGTTCGATGGTCAGCGTCTGCGGCATCACTAAATGCATCTCGATGCCAACCGCACGCGCGATCATCGCCAGAGCAATGCCGGTATTGCCGCTGGTGGCTTCAATCAAACGCATGCCGCGTTTTAAAGTGCCGCGTTCCAGCGCACCCAAAATCATCCCTTTTGCCGCGCGATCTTTCACGCTCGAAGCCGGATTATTGCCCTCGCACTTCGCCAGTAAGGTCACCCCTGGTTTTCCCACCAGAGCCGAAAGATCCATAAGCGGCGTGTTACCGACGAGATCAAGGAGTGCAGGCATGGCGAGAACCTTGGGAATATAGAGATGGTAGCAAGCGCGGCTCGTTTTTCTTTGGCTCGGCGGCGTTTCGTATGGGTCTTTTCTCCGTCCTTGGGCCTCATCAAAGCGGGAAGAAAATCGAACAGGAGGCGCAGAGACGCTGAGGTGAGAGGAGGAAGAGGATCATTCTCTCCAGCAAGTATCTTCCCCTCCTCCGATCTCCGCGTCTCCGCGTCTCCTGTTCGATTTGCTTCTTTGGCTGTCCGATGAAGTTGAGCCCACGCGAAACGCCGCAGAGCCATATTTTTCAAGGAAGATCGGTTGAATTGACCCTTGTTCACTATCTATAGTCCGGTATGAAATAAGTATGAAAACGGCAATCAGCCTTCCCGACAACCTCTTCGCTGCTGCCGATGCCTTTGCTCAGCAAAGAGACATGACGCGGTCTGAGTTATACGCTAAGGCACTGAGTGAATATTTGCAGCGTCATCCCACCGATAACGTCACCAAAAAAATTAATGCGGCTTTGAAGAAAATAGAAGGCTCCAGCGACCGGCCCATTCAGGAATATGGCTTAGATTCCTTACGGAAACTTCCGTGGTGATCCGGCGGGGCGAGATCTACTGGGCGGATGTTGGCGATAATATCGGCAGTGAACCGTCTTTCGTTCGTCCCGTGTTGGTTGTTCAAGCCAATGACATTAACCGCTCCAATTTTCAGACGGTTGTGGCGATTGGCATTACCTCTAGTTTGGCGTATTCCGACATCCCAGGTAACGTTTTCGTCGGGAAAGAGGAAGGTTTACTTGCTAGAGACTCGGTCATCTGCGTCGCTCATATGACGGCTCTCGATAAATCTCGGTTTCACGATAAAATTTGCTCCGTTCCTGACATGATAATGAATCAAGTCGAATACGGTATTTCTTTGGTATTAGACTTAAAATAGCAGCGCCATCTATCGAGCCGATCCTGAAGAGCTGTGACGCTCGCCGCAATCCTTATCCCGGCATATCCCCCTGATGCCCCAAATACGTAAGCGCCTCTCCAGCCAAATAAAAACTGCCGGTCACGCACACATCGGTGTTTGGTGGCTGATTTCGTAAGGCTTCCGCGATATCATCACACCAGCGCCATAGCTGCGCTGCCTGCGGCCATTGTTCAACGGTTCGTGCACGCAGCGAATGATAACCACAGCGCGTCACCACCAACGATGGTGGAATCACCGACATGATTTCGTCGATCTCTTTATCGTTGGCTAAGCCCATGATTAAGCGCCAACCAGGGCGCAAGCGTCGGTGCGCAACCGCCACGGTGGCGCTGATGCTTTCGCGGTTGTGCGCGCCATCGATCAACAAGGTGCGCCCGGCATGTTTGATTCGTTGGCAGCGCGCGGCGAGCGCCGCCGAGGCGAATCCACGACGCATAGTCGCGGCGTCAACTTCGGGTGCCCACCACGTGATCACCGCAGCAGCAGTCGCGGCGTTGTCCTGTTGATGTTCGCCATCTAAGGCCAGCTCGAACGGCACACGTGGAGTCTGCGCCCACACGGTTGGCGTTGGCGGTTGTCCGGTGGTCGACAGCGGGCGCGTCGCCTTGCCCTTCGGCATGCGAAACGACGGTACACTCCGCCATAATGCCAGCGTTGCGACGGTGGTTTGCGGCGCGATCACCAGCGGCGCATGAACCCGCGACACCGCGAGTTTTTCTCGTGCAATATGGTGTAACGTCGGGCCTAAAATTTCACGATGGTCATGTGATAAATGCGTGATGACCGCAATCGCACCATCGAGCGCGTTGGCGCAATCCAATCGCCCGCCCAGGCCGACTTCAACAATGAAACGAGTCGCAGGACGTTGACTCGCGAGTAAACATGCGATGGCAAAGGTCCGCTCAAAATACGTCAGCGTCAGGTGATGGTCCTGCTCCAGTGCCGCTATTCGTTCGCACGCCACAGCGACGACGGCAGCCTGCGCTGGTTGGCCGTCTATACGCCAACGTTCTAAAACACTCGCGACATGTGGACTGGTGAAGGCCACCGTTGGTTGACCAGCGGCGACTAAGGCGCACTCGATCAAGCGCACCGTACTGCCCTTACCCTTGGTGCCCGCCACCGTGCACGGCGCCGGAAGCGGCGGCAGCAATCGTACCAAAGCCCGAACTCCTTCGAGCTGCATATCACGGAAAACGCCGGTGCGTTCGCGGTTCGGCACCGCATTCAGCCAGGCATCGATGGCTTCGGCGGTTGGTGCGATCATGACGGATTGAGCCCAATATACGGAACTCGACACGCAAAGGACGAAGGGTGGATCATACGTGGACTGTGAGGCTGCGAATATCCCACACAGCGTCAATGGAGGGTCACTCGAAAAGGCAGAATTGAACAGGAGAAACGGAGGAGCGGAGAAAAGCAAAAGATCGGAATAAAAGCTTATCCGCGATAATCATCGACACTTGCTCACTTCTCCCTCCGTTCCTCCGTTTCTCTTGTTCAATCCGTTTGCTGCCTTCATTGTCAGAAGGCTTTCGCCGCGCTTTTCCGCACATGACGAAAGGTCAAAGAAAAGAGGCAAAGCCATAGCACCCGGACCCGAACGCGCCCGTCCTTGGCACGTGGTTCCCGGACCCATACTCCCCGCCCATGGCCCGCGCCACCTTACAACTCAAGCTTAAGACCAACGACTCCATCAATGGTAAGTACGTGGTGATTAAAAAATTGGGCGAAGGCGGCTGCGGTTCGGTCTATCGCTGCAAATTAGTGAAGGGCGAAGGCGAGGTCGCGATCAAAGTGCTGGAAAACGCTAGCGATTTGGCGCGCTTCAATCGAGAAGCCAAAGTGCTTGGCTCAATTCGTCACCAGCACGTGGTGAAATTCATTGAACGCGGCACGTACGAACGTCATCCCTATTTAGTGCTCGAATACATGGAAGGCGGCAGCGTCCGCGATCTGATGGATAAAGCCGGTAAGCTTTCGGCCGAAGAAGCCGCCTGGCTGATGGTCCAAGCCGTACGCGGCCTTCGCGCATCACGCACCGTGCATCGCGACATGAAGCCGGAAAATTTACTGGTTGGACGCGGCGTCGGAAAAAACGGCACGCTGAAACTGACCATCGACGATGTCAAAAAAGGTTCCGTACTGAAAGTCGCCGACTTCGGCTTAGCCAAAGGACACAACCCAAACTCCTTGAAGCTGACCAACACCGGGCAAGTCATGGGCACGCCGGTGTACATGAGTCCCGAACAATGCCGCAACACGCGCACGGTCACCAAACAAAGCGACATCTATTCACTGGGAATTATCTTTTACGAAATGGTTAATGGCCGCCCGCCATTCGAAGCTAACAACGCTTATGATATCATGGCCATGCACTGCAATGATGCGCCCAAATACCCACGCATGGATCCGCGCGTAAAAGCCGTGGTCGAAAAATGCTTAGCGAAATCCCCCAAAGAACGCTACTCCTCGCTCTACACCCTTGAACGCGACGTGGCCCGCATTGCCGGCCTGGGCGAGCCAGAACCCGATCGCACATCGTGGACATGGCTGATCATTCTCGTCGGATTAACCCTGTTAGCGACTCTAACTTTTCTCCTCAAAGACGACTTATTCCCGGTCGTTTCGCAATGGTGGGAAAAGTTCCGGCGCTGAAGCACTGCTTTGTTATTTGCCACGGCCTACTTTAACTGGATCGACCGACGCACGTGGTCATGTATGGCGCGCCGCTTTCTCGGGCCTCTGAACCATGGCGAATGACGCAACTTTTATTCGACGAGCATCACCGTGGCATCCCACGTCAGATCCGCCACACCGTAAGGGGTACGCAAGAGCGTATATCTGGAATCCACCGACACGACGCCTCCCGCATCCAATGACGAAGGCGGCTTGATGAGGTTGAGCAACTCGGTCCTCGTCAGCTGCATCTTGTCGGAGTGCACGTAAATATTGGCATCGAGCTTTTTCACGCGGGCCTTGCCGTTGTTAATGACGCTCATATGGACGACCAAGATAGAATCGACGACTTCGAAATTTTGCAGGCGAATGTCGATGTCTTTGGCATTCACCTTCGGTTCGGCAAGACCGAAAGTCGCCGGGAACACCAGTATAATCACGAGCAATGCCAGCGCCCCAAAGACCGAATAGATAATAATGCCAGCGACCATGGCGGATCGCTCTTCGTCGTCACGACTGCTCGTCATTGTCGCTGCCTTACTTCCATGGTGTGGTGATCTGCGGTAGGTAGATTACTTTGATGGTGTCGGAAACAAGTAAATGACGGCTCAGATGAATGCTCATCCTCGTCACTTCATGCCATTCGGTCGATGATCTCCATTTCTGGCTATCCCTGACTATAGCCCCTGACATCACAATGTCTGTCGATACAATTGGGCGGCGACGTCATTTATGGGACAAGACCACGCTCCCATTCGCCGCATAATGGTCGCTGCGCCTTACTGCGCGACCACGTCAGAGGTTTGCATTTAGATGAAAGACCTATCTCATTGCGCATCTCTCACGTACCAGGAGCACATGTCGTGGTCAGCAACTGCCCCAATTGTCTTGCCGCTATCGATCCGCTCAACAGCGGACGGTGTGGCTCGTGTGGGCGATCGCTCGCGCAGGTGATACTTGATCCCAATCAAACCAATAGCTCAACAGGCTTGTCATCCGGGGCGTCAACAACACCTGGGGCCGCTGCAGGAAACCTGCTGTCGCAATATATTGTCCATATCATCATCGCGGCACTGTGCGGCATCGCAGGCGCGGTGCTCACGTTCGGTTTTTTGGGAAGAATAATCCGCAGACATTCCGACAACCCCGCCATCTGGATTATTCTATTTATCGTCGGATTCTGTCTGCCTGCCGCATACGGTTTCCACTACTCATACAAACAGGACCTGATCGCCAAGCGACGGAAAAGAGATGGCATCAAATCAATGAAATGACGATCTGCAACCTGTCGTGCAGGCTGAGTTTTGATCAACCGATATCCATCGTCTGCAGTGCTGTCACTCCTGCCCGGCGGCAGCCAGCAGCTGATCTAAGATATACCAGTCCTGCAGGATCTCGTCCGCCCGCACGGTGATGACCTGTCCCCGCAACGGCCCCTTCAGCAATTCTTGCACTTCGTCTGCATGGTCAAATTTATAAGAATAAGCGACGAGCGCGGTCTGATGCCAACGCCGGAGCAGGGGATCTTTTGTTCGATCAATGTAGGTCTGCAACACGGTGCGGATTTCGGGCCAAAAGGGCTTGCTGAAACCCACGACACCCTTGGCAGGTCCAATAACATTGCGCTTACCCTGCGCCTCTTTGCTGGCTTCTTCGATAGCGTTCAGAAATTGCAGAGGCGCGGCGGTATCGTAGGCGTTGCTCGCCACGCCACGCCGCCCGACTGCGACCATCGCGGCAGTCGATCCACCCCAACGCGGCGCGGCCGCCTCCATCGCCATCAAGTAGGCGGACCGATTTCCCGGTACGATGGCGATCGCCTTATCCAACCAAGTCATCACCGCAGGAAGATCTTCACCACGACCCATGGCCACCGTTATGCGGAAAGTGGCGGCATCGGGCAGGCTTGAATCAATGGCATACGCCCGCTCAAACTGGTCACGTGCGCGATCTAAGTGTTCGTGAAAGATCTTCCATTCCTCCTTTTTGACGCTCGACGCATAGCCCGTCCCTCGTGCCTTCCAGCCCTCGCAAAGCAAGATCTGACCTTCGACCATCGCACTTAACCAGGGATCAATTGTCGGAGCCGATGCGACATCGTTCGCGATGGCCTCCTTAAGCACCGCGAAGCAGCGCAGATGCCAGTCTTGAATGACGAAGGTCCGATTCGATACGCCAAGCACACGCGCAAAGAGCACTCGTTCCTGCGGACCATGCATAGGACGATGCAGCGCCTGAAGCGCCTCATCCATGAAAATCGGCAGGAAACGCGTGAGGCGCTCTTCCCGCTCTGGGCTGGCCCTCATCAAGAAAGAACGCCAGCAGATCCTCTCGACGCAGTCGACGCGCAAATAGAGAGGAGCATCCTGGGCCTTCATTGCCTCGTAGATCCGGATCAGAGAGTTCACGTATGGATCATCGTGCAGATAATCCCCGAAAAGAGAATAATACAGGTACGCGACGGCAGGATCCTCACAGCCCGCCTTGATCAATTCAGAGAGCATCGACGAGAGTTGTGACTTGGTCGGAAAGCCGATCACGCCGCTCATGTACCGGGCCGCGAGGTCGATGACGAAATCGATCCGATCTCCCCAGGCCCCCCGTTGGCCATGACGTCGCGAGAATTCACGCATTTCTTGGACATGGAATCGAGCCAAGTCTGCCGACCAAGCTGCCGCCATGGGAGTAGCGATCATGGCCAGTTCGTCGGGCTGAAGCTCCGGCTGCAGTGCCGGCTTCGGCTTGGCCACTTTTAACCGATCTTTCTCCGTTTTACTGATCCACGCCATCTGTCGTATTGAATTCTGCAGCTCACAGTGCTCCGCGCTTAAACCACTCTGCACAGCCGCCAGGCGGATGCGATGCGACAGCGGATGCAGGCCAAACTGAGACGCCTGATCAGCGATTTTCAGATTACTTTCGTGATCCGTATCCGAGAGGGATTTCAGCAGCAACGATTCGGCTAGCGGATGCAGGCCAAATCTATGCGCCTGATCGGCGATCTTCAGGTTGATTTCGCGATCCGTATCCGAAATGGATTTCAGCAGCAATGGTTCGGCTAGCGCCAAGCAACGCTGCTTGGCCTCAGGCAATTCCTTTCCGCCCATCGTAACCTCATCTACGCAGGTTTTCCACATCTCGGTCAATGCTTTGAGACTCCCAGCGCGCGCCGCCGCTTCCAGACGGTCGCAAGTGGCCTGAGCATTCAACAAAGGCCCACGGTTTCGATCAATCTTCTGGTACAACGCGAGGTCGCACATCGCCAAGGCAAAGCCCTTGTCTGCGGCGTTGCGCAGCAAGCGCAGGCTTTCAGGAGTCCAACCATTCTTTCCGAGCGCCACCGAACGGACGTAGTCGGTGAAACCACTCGCATCGATCGACTCTCCGTTGAGCAGGGTGTCGATGTCGATCGTCTTGCTCAAATCATAAAGCAGTGAGTCGCATTTTGTTTCATTCAGAGGAACACCAACGCCGTAAGCATTGGCGCAAGCTAGGACGAGTGCGCTGGCACGATCACCGCCAGCGTAACGTCGCTGAATTTCTGCGATATCGACAGTACCATTGCGAATCGCTTCAACATCCAACCCAGGGAGCCTAACAAAAAGCACGCATGCCAGCAGCGGCATCATAATGCGTACATATTTTACCAGCCAAGTATTTCTCAGGTCGAGCATCAAACGACTCCATCCGGAAGTATAAAAGTTATAAAAGTTCTTTCTGAGTATCATGATCACACATTTAAAACGATCCGAGCCGCGCTGAGAATTACTAGCAGCAAGCTGCGGTGGTGTGGTCTAAAGACGATTTCACACACCGTTGATGTACGTTGGGCCGGTGACTTCCGTACCGATGAATCCAGGGGCTGGCAAAACAGTCGGCCCCTTGTCAATATGTCAGCCGATGACACCGGACAAACGCAACGCGATCATTGCCCAAATCGCCAAGCTCATGGACAGCGGAAAATACCCCGCCGAGATCGTTGAGATCTTGCAGAGCTCAGGCCTTTCTCTCACAGAAGCCAAAGAATTGGTATTCGCGGCGAGTGCTCAGGTGGCACCGGCTTATCATTCCCGCCAACAGCTGGAGGAGGCTTTCGATCCGGCGTCCCGGACGCTCCTGATTTGCGTGGCGATCATTGGCTTCGTAACGATGGTCACTATCAGCCTGATTCGTTTGTCCTCGCCGGACTCGCCCCTGCCAGATTCTTCACCGACTCCCATTGCAACCGAGCAACCGCAACCGGCCACCAAAACATTAATAATCCCCGCAACAGCGCCATCCCAGAACTCTCCGCCGATCTGGCCATCGGGCAGCGCCACGCAAATCCCGCAATCAGGCCGCAACACCTACGACTACCAAGCGGGATTTTTTCCATACGGCATCATCCGCTACCAATGTCCCCCTGGAGCCCCAATCGACACCAGCGACGTGAAACTGGTGAGCGCGGCACAAGCCGTCGTCAGGGCGGACTTCCTGAACAGATTCGGCGCCCACGGCATCCGCGTCCACATTGCTGCCGCTGACGGCGGGCAACAAGTGGCGGATCTCCAGTACTTCTGCGTCCTGCTCGACAATACGGAGCGAGGAGGTGTCTATGCAGGAATCATCATTCCGGCCGGCGCCTTCTTCTACGGCGGACCCCATATCATCGACGCGAAAAAGCTCGTCTATAAAAACCTCTTCGTTGCGGCGAATGCCGATGGACCACGGCGATACCCCATCATCGAACAGCACGATGCAGAATATGTTCGCCAAGAAGAAGCCATTCGACACCGGATTAGCGTGGAAGAAGCTAGGGCGATCGCCCTGCCACGGATCCACGATTGGCTGACGGAGAATGGGTACGACGAGCAGAGCGAAACATTCCTCCGGCGCAGTGAAGAAAATGACGGGAATGCTTACCAGTTTAAAATCGCAGGCGACACGAAGACCCTTAACGATGCGTTAACACTCACGCTGTTCACACTGGAGATCAACAGTAGGTCTGGCGAAGCCACCTTGCTACTCAGATCCGACTGTGCGGAATTCCTGCGCTTGTTGCGCGAGCGTGGTCTTGTCCCAACGCCATGAGGACCTTCGCCCGCACGTCTCGTAGCGGTCCTTACTTAATAATTGCGACCTTACTCACATCGTCCTGACGCTTTGCAGGAAAGAGTTGCTCTCACCAGGCTCGAACATTCCTCTGCGACAAAATGATGTTACGACCTCAAAACTTTATGGAGATTCTATGATCCGCTCTACCCCCTTTGCGCTCACCGCCTCCCCACTCCTTGCTCTCGCCATGATGGCGCCGGTGTGGTCGGCGACGGCGGTCACTACTGATACGTGGCCACATTATCGTGGCCTGAATCGCGATGGTATTTCTCCTGAAAAACTGACCTTCGGCGCCGAAGCGCCCGAAACGATTTGGAAGGCCAAGCTAGGTATTGGATTTTCCTCGGTCGCGATTTCAGACGGTTTGGTTTACGCCAGCGGAAACGCCAATGATCAGGACACGCTGCATTGCCTTGATGCGAAAACTGGCAAATCGGTGTGGACGTTTAGTTACGCGCAAAAACTTGATCCGAATTTGTATGAGGGCGGACCGAACGCGACGCCTACCATTGCCGGAAAAATGGTTTTTATCATGGCAAAAGACGGCTTCACGGCGGCCCTCGACGCTAAAACGGGAAAAGTTATTTGGCAAAAAAACCTCGCGCAAGAACTGGGAGCGCAAAAACCTCAGTGGGGTTTCTCTGGCTCGCCAACCATTATTGGCCGTGCCTTGTTTCTCAACATTGGCAGCCACGGCAGTGCCTACGAAGCGGCGACTGGTAAACTGCTGTGGAAATCTGGCACGGATGCGGCGGGTTACGCCACGCCTGTTCCACTTACGGTGGGCAAAGAAACGCACTTACTGGTGTTCACCAAAGATGCTCTTGCGGGAGTCGACGCCGGCAGCGGCAAGAAACTCTGGAGCTTCCCGTGGACGACGAACTACGGAATCAACTCCGCAGATCCCATCGCGTTTGGATCACAAGTGTTCGTGTCCACTGGCTATGAATATGGCTGCGGTTTAATTGATATCAGCGGCCAGCCAAAAGAAGTGTGGCGCAATAAGAATATGAAAAATCACATGAACGGCTGCGTGTTGATTGCTGGTAGCCTCTATGGCTTCGACATGAGCACGCTCAAATGCCTCGACTGGGCGACCGGACAAGTGAAGTGGGAACAAGGCACCCTCGGCAAAGGCTCGCTCTCTGCCTGCAACGGAAAGCTGGTGATTCTCAGCGAAAAAGGCGAACTGGTCATTGCCGACGCCACGCCCACGGCCTTTAAAGAAATTTCGCGTTCGCAGGTCCTGAGCGGCAAATGCTGGACCAGTCCTGCCATCGCCGATGGTCGAATTTATTGCCGCAACGCCAAGGGCGATTTGGTTTGTTTAGCGGTCAAGTAAACAACTGAATTATGAATGGCGTACGTCGCTATTATTTAATCGGCACCGGCGCGGCGCTCCATCCGCCGCCGAGGGCCTTGGCTAAGGCGGCGACGTTTTGACCGACGGCGCGGCGTGATACAACGACGCGATCTTGCAAGTCGATCAGTAAACGCTGGGCCCGCAGCACGCCTTCGTAAGTATCGAGGCCGCGCGTAAAACGTTCTTGCGCGATGGCTAAGGCGCGATTCTGCGCGACCAGCGCTGCATCTAGGCTGCGTAAGCGTTCCTGTTCTCGCGCTAATGAAACCAGCGCATTTTCGACTTCACCGAAGGCCAGCAGCACCACTTGTTCGTAACGGATGGCGGCTTGTTCGGCACGCGCATCGGCGCTGGCGATGTTGGCGCGAATGCGTCCGCCGGACAAGATGGGCCAACGCACTGAGGGGCCGATGGACCAGAATTGATTGGGTTTACTGACAAAATTTCCACCGCTATTCGCTTCATATCCGAAACTGCCGGTCAGTGAAAAACGCGGAAACCATTCCGCCTTGGCTTGGCCGATACGCGCGGTCGCGGCCGCAAGATTCCGTTCGACCTGAACAATGTCAGGACGTCGCGTTATCAGTTCGCTCGGCAAGCCGATGGCCAACACATCCTGCGGTTGCGGAATATGCGTTGGCACCGTCACCGCCGCACGAATCGCATCAATCCGCCGACCGGTGAGGACGCCGAGACGCACGAGCGCCTGCGATTTCAGCGATTCCAACGCGGGAATCTGCGCTTCGGCCTGAGCAATTTGCGCTTCCGCCTCTGCTAATTCTGCACTGCCAACCAGGCCTGCATTAAAACGCGCTGCGGCTAAATCATGCGTCTGGCGCTGACTGGTAACCGTGGCGCGTGATAATTCCAAACGCTCATTCGCTGCCGCCAGATCCAACCACGCGACCACGACTTCCGCGATCACGCTCACCTGCACATCGCGCAATGCCGCACCTTGCGCTACAAGATCAGCAACCGCGGCCTCAACCCCACGGCGCGTGCTGCCAAAGAGATCGATCTCCCAGCCCGCATCAAAGCCAGCGCGGTACAACGTATTATATGAGTCGCCAAAACCCTGCGTGCGATACGCGCTGGTACGATTTCGCTCAATGCCGCCGACCGCATCGACGTGAAGATTATCCGCCGACTCCGCCAGGCCGAGTGCCGCGCGGGCTTCGCGCAGACGTGCGGTGGCAATGCGCAGATCGTGATTTTCTGTGATTGCATCATGAACCATGCGATCCAATTGCGTGTCGCCCAACGCTAACCACCAACGCTCCAACGCGACCGCGCCTGCTGGCGCTGCTGGCGATGAAGCGTCCCACGCAACCGGTGCATTGACTGCTGGCGCGCGATAATCAGGGCCAACCGTGCAACCAACCAAGCCGATGAGCGCGGTGACGACCGCCGTAAATCTGATCATGGTATCGCCTTCGCTGGCGGCAGTTCTACTGCTGCGGCTTCAACAAAAGCATCCACTTGTTGTCCGACATACACCGGCAGACCTTTGGGATCGAAGGCGTAAATAACCTGTAAAACACGGGTATCCACGCGCTCTATGCTGTCGCCAGTGAGTGAACGTTTGGGCACGACGTAGGGTTCCATGCGCACAAAACGCAGCGCGGTGCGCAGACGATTATTGCCACGCACATAACATTCGGCCGCCGCATCGCGCTTCAGACGCCAGGCATCGTTCTCGTCGATATCGATGCGAACATGCAGCGTGCTCGTATCACCCAACAACATCAACGGCGTCGTCGTCACGCCAGCGGGCGCAAATTCTCCGGCACGAATGCGAATCTGTAACACTTCCGCCGCACGCGGAGCGCACACCTTCAAGCGCTGCAGCTCAACTCGGGTTGCGGCGGATTTCGCTTCGGCTTGCGCTAATTGCGCTGTGGCCACCGCCAGATCTGGCGCCCAGGTTCCCGCCTTCACTCGCGCAAATTCAGCCTGCGCTTGTGCAGCGCGAGCTTCAGCGGCCTGAAGCGCAAAACGACGACGGCCCAAATCATCAACGCTAATGGCGCCTTGAACCGTGACGCTCTCGGCCAATGCCAATTGCTGTTTCGCGTCTGCTGCTGCGGCAATGGTTTCGGCAACGCGTGCCTGAGTGACCGGCAGGTCTTCGGCGCGTGGCGCCGCGATCAGACGATCGAGCTGGGCTTTGGCTGCGGACACCGCCGCCTCGTCGCCGAGCAACTGCGCCTGCAGCGCACGGTCATCCATGCGAAACAAGACCTCGCCTGCTTTTACTGTGGTTCCAACCGTAACGGGAACCTCGACGACGATGCCTGCCATCGGCGTGCCGATGGCGATCAACTCTGAACACGGTTCGACTAAACCAGCACCGGCAACGAAATTGGCGAACTGCGCCACGGCGGGACCGGCTACGGGTTGTGCAATCGGCACGGGGCGATTGCTGCGCGCAACCGTCCATGCAGCAAACATCAAACCACAGAGCGCGAGCACAGGTAATAAAAGAATACGCATCATGGTTTGTTTCTCACAGAGTTTCTCGCAAAGTTTGTCACAGAGTTTCTCGCAGTGTTTCTCGCAGCGTTTCTCACAAAGCTTCTCACGGAGCTTTTTGCGATGAGGTTGACGAGTGACCGGCACCGGCTTCAACGCGCACGATACGCCCATCATCCATATGAGCGATGCGATCAGCAAAAGGGAAAATACGTTGGTCGTGCGTGACGATGACGAGCGCGCGCTCAGGTCCAAGAGCAACATCGCGCAGTAATTCCATGACTTTACTGCCCGTGATATGATCCAACGCGCTGGTCGGTTCGTCACAGACAATCAAGCGCGGTTCATGCACCAGAGAACGAGCAATAGCCACGCGCTGCTGCTGACCGCCAGACAATTGCGACGGCAAGGCCTGACTGCGATCAGCTAAGCCGACGCGCTCCAACAACGTCATCGCCCGCGACAGCGCCGTACGACGTGGATGACCAAGAATCAGCAGGGGAATGGCGATATTTTCTACCGCCGTCAAGGTCGGCAACAGATTAAAAGCCTGGAAAACAAAACCAATGTTGAGTCCGCGAAAATGCGTGCGCGCCGCTGAGCCAATGGCCTTAAGATCTTGGCCGAATACACGGCATTCGCCTTCATCTTGATTCAGAATACCAGCGATGACCGAAATAAGCGTCGTTTTTCCGCAGCCCGACGGACCAACCAACATCAATAATTCGCCCATGTGCACGTCTAGATCAACGCCACGCAATGCCGTCACGCGATTGTCGGAAGCACCAAAATATTTAGTCACGCCGCGCGCGGTGACGGCCTCGCCTAAGGTGGTCACCATACATTACCTCCCGTATTCGCGCCCACGGTGTCACTCCAAGAAGCCGAATTGAACAAGAGGAACGGAGGAACGGAGGAATTCAAGAAAGCTGGAGCATGATCAGTTTCCCGCACTATCTGCGGATTCTGCTGCGGATTCCTTCTTCCTCCGTTCCTCCGTTTCTCTTGTTCAATCACGTCCCCGGCATTCTTCGATACGAATGATACGAACAACCAGCTAGAAAATATGGTGTCACTCCAAGAAGCCGAATTGAACAAGAGGAACGGAGGAACGGAGGAATTCAAGAAAGCTGGAGCACAATAACTCTCTCGGACTTTAGTCGAATCCTGCTGCGGATTTCTTCTTCCTCCGTTCCTCCGTTCCTCTTGTTCAATCACGTTTCCTGTATTCTTCGACAGGAATGATACGGGCAACGGGCTAAAAAATATTCCGAAGAATTGCTCTTTCATCATCAACTCCTAAATACCACAGCGGGTTCGAGCTTGATGACTTTGCGCACGCTGACCAACGCGGAAAAGGCACAAATAATTAAGACCACACCGGCTGACAGCAGCAAACGATCTCCCGTGAGACGAAAGGCCAACTCGGTATTGCCGACCAACATACCGAATACCGTCGCCAGTCCGACACCTAAGCCGTAACCAATCGCGCCGACCAACAACGCCTGCATCAGCACCATGCGCATCAGCAAACCATTACTGGCGCCCATCGCTTTGAGCGCACCGAAGTGACGCAAATTATCGAGGGTGAAATTATAAAACGTTTGTCCGGCGATCACCGCGCCTACTAAAAATCCTAGAAACATCGAGATCTTAAAATTGATCGGGATTCCGGTTTCACGCATGATAAAATCGAGGGTCTTTTGTTTGAAGCCTTCCGACGTCAGCGCTGCCATGCCTGTAACTGCCGTGATTTTCTCACACAAAGCTTGACGATCCGTACCTGCCTGCGCCTTCACCAGCACGTACGCCAACTGACGACGTTCCCCAGGAGCAATGGTCAGCGCGCGGCTGTAGGTGGTGAACACCGTGGGAAACCACATGAACGTCCGCATGGTTTTACACAGGCCCACCACCACCGTGCGATGATCATTTATTTCGAGCGTATCGCCGATCTTGAGCGGACGCTTGGTGCCATCGGCTTGCAGTTTTCCGAGTTTGTCTCTCGCCTCGCGTTCATCGATAATGACGCCATCGGCACGGCGCAAATCGGCCAAACTTCCTTCCACCATAACCGGCGGACCACCAATCAACGTGGTGTCGTCAATGCCGACGACGGTACAGGACTGTTGCGTACCATCTTCCAAACGCGCTTTAATTTGACCGCGATACATTGGCATCGCCCAGGCGACGCCTTCTACTCCGCGCACTCGGTACAGCAGGGTGTTTTGCATATATTTATAATCGTCAATTTGCTGAACCTTAGGATCCATCACCCAGATGTCGGTAAATCCTTGGTCGACAATCGCGCCATAACTGCGTTCCAACAGACCATCGTAAATCGCCGACTGCTGCGTAATCAACAGTGAGGCAAAGGTAATGCCGACCAGGATGCCAAGATACTTGGCGCGATCTCCCATCAGCATGCGCAGCGCAACACGATTCATGCGAGCAGGTTTCCTCAACCTCATCGAAAGCACTGCTCAACAGCACTGTTTTTGGATGGGTGATGGTGGGCAGGACGTTAAGAAGGCGATACCTTCTTCACTCGCCTGCGTCGTCAACGTGCGAAGCGGTTTTCTTCCGCATCAACAAGGCTCTGCTGCTTTTGTTCGATGATTTGTATGGCTCTGCGGCGTTTCGTGTGGGCTCAATCTCATGGGACAGCCAAAAGAAGAAAACAACGAACAGGAGGCGCGGAGACGCAGAGATCAAAGGAGGGGGGAGGAGGCGTGCCGGAAAAAAATGCTTTCCCTCTTCTTACCTCCGCGTCTCCGCGTCTCTTGTTCGATTTTTTTTATGGATTGGTCCAAGACCCCAACGATGGACGGCGAGCGTTCGAGAGGGTAGCCTTTCCCCATGCGCATCCTGCTGATGGAAGACGAAGTGGCGATTCGCTCGGCCCTCACTCGCGGGCTCACCGCTCGTGGTCATCAGGTGGAAGCGGTCGCCTGCTTAGCCGATGCCCGCACGTTGCTCGCCCGATTTACGCCAGAAGCCATGGTCAGCGATCTGAAACTTCCCGACGGCTATGGCCTTGATTTGGCAGAGGAACTCAAAGTTCCGTTCGTGCTGATGACCGGCTATGGCACCTTCGACGACGCCGTGCGCGCATTACGCCTTGGCTGCCTCGATTTTTTTACCAAGCCCGCCTCGATTAAAGATATTTGCCGCGCACTCGAACACGTCGTTACGCGCACCGCCGCCGGTCCACAGATTATTGCGAGTGATGGCGAAGTCCTGCGTTTAGCCCGCGTGCGCGGCGGCAGTGTCAGTGAACAAATCTTACAACACCGCACCGTCCGCTGGGAAAACGCGGCTGAAGCGCGCCGTTTGTTCACCGAGCTGACTCCGCTGTTGCCAACCTCTGCACTGCGTCAAATCGCTGCGGAATTATTGCAGGCAACACCCAACGGAACCTTGGCCATCAATTTACTCCCCGATGGTTGGTCGGCATGGTTGCAAGCCCCCATGGTGTGGGAAGAGCACCGTGATCGCGTCAGCCTGATTCAAGACCATGCCCGCGCCTGCGTGTGGACGGCGACCGGCGCTGTAGTGGAGTGCGCCCATGGATAACATTCCCGATGCCAACCCCGTGACAAACCCAGTAACGGTCGTGCGCTGGTCAGGCGAATTACTCTTTCCGGTTGAGCTCAGCGAAGCCGCGATCATCGATCTGAATGCCGTCATCTCGCTAGGAACTTGGATGTATCCATGGTTTCGCGCCCGCCCGCATTTGTCCGTCAGCGGCGGATCGCCAACTCTACGCCGCCAATTGCTGCGCGCGAATTTGCCGATTGCCTGGGCCGATATTCCGGGCGGCGGCGTCAGTCCATCGGAACGGGCGGCGTTATTTGGTGACTGACGTCAGTGAAAGACGTGGTCCGCGATGTGAGCGCAAAAGGCGCGGACTATACTAGCCCAGGGCAACGCCCTGGAAAAATAGATCTGGCTCTGCGGCGATTCGTGTGGGTTCACGTTCATTGGACAACGAAAGAAGAAAATAGTGAACAGGAGGCGCGGAGACGCGGAGAACGGAGGAGGGGAAGAAACTTGCCGGAGAGCATGCGTCTTTTCCTCCTCTCATCTCCGCGTCTTTGCGCCTCCGGTGCGATTTTCTTCCGCTTTGATCAGTCTCAAGACTAAGAAAAGACCCACACGAAACGCTGGAGAGCTGAAGATCTCCAATGATCACGCTCCCTGAAAGGCAAACTTTGACTGACTTCGGCTGATCGTCCCTGGACGACTTGCTTTCGCTCCAGAGCATCCGCGCCCCATGGCTATTGGCTCACTCGTTACCGTCACCGATTTACAAAGCGAAGGGCTGGCTCGACTCTTGGTTGAGCGAGGTTCTTTCCTGGTGATCAAGTTTCTTGCTACGGGCGCGGAGATGACGCAGGAAGCGCGTTATGTTTCGCGTTACGCTTTGCTGCCGGGAACGTGTGTGCTGGTGCAGGTTGGTGATCAGGCGTACGATGCGGTGATTACCGCGGCTAAACTTGGGCGCGACGCGGCCAGTGGATTGCTGGTTTATGGGCATAAACGCGATGACGGACATGAAGGTCCGTTGCGCGAAGATGCGATTGTTGCGGTGCCGATGCCCGAAGATGCGGTCGAACAACTTGCCACTGCGGCGTTCAATGATCTGCGTCCTGCCAGCGGCAAGACCGGCACTGGCGGGCCGGAGGCGTGGGGGCCGCAAACGGTTGGCGCGCGCGAACAAGTCTTGGCGTGGCGCGATGCGGCCTGGGGATTAACCGGCGGCGTCGTGGGATTGGCGGCAGCGCGCATTATTCCGTTGCCGCATCAGTTGATCGCAGCACGCCGCATTCTGGATGATCGCCAGGTGCGCTTTCTGCTCGCTGATGAAGTCGGACTTGGAAAAACGATTGAGGCCGGTTTAGTTATTCAGTCGTTATTGGCAATTAAACCCAGCATGCGCGTATTGATCGTGGTTCCTGGAGCTTTGATCAGCCAATGGTTTCTGGAACTCTATGTACGTTTCGGCGGTCGACGTTTTGTCATGCTCGACGCCGAACGTCTGCGCGAGTGGGATGGTAATCCGTGGGAGGGCGAACAGTTCGTGCTGACGTCCAGCCGCGCGCTGGAAGATCTGGATGCCAAGGCCGCGCTGCGTTTTGCTACGTCGAAGTGGGATATGTTGGTGGTCGATGAATGTCACCGCATGCGTCCTGGCGGTATTCTTTATAAACGCATTGCGGTGGTCAGTAAATCTACGCCACATGTGCTGCTGCTGTCAGCGACGCCTGCCCGTGGGCATGCGGATGCTTACCTTGGATTATTGGCGCTGTTGCAACCGCAAGTATGGCGTAGTGACGATCATGCTGGTTTTGCCGCACGTTTAGCCGCGCACGCGCCGGTTGCGGCATTGCTGCAACGTACGCTGACGGCTGAACCCAAAGAATTGAAAAAAATCGCCAAGGAGTGGACCACGACCATTCCAGGCGATGTCGTGCTTGAAGAGCGCGCCAAAGCTATGGCGAGCAATCCTGATGAACGCGTGGCGCTGATCGCCTATGTACGCGAACATCACCAACTCGACCGCCGCGTGATTCGTAATCGTCGTCGCACGTTGGAACGTTTGGCCGACCGCACTGGGGTCCGCGCTTTTACTCCCACCACGCGCAGTCGGTTGCTGATCAATTACGAAGCCGATGTGCCTGAACGTGCGGTGCGAACCGCGCTGGCGGCTTATCGCACGGCATTGGTCAAGGCGGCCAAAGGCAAAATACCACCGCGACTGGCGCATTGGTTACTGCAAGTCGAGCTGGCTACCACCTGTCATCCACATGTTGCCGAACGCCTGTTAGCGATGCGCGCCGCCGTCACCGAAGATCCCGAATCATTTGCCGAATATCGCGATCGCGCGACCGACGAAACCATGGCGCAGGTATTGCGCAGCGATTTATCTGAACACGAAGTTGCCACCCACGTCGCCATCAGTGCCGCCTGCCACTGCAATCCCAAAGTCGAAAAAGCGCCACTCGCTGCCCTGCGCGAAGCGGTCGATGCGTGGCTCAAGACCAGCGCCAAACGTGCGACGCGCCGCATCGCTGCGTTGGTCCAACAGCTCGAAAAGTTCTGGGAAGAAAATCCCGACGAAAAAGTGCTGGTATTTACCGCTCAATCGTTGGCGGTCGAACCTCTTGCTCTCGCCTTAGGCAAAGCCTTGGGTGAAGACCGCATCGAAACCTTCGGCTCACACCAAGACCCGGCCGCACGTGAAGAATCTGCGCGGCGCTTCCAATTGGAAGATCGCTGCGCGGTGTTGGTCAGCGATCCGCTCGGCGGCGAAGGCCGTAATTTTCAATTTGTTTCCGTCGTCGCACACCACGACCTGCCGTGGTCTTTGGCCGCCGTCGAGCAACGTATTGGTCGCGTTGACCGCTTGGGCCGCGATGGCGATATTCCGAGTTGGGTGCTGACTTGTGATGACCCCGACGCCGTCGATGCCGCGTGGGCGACCTTGCTTGATCAAGCCGTCGGTGTGTTCACCGCACTGACCTCGGGCTTGGAATTCATTGCTGATCGCATTGAGGTCGATGCTCTCAACGCGGCGCTCAGCGGTGGCGGCAGTGCAGTGCGTGCCACCATTGCTGACGCGACCACGTTGGTGCAGCAAGAACGTGCGACGCAAAATAATGCCGATGACGAAGCCTTCGCCACCGACGCCGAGGCCTATGCTCAGGCCGGTGAGGCCAGTGCCGCAGTCGCGGCAGCAGAAGTTCCCTCTGGCGCGGTCGCACGTTGGCTGCGCGGCATGGGTGGTTCCGCACGACGCGAAGAAGAACATCCGCGCCCGTGGTCGCTGCGTTCACGTCTTGGCGATGAACCAGATCAAGGCGTGTTCGTGCGCGATCATGCCCTCGCGCATCCGCATTTAAATTTCTTTGGTATTGGTCATCGCCTGATCGATCGATTAATTGCTGACGCTGGCGCCGCGCAATGGTGCCGCGCTAACGCGTGGCGGCGGCCCGCAACCAACGGCATCAAACCGTGGAGCGGTATTCGTGCGGTTTTTGCGCTGATGCCCGACATGGGACCGCTGGCCTCGGCCAATCTGCGCATCGAAGTTTTACGGCGTTTGTTGGTCGTCGCGCCACCAACGCGCCTCATCGTCTGTGTTCGCGCCGACGATGGCATGGTCGAGAACGATCCCACGCTCTGCGCCTTTTTAGCGAAACCATTTGATGGCAAAGGCGGCGACGTGCCCGCCAGCTCTGCCGCCAATCGCGATGCCTGGACCAGACCGTTGTTAGCAGGAACGCCTGAACGCATCACCGGCTGGCAAACCCAAATTCGCCGCGCCGGAGCCGCCGCCCGCGCCCACGTCGAAACCACCGTCGCGGTCGAACGCACGCGGTTATACGCGCTGCTCAATGCCCGCCTTGCCCCAGGACTTGCCGCCGCACAAGCCACCGCTGCCGCCAGCATTTTGCGCTTTGGCCCCAACCACGCCGACACCAAACGCGCCCAGGCGGAAGCCGAAGAAGAAGAACGCCAAGTCACCGCCCTGCTCGCCGGAATTCAGGGAGCTGCGTTCGTGCTGGAACAAATCGCTTATGTGGCGGTGGTGGGAAGCTGAACGCTAGCCGTACTCGGTGCGTGAACAAAATTCGCACGGCGCTCAACCTTGTAGCGGCAGTCGCGCTACCAGCCTCAACCACGAGCACTGAGCATATTCCCAACTGAAAGCGCTTTTTTACGCGGGAAAACGTAACGGTGACTCAACGCCACCAGTGCCGCCGCGTACCACTCGGCTGACCTTTTGGAGAACTCTATGCGTCCTGTGCGCGCCTTGCTCGTGCCCCTGCTCACCACGCTGACCGCGACTCTCGCTGGTCATGCGGCGTTTGCCGCTGATGCGCCCGGTCTGATCGGCGAGTACTTTGAGAACACCACCGAGTACCCAGAAAAACTAGGCAAAGCCAAGCCAGTGCTGGTGCGCGTCGATCCGCAGGTGAATTTCGCTGACACCACTGGTCCATTTCATGGCACCAAACTGATAGCGGATTTCAGCGCGCGTTGGAGCGGCAACCTCACGATCGAAAAAGCTGGGACCTACGAATTCATCACCGAGTCGGATGACGGCTCATTGCTCACCATCGACGGCAAAAATATCGTCGATAATAGTGGCGATCACGGGATGACCAAAAAGAGCGGCCAGATGGAGTTGACTGCTGGCAGCCATGCGTTGCTGCTTCAATTCGAACAAGGCAGTGGCGGAGCTGGTTGTTTGCTGCTCTGGAAACCACCCGGCGACAAAGAATCTGCGGTGCCCAAAAACGTCCTGACGCATGATCCCGCCAAGCTGGCTGCTATCACCTGGGACAAGAGCGCCTGGGACAAGCGCAAAGAACTCCCCAAAGGTCCACGCGGCGGCGCCGGTAAATTCGCCACCATGGATCACGGTCCGTACTACACCGGCACGGTGGTGCTGCCGGCGGGCAAGTGCGCGAACAAAGGCCTGATTATTACGCTCAATAAAGAGCGCCAAGCCTACGCCTGTTTTGATGCTGAAATTTTGGCGATGTCGTACCTCGGCCTTGATACCGCTGTGCTGCATCCTGCTGGTCGCGACGGTTTAGAAGGTCAGATGGCGCTGGTGGGTGAACCCAATGCGCTCGTGAAGGGTACGGGTTGGGCCAAGCCCGGTACCATGGAGGTGAAAGATCCGCGTAATAAAGGCCTTGGTCATTTGCCGAAAGAGTGGGGCAACTATCGTGGGCTTTATTTAAATGGTGACACCGTGGTGTTGTCCTATTCCATCGGTGCGGCAGAGATTCTTGAAGTTCCCGCATGCGAAATTGTCGGACCAATCGCCCTCATTTCTCGCAGCTTCACGCTGAGCAATAACAACGACGCGCTCAGCGTCGTGCTGTCTGACAACGGCGCTGTCAGCGTCGCAGATGGCATCGCCACGATCACCAATGGTGACCGCGTCACCCTTATCGGTGTGGTTGCTGGCGGTTCGTTGTTGGCTGAAACCAGCGGTCAACGCCTGACGCTGTCTATTCCTGGGAAAACCACTTTGGCCAAAGTGGTCACGTGGAATGGCACCAAAGCTGATGCCGCTGGCTTCGCAGCCGCGTTCAAAGCCGCAGGCAAACCAATCGACGCCAAGCCACTCACCAAGGGCGGCAAATTACGTTGGGAAGCACTGACCACCGTCGGCGAACTTGGCAAAGGTGAAGGCGCGTACGTCAACGATACGCTGACGGTGCCTTACGAAAATCCGTGGAAGTGCTACATGCGCACGACCGCACTCGATTTCTTCAAAGATGGCCGCATCGCGGTGTCCACCATCGACGGCGATGTGTGGATCGTGTCGGGCGTCGATGCCACGCTCAGCAAATTGACCTGGAAGCGTTACGCCTCTGGTTTATTCCAAGCGCTCGGCCTGAAGATCGTCGACGAGGTGGTCTACGTTACCTGCCGCGATCGCATCGTGCGCTTGCATGACCTTAACCACGACGGCGAAGCCGATTTCTATGAGAACTTCAATGGCGACTGCGAAGTCACCAAGATGTATCATGAATTCGCGCTCTGTTTAGAAACCGACAAAGACGGTAATTTTTATTATAACAAAGGTTCAAATCTCGGCGATTCAGATAGCGAACACCAAGGTCGCGTGCTGAAAGTTTCGAAAGACGGTTCGACCCTCAGTCATTACGCTACTGGCATGCGTGCGCCCAACGGCATGGGTGGCGGTGATGGGTATCCGCTGACCAATAGCGACAATCAAGGCAACTGGACGCCCGCGTGCCGCGTGAATTTGGTCAAAGAAGGCGGATTTTACGGCTTTATGGGTGGCGCGCACGTCACGCCCAAGCCAACCACCTATGATCCGCCCATCTGTTGGATCCCGATGGCGATGGATAATTCCAGTGGCGGTCAGGTGTGGGTATCGAGCGACAAATGGGGTCCACTCAAAGGCAGCTTGCTGCATATGAGTTATGGCCAGTCGTCGCTGTTCGTCATGCCCTTCGAAGAAGTTGGCGGTGTACCACAAGGCGGCGTGGTGAAATTTCCGCTGAATTTCCAGTCGTCGATGATGCGCGCACGCTTTAGTAAAACCGACGGCCAACTGTATTTGACCGGCATGCGCGGCTGGCAGACCAACGCTGGCAAAGAAGGCTGTCTGCATCGCGTACGCTACACCGGCAAACCGGTATTGCTGCCCAATGCGCTGAAAGTAAACGCTGATAGCGTCACCGTCGGTTTTCAGACCGAGCTTGATCCAGCAACCGCTGGTGACAAAGACAACTACACCGTCACCCGCTGGAATTATCGATACACCGACAACTATGGCTCGGATGATTTCAAAGTCAGCGAACCCAATAAAAAAGGCCGCGATCGCGTTGAGGTCACCGGCGTGACGCTTTCTGCCGATAAAAAATCAGTCACCATCAAACTCGACGACCTCAAAGTGGTGATGCAACAGCAGATCAAGTTCAAGATCTCCAGCGCCGACGGCACGCCGATCACCGTCGATCTGGCGCACACGATTAATAAAATTCCCGGCAAGTAAATTCGTCGCGCTTTCACCACCAACCGGGTGGAATGCCAAGCGGCATTCCACCCGGTTTCGTTTCGTGATGAAAACCAAGCGCTGAGTTTAAGCGATCATCGGCGAGCGCACACCGCGCCTGACTTCGGCCAAATGTTGCTGGCGTCAGCGCTTAGGAAAGGTGTCATGCGAACATGGATACTCCGCCCGATACTGCGCCAAAAGCGGCGCCTGATGCTGCGCCCGATTGGCAGCAGTGGCTGTTGTCAGAGCGCCCTCGCCTTAGTCATTTTCTGATCGGTGCGCTCGCGTTGCTCCTTCCCGTGGGCGCAGGAATCTTTGGCCCGGCTGGAGTTTTACCGGCCATGGGAATCGCAGCGATCATCGGTGGCGGACTCGGGATCGGTTGGACGCTGGCGTGCGGTGTGCGCTGGCTGCGTATTTCTCCGGTGATGGCCGTCGGCGTTTTGACCATGGCGCTCGCTTCGCTTGGAAATCTGCACCTGATGCCCAGGTGGGAAGTATTGCTGCGCAGTAATGTTGCTGCTGCCGAAGCGCGCATATGGGTGACCAGTAACCAAGAAAATCGCACCGCTTTGCCGCCGATGTACAACAGTGGTGATGAAGCGGTGCGTTTCGCGATCACTGCCACCACGCCAGCGGATGGGCTGCAGGCCGTGCTGCTGTACACTCCCAAAGCTTTTAATCGCTGGTCGTTATTCGGTCGGACGGATAGCTGTTTCATGATTGTCCGTCGCGATGGTTCATCGAAAGTCTTGCGTACCCGAGCCGACCTCGACGCGGCCCTGGGCACATCGGTAATCGCGCCATAGTCTCTGCACCATGTCGACACTATATTACGCCGGACCGTTATTCACCAACGCCGAACGCGAATGGAACGCGGCAAATGCCGTCATTTTGCGTGCTCGCCTCGCGCACATGCGAGTGTTGGTGCCGCAAGAATTCTGCGCCGCCTTCGACGCCGATGCCTCAGGCAAACCACGCTACGACCTGATCGCCAAAGCCTGTATCGACCATTTAGCGCAGGCCACCGTGATGCTGGCCGTGCTCGATGGCGCCGACGCCGATAGCGGAACGTGTTTCGAGGCCGGCTGGGCCGTGGCGCGAAATATTCCCGTGATCGGATTGCGCACCGACTGGCGTCCCGCCGAAGACGGCGCAGCCAATTGCATGCTCACGCGCCATTGCCATAGCGTGGTGCGTTCGCTGGATGCGGCGGTGATCGCGATTGCCGCGATTGCTGAAGCGACTGCGCTAACTGAGGCGACACGCACACCAGGCCATTGAACTAGGCGCTCACTAAAACGAGAAGGAAATCGAACAGGAGGCGCGGAGACGCGGAGGAAAGAGGAGAATAAAATCCGGCAAGTTTCTTCCCCTCCTCTGATCTCCGCGTCTCCGCGCCTCCTGTTCGTTGTTTGTTGGTTATGCAGTGAGATCTACTTCACCACGCAGTGATCATCCAGACACCTCCGCTTGCCCATCTGTGAACAGGCCAAGACTGCGCGCCATGAAAGCATCTGCCCGCCCAGCCAAGTCGATTGCTAAAGCCAAGGGTGCAAAACCTAAGGCCAAGGGAAAAGGCACGGTAAAAATCAACCTTTCGGCCAAGAAGAAAATTGCGACCAGCGTGATGAAGCGGCTTTCGACTCATGTCGCGGACCTCTGCGCGCGGGCGCGGCCTGCTGCCCGCCAAGTCGCGTTACTGCCGGACAGCGCCCGCCGTCTTGCGTTAATCGCCGCCGCTGACGCGCTGGCGATGCAGGCTGATGTTATCCGCATCGCCAACGCCAAAGACGTGGCGCAAGCACAGCGCGATGGACTTGCGCCAGCGATGATTGAACGCTTGCGTTTGGACGGCAATCGACTCGACAGCGTCGTCGCTGATGTGCGCGACGTCGGCACCTTGCCAGATCCAGTCGGCCAGATCTTGGAGGAGCGCACCATCGCGCAGGGTATTCGGGCGCAGAAAATCGCCGTGCCGATTGGCGTGGTGGCGATTATTTTTGAGAGCCGTCCGAACGTCACGGTTGACGCCGCCAGTTTATGCCTGCGTTCTGGCAACGTTTGTATTTTGCGCGGAGGCAAAGAAGCCGCGCACAGCAATCGCGCTTTGGCCGAAGCTTTTCGTCATGGATTAACGAATGCGGGAGTTAATCCAGACGCCGTACAACTCGTGCAAGAACCCGAACGCGAATTGATTCCCCTGCTGTTATCGCGCGACGACGCGATTGATCTGGTGATTCCTCGTGGCGGCGAAGCATTAATCCAAGCCGTGGTCGCTTGCAGTAAAGTTCCGGTCATCAAACACGACAAGGGCGTGTGCAGTATCTATGTGCATCATCACGCAGATCAGGAACTCGCACTCAAACTGATCCTTAATGCCAAATGCCAACGACCTGGTGTCTGCAATTCGATCGAACATGTCGCGGTCGATCGTGCGATCGCTGCGCAATTTCTGCCTCGCTTAGCCGCGACTCTGGCCGGAGCCAAAGTTGAAGTTCGCGCCGACGCCGAAGCCAAGCTTTTAATGCCTAACGCGATCACGGCGACGGAAGTCGACTGGTCGACTGAATTTCTTGCACTCATTTTGGCGGTCAAAGTCGTCGCTGATCTCAATGAAGCGATCAACTTTACCGAGCGCTACGGCAGTCATCACAGCGACAGCATTATCACCCGCGACACTAACGCCGCTGAGCAATATTTAGCGCAAGTCGATAGCGCCTGTGTTTATCACAACGCCTCGACGCGCTTCACCGATGGTGGCCAGTTCGGCTTTGGCGCTGAAGTCGGTATCAGTACCAATCGTGTCCACGCCCGTGGGCCAATGGGCATCCGTGAATTGTGTACCTACAAATGGATCTGCCGAGGAAACGGCCAGGCGCGCTGAAAAATGCCCTGGAAATACAAGATTGAACATGAGGGCGCAGAGGCGCAGAGGCAGAGAAGAAGGATGTTCAGATTCGACTGAAGACAGGGGCAACTTTTCGCCACCTCTCCCTCACCTGCGATCTCATGATTGCTCTGCGCCTCTGCGTCCTCCTGTTAAGATTGCCTTTCCAGGCAATCTGTCATCTAAACCTTCGGGCGATAAAATTTCCCGTGCGCTTCGCGCAATAATGCCGCGACATCAACGCCCTCAGGCCAGCGTGAGCGATCGATTTTCGCAATCGCGTCTTCGCTCGCGTACGTCCCTGGGAACCAATGGCCTTTTGCTTCAAACATATTGTAGCGATATCGCCCGAAGGCTTCTTGATCCCAGCATTGCCACATGCGGCGATAGCGCAGCACTTCAGGAATGTTGATGCCCGATGGATCGCCGAGTAATTCCCAGCCTTCATAGGCGCCGATCGGATCATAGGCAGTACGCGCATCTATGCGTGCGGTGATGGCCAGATCGCGCGCCGACAGCGGCGTGATCGCTGGGAAAATACCACGCATTTCTTCGATATGCGCTGGTTCCGTCATGCCAAACGACAGAGTTTGGACCTGCGGCGTACGCAAGCACCAGCGAGCATTCCACTGAATGGGCGTCAACGGCGCGGTGAGCTGTCGCAGCAACGGCGAGGGATTAAATAATTGCCCACCCTTGTCATTAGGAGAAATAATAAATACGCCCATATCATGCGCTGCCGCCAACGCCACGGCACCGGCGTGACGTTGGAAGAAATAATAGTAGTGCAGATTAACGAAGCTGAACAAACCACAGCCAATCGCCTCGCAAATAATTTCTAACGGCGCGTGCGTGCTGAAACCCACGTCACCAATCATGCCCTCACGTTTCATTTTCAGTAGCTCTTCGACCGGGCCACCTTTGGCGATGGCGATGCGACACAGCTCCGCATTATTAATGCCATGCCAACCGTAGAGATCGATATGATCGGTCTTGAGCGCCTTGAGTTGTTCCTCGACCAATCGCCGCGCTTCGCTTGCCGTTTGCGGCGCACCCTTCGTCATCAAATGGTAACGACTACGAGGAATCTTCAGATCATCGTTCAATACGAGGCCGTAACACGTTTCGCTTTTGCCGTACCCATGTGCGCTTTCGATGTGATTTATTCCAGCATCCAGCGCCATGGTCACCATGCGCGCACATTGTTCGCGCATAGCCGCAGGAATCTGCTCACGCGGCGCATCCCAACCGTGCTGATAGCGCATGCCACCCAGCGTCACTGCAGACAACATGCGTCCGGTCTGACCGAATCGGCGATAGTCCATGAGCGGATGATGATTGCGAATGGCGGTGGTCATGTGCGGTCCTGTCTGCGAAAAAAAAGAATGCTTTGACGCTTGCTCAACCCGGTCGTGATCAATCCATGATGACTTCTTGGCGAAAAGGCTTTGGCAATCAAGCAGCGTTACTTCGCCAAACCTGCATTGATCGTCTTGGCTATTTCGCTCACGTTCTCTTCAATATCCGTAACGGTTGCGCGGTTCACGGTTTTTCCGCGCGTGTAGCCAACATAATCACGCCAGCCGTTCGAACGCGTCTCGCGCCACTTTTTGATTGGCTCAAATAATGGATCCGCATGAATCGTGGTGGTCGCTTTACCAAGATCTTCACCAACGCTTGGGTAGCCCAGTGCGGTAAGTACCAAATCTGCCATCAACAAATGACCTTGATCCGACGGATGAATGCCGTCTCCGCTGAACTTAAAATTGGCCTCACTCACGCGTCGCTTGGCGATGTACGCGGTCATTGGCCCATTGAGGTCGATCACCTGCGCGGTCTTTTTAGGGATCGTCAATTGCCAGCGCGCAAATGATTCGAGCACTCCCGCATAACCCTCGAATGGCGCCATGTAGCTGTAGTCCTCCGCGCCCGCTGGACGAAGCTTCCCTTTCACCGGTAGCGGATCGAACGGCGGCGGGGTGAGCCAGATGACCACCGCACCGGTAGCGCGACATTGCTCAACCAATTTATTGACGCCCTGTTGAAATGCTTTCATCAGCGCGTCATCTAACGGATGATAAATACCATCATTCATGCCGTAGCAGGCGATGACCACTTGCGGCTTAATGCGTTCAAGCGCACGCCCGAGTCGTTCATGAACGCACGGACGCGGAAAGGGATGGGCTTTCTCCGATAATCCGGAAACGGTTTCACTCGCTAAACCGATAGAAATGAGATCCGGCAATTTCCCGTGCTGACGCGCCAGGCGCTCGGTCAGATAATTCACGTACATGCCTGCGTCGGTGATGCTGTCGCCAAGTATCATCACGCGCCCCTTCATCAGCACGTCATTGACTGCTGCCTGCGCTGAAAAGGTGAAAGCCAATACCAAAACTAACTGCTGGCCGATCACCCACCAATGACGCATGAAAAAGCGTGACATAGAATCTCCTGGGCGAAACGTGACGACGAGCGTTCCTATACCGTCAAACATAGATCGGTGTTGTCTATCCACCTCACGATCAAAAAACCTGCGCAGAAACGCCGTGAAATTGAGAGACTTGTTCCCCCACCGTGCCTGCGCCATCGCTGGACAGCGGAGCCGAGGCACCACGATTCGATCATGCGCATTGCCCTGGCTCAGCTCAATTTACTCATCGGTGATCTTGGCGCAGCGGGTGCGGCGATCCGCGCGGCAGCAAACCAAGCGAAAGCGGAAGGCGCCGATCTGCTGGTTTGCCCAGAGCTCGCTGCCTGCGGCGGTTATCCCCCGCGCGATTTGCTTGAGCGTCGGTGGTTCGTCGATCAACAATGGGCTTTGGTACAATCGTTGGCGCGCGATTTGCCTTTGCCGACGCTGATCGGTTGCGTTGAACCACTCGATCCTGGTCCTGGTCCGTCCTTGGCGAACGCTTTGGTCGCCATCGCAGGCGGACAGATCATCGCCAGTTATCACAAACGGTTGCTGCCTGATTACGACGTCTTTGATGAGCGTCGGTATTTCCGTCCAGGTACGAAACCGTGCGTTATCACACTCGCTGGCAAACGCATTGGCCTGACTATTTGCGAAGATATTTGGAGCGCTGACTTTTCCGGAATTCGTTACGGCATTGATCCGGTGAAAGAATTGATCGGCACCTGCGATGTGATCGTCAATGTTTCCGCTTCGCCTTATCATGCGGGCAAACCAGAGTTACGTAACCGAGTCATCGCCAACGTCGCTAAACGCACCAACGTGCCGGTCGCATACTGCAATCAGGTTGGCGCTCATGATGAACTTTTATTTGATGGAGACAGCGCGCTGATCGGACCCGACGGAACCTATTACGTTGATGCGCCGCGTTGGCGCGAAGCCGTCATTATTGGCGATGTGAATAAGCCGGTGCCCAAGCCACGGGTGCCAGAGCCGCTCGAAGATATCTACGATGGTTTGGTGTCGGGCATTCGCGATTACTGCAAAAAAACCCAGCAACGTAAAGTCGTGCTCGGATTGTCGGGCGGCATCGACTCCGCTTTGGTCGCGACCATGGCCGTCGATGCGCTCGGTCCGGACAAAGTCATCGGCCTGTTAATGCCAGGCCCATATTCCAGTCAAGGCAGCATCACCGACGCGCTGGCCCTGACAAAATC